>JBIKUN010000039.1:0-30818 GCA_044347565.1 Vicinamibacterales bacterium | reverse complement strand
GGCTGGCACGCCGCGTCGGACCGAACGGCAAGGTCTACGCGCAGGACGTGCAGCAGGAGATGCTGGCGGCGACCACGCGGCGGGTGCGGCGCGAAGGGCTGGCGAACGTCACGCCCGTGCTCGGCCGCGGCAGCGACCCGGCGCTGCCGGCCGGCGCGCTCGACGCCGCGCTCGTCGTCGACGTGCTCCACGAAATCGAAGACCGCGAGACGCTGCTCGCCAATCTGGGCCGCGCGCTCAAGCCCGGCGGCCTCATCGGCATCGTGGATTTCAAGCCGGGCGGCGCGGGCCCCGGACCCGATCCTGACGAACGCGTGCCGCCGGAGGCGGTGGAGCGCGACGCCACGCGCGCCGGCCTCGTGCTGCGGCGGCGTGAGACGTTCCTGCCGTTCCAGTACTTCCTGGTGTTCGGCCGTCAGGAGACGACGGCTACGCCCGGCGCCGGGGCGCCTAGCGCGCGAACGCGCGGCGCAGCGCCGGCACGGCCGCGGCGATGAGCAGCACCTTCACGGCGTCGGCCACCGCGTAGGGCAGGAACGCGGCGAACGACGCACCCGGCAGCGTCACCATCGCCCACGCGATGCCGCCCGCGTAGAGGGCCGCCGCACCGGCCAGCATCGTCAGCACCGCGCCGGCGTAGTGGCGCGTGAGACCGCGCTCGCTCAGCAGGCCCGCGACGAACGCGGCCACCGGGAACGCCATCAGGAAACCGCCGGTCGGGCCGAGAAGGCGCGCGGCGCCTGGCAGCAGCACGGGCGACCATGCGAACATCGACGCGCCGACGATGCCAGCGGCCAGATACAGCGCCTGGCTGGCGGCGCCGAGGCGGGCGCCGAGCACTGCGCCGGCCAGCAGCACGGCCACCGGCTGCGCGGTGAAGGGAATCATCGTGCCGGGCAGCGTGAGGCTGACCTGCGAGGCCGCGCCCGTCAGCGCGGTGGCGAAGAGCACTGCACCGGCGGCAACTCCGGCGCTCGCGAGACGGGCGTCCGGACGGGCGGCGGGGGCGGAAACGGCGGCGCGAGGGTTCAGCATGCGCGGAATGGTATCAACATGCGTACAGCACTGACAATCGCCGGCAGCGATTCGGGCGGCGGGGCCGGCATCCAGGCCGACCTCAAGACCTTCGCCGCGCTCGGCGTCTACGGCACCTCGGCCATCACCGCGCTCACCGCGCAGAACACCGTGGCGGTGACCGGCGTGCACCTGGCGCCGCCAGAGTTCGTCACCGCGCAGATCGACGCCGTGGTCACCGACCTCGGCTGCGACGCAGTGAAGACCGGCATGCTCGCCACGGCCGCGATCGTCGAGGCCGTGGTCGAGGCCATCACGCGCCATCACCTGCAAGACGTGGTCGTGGACCCCGTGATGGTGGCCAAGAGCGGCGACCATCTGCTCGCCGCCGAGGCCGTGGACGCGGTGCGCCGGCGCCTCGTGCCGGCCGCTCGCGTCGTCACGCCGAACATCCCCGAAGCGGAAGTGCTCACCGGCCTGTCGATTCGTTCGCTCGAGGACGCGGCCACCGCCGGGCGGGCGATTCTCGCGATGGGGGCGGGCGCCGTAGTGGTGAAGGGCGGACATCTCGACCGCGACGACATCGTCGACGTGCTCGTCACGCCGGCTGGTGTCGTACACCTCACGGGGCCGCGCGTGCCCGGCGTGCACACGCACGGCACCGGCTGCACCTTCGCGGCGGCGATGGCGGCGCGACTGGCGCTGGGCGATGACGTGGAGGCCGCGGCGCGGGCCGCGCAGGCCTACGTGCGCGAGGCGATGCGGGCCGGCGTGCCTCTGGGCGCCGGCCATCGCCCGCTGGATCATCAGTGGGCGACGCGGCGGGGCTGATCCGGCCCGGATCCCCGCGACCCGCTATACTTTCAGGCTGCCGGCAATGACGTCCGCCACCGCCATCACGAGCGCCCCCCTGTCGGCCGAGGCCGTGCTCCGTGCGGTGGAGGGCCCCGGCGCGGGCGCCGTCACGACCTTCGTCGGGCTGGTGCGCGACCACAACGTGGGCCGGAAAGTGCTCTGGCTCGACTACGAAGCCTACGCGCCGCTCGCCGAAAAGGCGCTCGGCATCATCATCGCGGAAGCCGAAGCGCGCTGGACCGGGGCCCGCATGGCCATCCACCACCGCACGGGCCGGCTCGAGATCGGCGAGGCCAGTGTGGTCATCGCCGTGGCCACGCCGCACCGCGCCGATGCCTTCGCCGCCTGCCGCTACGCCATCGAACGCATCAAGCAGATCGTGCCGATCTGGAAGCACGAACACTTCGACGGCGGCGAGGTCTGGATCGAAGGCGCCACGGCCGACGCCAACGACGAGGCAGCGCGCGAGGCGGCGCTGAAGATCGCATGCGCGTGAACGTGAAGCTCTTCGCGCGGCTGCGGGAACTGGTGGGCGCCGGTGAGCTGACGCTCGACGTGCCCGGCGCCACCACCGTGGCGGATGTGTGGGCGGCGCTCGTCGCCGCGCACCCGGCCGCCGAGGCGTATGCACGCTCGATGTCGTGCGCGGTGAATCTGAACTACGCGCGGATGACCACCGCGGTCACCGACGGCGATGAGGTCGCGTTCCTGCCCCCCGTGTCGGGCGGCAGCGGCGTGGCCGCGAGGTAAAGGCGAGATGTTCGACAAGCTGGCCAGCGTGGAAGGACGCTACGAGGCCATCGCGGCCGCGATGTCGTCGCAGGACGTCCAGAGCGACGCCAACGAATACCGCAAGCAGGCCAAGGCGCTCGCCGAAATCGAGCCGCTGGTGCTCGCATACCGCGATTACCGCCAGCTCGAGGCGCAGATCGCCGACGCCAGCGAGCTCGTGGCGAGCGGCGATGCCGACATGGCGGAGATGGCGGCCGACGAGCTCAAGGGCCTCGCCGCCCGCAAGGACGTGCTGCTCGCCGAGATCAAGATCCTGCTCCTGCCGAAGGATCCGAACGACGAGAAGAACGTCATCCTCGAAATCCGCGCCGGCACGGGCGGCGAGGAAGCGGCGCTCTTTGCCGGCGACCTCTTCCGGATGTACAGCCGCTACGTCGAAAAGCAGGGCTGGAAGATGGACGTGATGTCGCTCAGCGAGATCGGCCACGGCATCCGCGAGGTCATCGTCAACATCGAAGGCCAGAAGGTCTACAGCCGGCTGAAGTTCGAGAGCGGCGTGCACCGCGTGCAGCGTGTGCCCGACACGGAAGCGAGCGGCCGTATCCACACCTCCACGGCCACCGTGGCCGTGCTGCCCGAAGCCGAGGAAGTGGACGTGCACATCGAGCAGAAGGACCTGCGCATCGATACGTTCTGCTCGAGCGGCCCCGGTGGCCAGAGCGTCAACACGACCTACTCCGCCATCCGTATCACCCACCTGCCGACCGGCCTCGTCGTGTCGCAGCAGGACGAGAAGTCGCAGATCAAGAACCGCGCGAAGGCGATGAAGGTACTGCGGGCGCGGCTCTACGAGATCGAGCTGCAGAAGCAGCAGGACGCCCAGGCGAAGGAACGTCGCGGCCAGGTCGGTACCGGCGAACGCAGCGAGAAGATCCGCACCTACAACTTCCCGCAGAGCCGCATCACCGACCACCGGGTGAACTTCACCACCCACCAGCTGCCGACCGTCCTGAACGGCGACCTCGCCGAACTGCTCGATGCGGTCATCACGCACTACCAGGCCGAACGCCTGAAGGAAGCGACCGACTCGAATCCGTCAGCCGACGCCGACCCGGCGAAGAAGTAAGCCACCCCATGCGCCTCCGCGAACTGGCCGACGGCGCGAGGCGGCGCCTCGAGGCCGCCGGCATCCCCAGAGCCGAAGCCGCGCTCGATGCGGAGCTGCTGGCCAGAGACGCGCTCGGCTGGGACCGGGCCGCCTGGCTCGTGCGACGTGACGAGGACGAACGCGCCGTGGACGCGCAGACGATCGGCGCGCGCGGCATCGGCGCCTTCCGCGCCGCCTTCGATGCGCTCGTGGCGCGGCGTGTGCGGCGCGAGCCGATGGCCTACATCCGCGGCACGCAGGAGTTCTACGGCCGCGAGTTCCTCGTGGGCCCGGGTGTGCTGATTCCGCGGCCGGAAACGGAACTCATCGTCGACGAAGCGAAGGCGGCGGCGATGGGCCGCCGCACGCCGCGCCTCGCCGACATCGGCACCGGCAGCGGCTGCCTTGCGGTGACGCTCGCGCTCGAGCTGCCCTCGGCGCAGGTCGTGGCCACCGACATCGCGGCCGACGCCCTCACGATCGCGCGCGGCAATGCCGCCGCGCACGAGGTCGGCGCACGCATCACCTTCGTCGAGACGTCGTATCTCACAGGCATCGCCGGCGCCTTCGACGTCATCGTCTCGAACCCGCCCTACGTGCGCGAGACCGACGCGCCGTCACTCGCACCCGAAGTGCGGGACCACGAGCCGCGGGAGGCGCTCTACGGCGGCGACGACGGTCTGCGCGACATCCGCGCCATCGCACAGGCGGCCACGACCGCGCTCAAGCCCGGTGGCGTGCTGGTGATGGAAATTGGGATGGGACAGGCGAAGGCGGTGACCGGTGTGCTCACCGCGGCGGGGCTGGGGGCCGAACTCACGCTCCGCCACGACCTGCAGGGCATTCCCCGCGTGGCCGTGGCGCAGCGTCCGTAGACTAACGGTTCGGAATGACGAGTTCCTGGCCGGGATGAATGAGGTCGGGGCTCTTCAGCGTGTCCTTGTTGGCGTTGAAGATGTCCATGTAGCGGTTGGCGTCGTCGAGGTGGACCTTGGCGATCTTCGACAGCGACTCGCCCGGCTTCACCACGTGGATGCCGTGGATGTCGGTACGTTCGGCGCGCACATCGGCCGCCACTTCGTTCTCCCAGCCGGCGTGCTTCTTGATCGCGTCCCACAGCAGGTCGCGTTCGAGCGCGTAGGTCGTGGTGCCGGCGATCTGCACCTTGCCGCCGGCTTCCTTCATCGAGAAATTGCGCACGCCGAGCGTGGTGGCGAGACCTTCGAGAGCCTTGTACTTGTCGATCATGTGAGTTCTCCGTGCGTGCGGCCGCCGTTCCATGGAGGCGGCATGGTGCCTGGGTCAGGGGGATTGGTCCCGCGTATCATGACACGCGGACGCGACGGTTTGTCACACACGGCAGCGCCTGCCTATACTCGCGGCATGAACTGCCTGTTCTGCCGGATCGTGAGCGGCGAGATTCCCGCGAAGACAGTGTTCGAGGACGACGATGTCGTCGCCTTCGAAGACATCAATCCCCAGGCGCCGCTGCACGTGCTGGTGGTGCCGCGCGCGCACGTCGCCACGCTGAACGATCTCGGCGACGACCACGATCGGCTCGTCGGCGTGATGGTGCGGCGGGCGGCGGCGATCGCCGCCGAACGCGGCGTGGCCGCCCGCGGCTATCGCACGGTCTTCAACTGCAACGGCGATGCCGGCCAGACCGTGTTCCACATCCACCTGCACGTGCTCGGCGGACGCACACTCGCCTGGCCCCCGGGCTAGCCGGCCGGGGCCGGACCGCGGATACCGTCAGGCGTCTTTCTTCGCGAGCAGATAGCGGCCGCGGTGATGCGGCCGATCGAGGTAGAAGTCGACGACGCGGTAGCCGCGCCGGAAGTAGGTTTCGAAGATCTCGCGCGTCTGCATGCGCCACTCGAGGGCCAGCGCCGGCGCCTCGCGCTGCATGTCGGTGAAACCCATCGGAATTTCGAGCATGAGCCGCCGGTCGTCGCGCGCCAGATAGATATCCGAATTGGCCAGCCACGCCTGCGCCGGGTGCGTGGTGTTGATGGGCGCCGCGTCCGCGATCTCGTGCGTGGTCACCGGGATGAGTTCGCCCGGCGTCACCCGCCGCGCCACGTGCGGCCTCGCGATCCACCACTGCGCCACCAGGCGGTCCGTCGGCGTGCCCTTGTGCAGCACGCTCGTCGACTCGCCGTAAACATTGCGGTGATACTCCTCCGCCACGACGCCGAGCTTCGTGAAGTTGAGGTGCGCGTTCATCGCCTGCAGCGGATCGTAGGTCCACTCGATGAGCTCGTAGCCCTGCGCCAGTGCCCGGTCGCGCTGCGCCAGCTTCAGCGCGCGGCCGAGGCCGCTGTTGCGGTACTCGGGCAGCACGCCGAGCATGTGCGACCACTGCAACACCTGCCCGGGCTTCATGCCGACAATCGAGTAGACGAACCCGACCATGCGGTCGGTCTCGTCGTAGGCGCCAATCAGGATGGCGCCGCGCTTCACGGTGATCGTGAAGACGGGCAGGGTCACCATGTCGTTCAGGTCGGTGAAACCCCAGACCTGGGCCTCCAGGTCCATCACCTGGCGGAATTCGTCGGCGGAGTGCAGATCGCGGAAGCGCAGCTCAGACATCGGAGTGCCGAGTGTATCGAGTCGGGGTGGCCGGCGGGAAGTCCGGCGCGTGGCGCGGCTCAGCGCGCCGGCGGTTCCGGCCAGAGGAGCGGCGGCAGTTCATGCAGCCGGCGGATGAGCGGCACATGGCCAGGCCGGGCCGCCGAATCCGCGCCCGACCGCCGCAGCCACACCGCGCGCAGACCGGCGCCGAGCGCGCCGTGCACGTCGGCCTTCAGGCTGTCGCCCACCATCAGCGCCTCGCCCGCGGTGACGCCCGCGGCCGTGAGCGCCGCCTCGAAGATGCTCGGATGCGGCTTCATGTAGCGCGCCGGATGCGCCGAGACGTGCGTGCGCACGTAGCGGTCGAGCGCGAAGTACTCTGTGAACGCCTCGAGCGAGCGGTGCGAGTTGGAGATGACGCCGAGTTCGAGCCCCTGCGCCGCGAGCGTCGGGAGGACGTCGTGCACGTCGTCGTACAGGTCGAAGTGGTGGTTGGCCGCCCACGCCTCGTAGATCTCGGCGGCCGCGCGGCGTACGCCGTCGCCCGTGCCGCCCATCTCCTCGATGATGGTGGCGGTGTAGTTGATGAAGAGGTCGTGGTCGTACAGCGGATCGGCGAGATCGTCGAGCATCGGCTGCGCGAACGCCACGGCGGCGTCGAAGCTTGCGGCGTCGACGCGGATGCCGTATTCCGCGCAGGTGGCCGCGTAGCCCGGGCCATGGAAGCGCGGCCCGGGATGGATGAGGGTGAAGTCCACGTCGAAGAACACGGCGCGGACGGGCGCGGTGGCCTGCCTCATGCGGCCGGACCGCTCCACGGGCCTGCCACCACCACGACCGCGCGGGCCGGGTCGAGCAGCCGGCGGGCCACCCGCGCCACGTCGTCGTGCGTCACCTCCGCGACGCGCTGCGGCAGGCGGACGTCGTGGTCGATGCCGAGTCCGTAGACCTCGGCCGACAGCAGGAAGCCGGCGATGCCGGCGTTGGTCTCGAGCTGCCGCGGCAGCGAGCCGATGAGATAGCGCTTGGCATCGTCCACTTCAGCGGCCGTGAAGCCGGCCGTGAGCACGGCGGTCAACTCGGCGTCGATCGACGCGATCGTGCGCTCGACGTTCTCGCTCGAGACACCGGCCCGCACCATGAGCGGCCCGGCGTCGAGCCCGGCATCCATGCTGCTGAAGACGTAGTAGGCCATGCCCTGGCGCTCGCGGATGCTGTCGCCGAGCCGGCCGCCGAGCGCGTATTGCCCGAGTGCGTTGTTCATCACGAGCGCCGCGTAGTAGTCGGCGTCACGACGCGCCAGGCCCACGTTGCCGTAGGCGACATCGGCCTGCGACTTGTCGGGCATCGCCTTGACGATGAGGGCGCGGTCGGTGCGCGGGGCGGGCGCCGGCGGCACCGGGATCCGCGTGGGCAGGCCGCTCCAGTCGGCGAACTCGCGGCTGATGCGATCGGCCAGCGCCTCGGCGTCCAGATCGCCGACCGCCACGACGGTGGCGGCGCCAGGCACGAAGTAGCGCTGGTGGAAGGCCGCCAGGTCGGTGCGTGCCAGCGCGGCCACGGCCTCCTGCGTGCCCCGCACCGGCCGGCCGAGCGGGTGGCCACCGGGGTAGAGCGCGGCATACAGGGCGTCCACCGCGACCGAGCCGGGATCGTCCGCAGCTTCCTGGATGCCGGTGATGAGCTCCGCCCGGCGCGTCGCTACTTCCTGTTCGGGGAACGTCGGCTGGCGCGCCACCGCGCAGGCCACCGGCAGCACGGCGCCGATGTCGTCCACGAGACACGTCGCGCTCACGACGATCTGCTGTCGCCCGGCGCCCACCGACAACGAGGCGCCCCGCCCTTCCAGTTCGTCGGCGATGGCATCGGCGTCGTAGCGGGTGGTGCCCTTGTCGAGCACACGCGCCGTGAGCGCCGCCGTGCCTGGCGCCGCCGCCGGGTCGGCCGTGGCGCCGGCATTCACGCCGATGGCCATCGACACGGCCGGGATGAGCGGATTGCGCGCGGTAAGGACCGTGAGGCCATTCGGGAGCACGCGGCGCACGGGGGCCAGCGCCATTACAGAGCCTCGCTTTCGCCGGTCGTGGGTTCGAAGATGCCGATGGTGCGGTTGTCGGCCACGAGGTACTTCCGGGCCGCGGCGTGGATGGCCTCGGGGGTCACGGCGGCGAGCCGCTCGCCGATCGTGGTCCAGTCGCGCCAGCTCGCGATCGTCGCGAAGTAGCCGAGCTGGTGCGCCAGGTCGGTGACGCTGCCGGCGTCGAACACGAAACGCGCGCGCAGCTGGGCCAGCACCTTGTCCGTTTCCTGCGGGCGCGGTCCGTCAGCGGCGAGCCGGGCACATTCCTCGAGCACCGCGCGCTCGACGGCCGCACTGGACTGGCCGTGGGCGACGGTGGCGGCAATCGAGTAGAGGAACGGCTCGGCGGTGGGAGCAAGGAAGCCACCCACCGAGGAGGCCAATCCGGTGTTGACGAGGCCGCGGTAGAGCCGCGCGCTGCGCTGCGGCGTGGCCACGCCGCCGCCCGACCAGATGTTCAGACCGGAGGCGCCCGTGAGCATCGCGTCGAGGGCGAGCATCGGAAAGAAGTCGGCGTCGGTGAAGGCCGGCGCGTGGAACACGGCGCGCCAGTAGGCCGTGGTGCCGGGCTTGCGCAGATGCACGCGGCGCTCGCCGCCCTGCGGCGGCTCGACCGTGGTGGGCCGCCGCGCCGGCACGCCCGACACGATGCCGCCGAACCGCTGCTGCACGCGCCGCACGACATCCGTCGTGTCCACGTCGCCCACGACGACGAGCGTGGCGTTGTTCGGCACGTAGTAGCGCCGATAGTGGCCGAAGAGGTCCTCGCGGGTCATCGTCTTCAGATCCGAGAGCCAGCCGATGGTCGGGTGCCGGTAGGGATGCGCCTTGAAGGCGGTGGCCGTGATCTCGGTATCGAGGCGCTGCTCGGGATCGTTCTCGCCGCCCTGGAGTTCCGAGATGATGACGGTGCGTTCCGACTCGCAGTCCTCGGGCGCGTAGAGGCAGCTCGCCATACGCTCGGCCTCGATGAAGAGCATGCGATCGAGGGCCGAGGCCGAGGCCGTCTCGAGATACGTGGTCTGGTCGATCCAGGTGTAGCCGTTCCAGCTCCCGCCGAACTGCTCGATGATCCCCTTGACCTGGTCGCGGGGGATGTTGGCCGTCCCCTTGAAGTTCATGTGCTCGACCCAGTGCGAGACGCCGGTCACGCCGGGGCCTTCGTCGCGCGACCCGACCTTGTACCAGCACCAGACCGACGCCAGCGGCGCCGTGTGCACCTCCTGCACCAGCAGGGTCAGTCCGTTCTCGAGCGTGGTCTCGTGCACCATCTCCACACTTTACCCTTTGGACGGCGGCTGGCGGGGCCCGCCAGCGGCCGGGGCGCCCCGGTTCCCGCAGTACAATAGCGGAATCCCTATGGCTGAGTGGAAAGACACGTGCAACCTGCCGCGCACGGCCTTCTCGATGAAGGCCAACCTGCAGACGGCCGAACCCGAGACGGTGGCGCGCTGGGACGCGATGGACCTCTACGGGCAGATTCGCGCCGCGCGCAAGGGCGCGCCGACCTACCTGCTGCACGACGGGCCGCCCTACGCCAACGGCGAGATTCACATCGGCACGGCGCTCAACAAGATCCTCAAGGACTTCGTCGTCAAGTCGCACAACATGCTCGGCTTCGACGCGCCCTACCTGCCTGGCTGGGACTGCCACGGCCTGCCGATCGAACTGAAGGTCGACCGCGAGCTCGGGCCGAAGAAGCGCGAGATGTCGGTGGCCGACTTCCGGCGCGAATGCCGCAAGTACGCCGAGAAGTACGTCGGCATCCAGCGTGAGGGCTTCAAGCGCCTCGGCGTCATCGGCAGGTGGGACGACCCGTATCTCACGATGGCGTTCCGCTACCAGGCGGCCATCGTGCGGGCGCTCGGCGCCTTTGTCGCGAAGGACATGGTCTACAAGGGCAAGAAGCCGGTGCACTGGTGCACCCACTGCCGCACGGCGCTGGCCGAAGCGGAGGTGGAGTACGAGCCGCACGTCTCGCCCTCGATCACCGTCGAGTTCCCGCTGAGCGAGGCGAGCCACGAGGAGGCCGTGCGACGGATCCCGGCGCTCGCCGGCCGGCCCGTGTCGGTGCTCATCTGGACGACGACGCCATGGACCATCCCGTCGAACCTGGCGATCGCCTTCCATCCGGACTTCGAGTACGGCGCCTACGACGTGAACGGCACGGCCGTCATCGTGGCCAAGGAGCTGGCGGCGTCGGTGGCCGCGAAGACCGGCCGCAGCTTCGACACGCTGCTCGCCACGTTCCCCGGCGCCACGATGGAGCGGCTGGTGTTCCGGCACCCGCTCTACGAACGCGACTCGCTCGCCGTTGTCGGCGACTACGTGACGCTCGAAGCCGGCACCGGCGCCGTGCACACCGCGCCCGGCCATGGCGCCGACGACTATCACACGGGCGTCAAGTACGGCCTCGACATCTACGCGCCGCTCGATGCCGGCGGCCACTACAACGAGACCGTCGAGCAGTTCGCCGGGCAGCAGGTGTGGAAGGCCAATCCCAACGTGGAAGCGGCGCTCCTCGCCGCCGGACGCCTGTGGCACCGCGAAGACTTCCACCATTCGTACCCGCACTGCTGGCGCTGCCACAACCCGGTCATCTTCCTGGCGACCGCGCAGTGGTTCATCGCCATGGAAGCGCAGGACCTGCGGCAGAAGGCGCTCACGGCCATCGCCGACACGCGCTGGATCCCGAGCTGGGGCCGCGCCCGCATCGACGGCATGATCGCCAACCGGCCCGACTGGTGCATCTCGCGGCAGCGCGCCTGGGGTGTGCCGATCCCGGCGATGGACTGCGTGAAGTGCGGCACGGCCGTGCTCACGAAGGAGCTGGTCGAGCAGGCGGCCACCGTGTTCGACACCTACGGCGCCGACGCGTGGTACGAACGCCCGCTCGCGGAGTTCGTCACGCCCGGACTCACCTGCCCGTCGTGCGGCGGCACGGAGTTCGAGCGCGAGTCGAACATCCTTGACGTCTGGTTCGATTCCGGCTCGAGCCACGAGGCCGTGCTGCCGTTCCGCGAGGATCACCGCTGGCCGGCCGACATCTATCTCGAAGGCAGCGACCAGCACCGCGGCTGGTTCCACAGCTCGCTGCTCGTCGGCATCGGCACGCGCGGCCGCGCCCCCTTCAATCAGGTGCTCACGCACGGCTTCGTGATGGCCGAGGACGGACGCAAGATGTCCAAGTCGCTCGGCAACAGCGTATCGCCGCAGGACGTCATCAAGCAGGGCGGCGCCGAGATCCTGCGCCTGTGGGCGTCGATGGTGGACTACCGCGAGGACATCCGCATCGGCAAGGAGATCCTGACGCGCACGACCGAGGCCTACCGGAAGATCCGGAACGTGCTGCGTGTGCTCGTCGCCAACCTGTATGACTTCGACCCGGCGGAAGACCGCGTGCCGGTCGACCGGCTCGAGGAAGTCGATCGCTGGATGCTGGCGAAATACGCCGACGTGGCCACGAAGATTATCGAGGCCTACGACGCCTACGACTACCCCACCGTGTTCCAGCTGGCCAACCAGTTCATCACGGTAGACGTGAGCGCCTTCTACGTGGACGTCACGAAGGACCGGATGTACACGTTCGGCGCGAAGTCGCCGGCGCGGCGCTCGGGCCAGACGGTGATGTTCACGGTGGTCGACGGCCTCGCGCGTCTGCTGGCGCCGATTCTGTCGGTGACGATGGACGAACTCTGGCGCGGCCTGCCCGGCACGCGCGAGGCGTCGGTGCACATGGCGCTCTTCCCGCGCGACCTTGCGGGACTGCGCGACGACGACCTTGTCGAGCGCTGGGCCCGGCTGGGCGCCGTGCGCGACGTGGTGAACGTCGCGCTCGAACAAAAGCGCCAGGACAAGACCATCGCCGGCAATCTCTCGGCGGCGGTGGAGCTGCAGGCGTCGGGTGCCACGCTCGATCTGCTGCAGCGTTATGACGCGTCGCTGCCGATGCTCTTCGGCGTGTCGGCCGTGCGCGTCACCGCGGGTGGCGCCGACGACGCGCCGGTGGTCGTCGTCACACGCGCCGACGGCACCAAGTGCGAGCGCTGCTGGCGTGTTGTGCCCGAAGTATCGGCCGCCGCCGGCCGCGAAGGCCTGTGCCCGCGCTGTGTCGAGGCGCTGGCCGAAGCGGTCAGCCTGTAACACGTCATGCGCCGGCTCGAGCTCATCATCGCCGTCGTCGTCGTGGTCCTCGACCAGTGGACCAAGGCGCTCGTGCGCGGGCGCCTCGAACTGCACGAGAGCGTGGACGTCTTCGCCGGCTGGCTGAGTCTGACGCGCGTGCACAACACCGGCGCGGCATTCGGCATGCTGAACGGCGTCGACTTCCCCTTCAAGACGCTGGTGCTCATGCTCGTGGCCGGCACCGCCCTGGCCGGCGTGGCGTGGTACGCGGCGAGCCTGCCGGAAGAGCAGCGGCTCGCGAGGCTGGGCCTTGCCGGCGTGCTCGGCGGCGCCATCGGCAATCTCATCGATCGCGCGACGGCTGGCTACGTGCTCGACTTCGTGGACGCCTACTGGGGCACCTGGCACTTCTGGGCGTTCAATATCGCCGACGCGGCCATTTCGGTCGGCGTGGTGTTCCTCCTGCTCGACGTCGTGCTCGACGTCCTGGGATATCGACGTGCACCCAATCCTGCTTGAGGCCGGCCCGGTCACGATCTACACGTACGGCGTGCTGCTGGCCGCCGCCTACCTGCTCGGCCTGTGGATGGCGGTCAGGCGGGCCACGGCCGCCGGCTTCGACGGCAACCGCGTGCTCGACCTCGGCATCTGGGTCATCATCGCGGCGCTCGTCGGCGCCAAGGGCCTGCTGTTCATCGTCGACTTCGACCACTTCACGAGCAGCCGCGAGGAGTTCTTCTCGCTGCTCCGCTCGGGAGGCGTGTTCTACGGCGGCCTCATCGCCGCCTCGCTCACCTGTGTCTACCAGCTGCGCAAGCACAAGCTGCCGCTCTGGACGTCGGGCGATCTCTTCGCGCCCGGCATCGCGCTCGGCTACATGGTCGGGCGCCTCGGCTGCTTCGCGGCCGGCTGCTGCTACGGCAAACCCACGCAGGTCGCCTGGGCCGTGACCTTCACCGATCCGGCGGCGGCGCTCAACGTCGGCACGCCGCTCAACGTGCCGCTGCACCCGACGCAGCTCTACGAGTCGCTCGCCGGCCTCGTCATCCTGCTCGCCGTGCTCACGCTCGAACGGCGGGGCAAGCCGTATCCGGGGCGCACCTTCTGGCAGTTCGTGCTCATCTACGGCGTGTCGCGCTTCATCATCGAGTTCTTCCGCGGCGACGATCGCGGCGCCGTGGCGATGTTCTCCACCTCGCAGCTCATTTCGCTGGTGCTCGTGCCGCTCAGCGTGGTGATGCTGGCCTGGCTGTCGAAGCGCGCCGGCACCGCTGCCGCGCCGGCCGCGCCGGCCCGGAAACGCGGATCGTTCTAGGGCGCCCGCCGCCGGGCGCCAGGCCACATGACCCCATACACGTTCGAGATCGGCCCCGACCACGAGGGCCTCCGCCTCGACAAGTTCCTCGCGAACGAACTGCCGAACCACTCGCGCGCCCAGGTGCAGCGCCTCATCGACGACGGCCGCGTGTCGATGCCTCGCGTGGCGACGCCGAAGGCGAACACGGCCGTGCGGCCGGGCGACGTCGTGACGGTGGAGGTGCCGGCGCCGGCGCCATCCACCCTCGAACCCGAGGACCTGCCGCTGCCGATCCTGCACGACGACGCCGACGTCGTCGTGGTCAACAAGCCCGCCGGCCTCGTGGTGCATCCCGGCGCCGGACATCCGACCGGCACGCTCGTGCATGCGCTGCTGCACCACGTGCAGGACCTGAGCGGCATCGGCGGCGAGGCGCGTCCCGGCATCGTGCATCGCCTCGACAAGGGCACGTCGGGCGTGATGGTCGTGGCCAAGAACGACACCGCGCACCAGGAGCTGGCGCGCCAGTTCCACGACCGCGAGGTCGAGAAGGAATACGTGGCGCTCGTCTGGGGCACGGTGCACAACCGCAAGCGCATCGACCTGCCGATTGGCCGCGATCCAGTGCATCGCGAGAAGATTTCGACGCGGGCGCGCCGGGCGCGCGCCGCGGTGACGCGGGTCACGTGGGCCAAGGCGCTGCCGGGCCTGACGCTCATCCGCGTGGCCATCGCCACCGGCCGCACGCACCAGATCCGCGTGCACTTGAGCGCGATCGGGCACCCCATCGTGGGCGACGCGCTCTATGGCGGCGTGCACAAACGCGTGGCCAACGACGTGCGGGCGGTGCAGCGCCTCACGCGGCCGTTCCTGCACGCCGAACGGCTGGCGTTCACGCACCCGCGCACCGGGGAGCGGCTCTCGTTCGAAGCGCCGCTGCCCGAGGACCTCGAGTCGGTGCTGCGCGATATCACGCCGCTCGAGAAGCAGGCGGGCGTCTTCATGGAGCCTCAGGATGACCTTCCCGACGACGGTGCATGAGCAGCGCGAGGTCTATCGCGGACGCATCTTCACGCTGAGCGTCGATCGCGTGACGCTGCCTTCGGGGCACACCGCCACGATGGAGGTGGTGCGGCATCCCGGGTCGGTCGTGCTGCTGCCGATGCCGGCGCCCGGACGCCTCATCCTCATCCGCCAGTACCGCTACTCGATCGATCGCTTCATCTGGGAGCTGCCGGCCGGCAGCCTGAGACCTGGCGAAGATCCGCGCCTCGGCGCCGCCCGCGAATGCGAGGAAGAAGTGGGCCTCGTCCCCGGCAGACTCGACGAGATCGGCGAGCTCTTCCCCACGCCCGGATTCTGCGACGAGTGGATGAAGTTCTACCGCTGCACTGACCTCACGCCGCCTTCCCCCGATTCGACGGCAGCGCAGGACGAGGACGAGGTCATCGAGCCAGCCACCTTCGACATGGACGAGGTGCGCCGCATGATCAGGGCCGGCGACGTCGTGGACATGAAGACGGTAGCCGGCCTGGCGCTGCTCGGCTGACGCCCGCGCCGCTACCGGACGGCCGCTTCGGCGATGGTCGCCGCGTGGATGGCTACGGTGTCTTCCACCTGCCGCGCGTAGCCGCCGGCGAGCACGACCACCACGGGCACACCCGCCGCGCGCAGGGCCGTGAACACACGGCGATCGCGCCGCCTGAGGCCGTCGAGCGAGAGACGCAGCCGCCCGAGCTGGTCGTTCATGTAGGGGTCGGCCCCGGCGAGATAGAAGACCACGTCCGGAAGTTGCTCCAGCAGGCGCGCCAGGACGCCGTCCAGATGCAACAGGTATTCGTCGTCGCTCGTGCCGCGCGGCAGGCCGACGTCGAGCGCGCTGGGCGGCTTCACGTAGGGATAGTTCTCCGCCTCGTGGATCGACGCCGTGAACACCCGGCGATCGCCGGCGAAGATCGACGCCGTGCCGTTGCCCTGGTGGACGTCCAGGTCGATGACGGCGGCCGAACCGGCCTGGCGGCTGGCGAACACGCGGCGGATGGCCACTGCGACGTCATTGAACACACAGAAGCCTTCGCCGTGCCCGGCAAACGCGTGATGGAAGCCGCCGCCGATGTGCACGGCCGTGCGATCGGCGCCGTCAAGAGCGAGTTCCGCGGCCAGGAGCGTGCCGCCGGTCATGAAGCGGAAGCCCTCGACGAGCACTGGCGTGCACGGGATCTCGAGCCGCGCGATGTCCTCGGCCGAGAGCGTGCCCGCGCGCAGGGCGTCGAGGTACGCCGGCGCGTGCACGAGGGCGAGATCGTCCCACGTGGCCGGCACCGGCTCGACGAAGCCGTCGGGCACGAGGCCGGCGCGCAGCACCGCCTCGGCGACGAGCCGGTACTTGGTCGTGGGGAAGACGTGCGGCCCCAGGTCGAGGTGATACCGGGGCGAATAGACGACGCGCATGACGCTGCCCCGGCCGGCGGCCGGGACATCGCAGCTTACTGCATTGCCGCCTGCGGACGCCGCGCCGGCCGCTTGCCGGCGGCGCCGCGCACCGGCACGAGCGCCAGCAGCAGTACCTCGTCGATACTGCCCACGAGGTGCAGCGTGAGGCCGGCGCGCAGTTCGTCGTCGAGGTCTTCCTTGACGTTCTTTTCGTTCTGCCGCGGCAGGATGATCTCGCGGATGCCGAGCCGCTTGGCGGCCAGCACCTTCTCCTTGATGCCGCCCACCGGGAGCACACGACCCGAGAGCGTGATCTCACCGGTCATCGCCACGTCGCCGCGCACCGGGCGCCGCGTGAGCTCCGACACGAGCGCCGTGGCCATGGTGACACCGGCCGAAGGGCCATCCTTCGGAATCGCGCCCGAGGGCACGTGCAGATGGATCTCCGAGCCCTTGAAGAAGTCGGGATCGATATTCCATTCGGCCGCATGCGCGCGCACCCACGACAGGGCGGCCCGCGCCGATTCCTTCATCACGTCGCCGAGCTGGCCGGTCAGCGTGAGCGAGGCACTGCCGGTCATGCGCGACGCCTCGATGAAGAGCACGTCGCCGCCCACCGGCGTCCAGGCGAGGCCAATCGCCACGCCCGGGCGCTTCGTGCGGTCCGCCAGTTCCTCGTCGAGGAACTTCGGAGCGCCGAGAAACTCTTGCACGGCCTGCGGCGTCACCTTGACGCGCCCGGTCTGGCCATCGGCCCGCCGCCGCGCCACTTTGCGGCAGATGGCGCCGATCTCGCGTTCGAGATGGCGCACGCCGGCTTCGCGGGTGTAGCCGCGGATGATCGTGCGCAGACCGGCGTCGGGGAACGCGACCTGTTTTGCTGTGAGCCCATGGTTCGGCACCTGCTTGCCGACGAGGTGCTCGCGGGCAATCGCCAGCTTCTCTTCTTCCGTGTAGCCCGGCAGCTCGAGCACCTCCATGCGGTCGCGCAAGGCGTGCGGAATCGGGTCGAGCACGTTGGCGGTCGTGATGAAGAGCACTTCGGACAGATCGAAGGGCACGTCGAGGTAGTGGTCGCGGAACGTGGTGTTCTGCTCGGGATCGAGCACTTCGAGCAGCGCCGAGGCCGGATCGCCGCGGAAGTCGGAGCCGAGCTTGTCGATCTCGTCGAGGATGAAGACCGGATTGCGCGACTCAGCGCGCCGCAGGCCCTGGATGATCTGGCCGGGCAGGGCGCCGATGTACGTGCGGCGGTGACCGCGGATCTCCGCTTCGTCGCGCATACCGCCGAGCGAAACGCGCACGAACTTGCGGCCGAGCGACTGCGCGATCGAGCGGGCGAGCGACGTCTTGCCCACGCCTGGCGGGCCGACGAAGCAGAGGATCGGGCCCTTGAGGGCCGGGTTGAGCTTGCGCACCGCCAGATACTCGAGGATGCGTTCCTTGGCGCGGTCGAGACCGGCATGTTCGACATCGAGGATGCCGCGCGTCTTCGGCAGGTCGATCACTTCCTCGGTGCGCTTCGTCCACGGCAGCGCCACGATCCAGTCGAGATACGTGCGCGAGACGGTGTATTCGGCGGCGGCCGGCGGCATCTTCGACAGCCGGTCGAGCTCGCGCAGCGCCTCCTTCTTCACGGTCTCTGGCAGGCCGGCGGCTTCGATCTTGGCGCGCAGCTCGTCGATGTCCTTCGACTGGTCGTCGCCTTCGCCGAGCTCGCGCTGGATGGCCTTGAGCTGCTCGCGGAGGAAATAGTCGCGCTGGTTCTTGCCGACTTCCGACTGCACCTGGGACTGAATCTTCGAGCCGAGTTCGAGGACTTCGAGTTCCTTGATGAGCAGGCGGTTCAGGTGGTCGAGGCGCGCGCGGACGTCGATGGTCTCGAGCACCTCCTGCTTGGTGGCCGTGGAGAGGCTGCCGAGGCTGGACGCGATGAAGTCAGCGGCGCGGCCGGGTTCCGCGATGTTCGACGCCAGCGTCTGCAGGTCGTCGGACATGAGCGGCGAGAGCGAGACGATCTGCTGGAAGTTCGCTTTGATGTTGCGCTGCAGGGCGTCGATCTCGAGGTGGTCGGCGTCGCCGAGCAGTTCCGGGGCCTCACTGACGTTGGCCAGCAGGTAGGGCCGGCTGGCGATGAGACCGTCGAGGCGCACCCGCGCCAGGCCTTGGACGATGATGCGCAGGCTGCCATCGGGCAGCTTGAACATCTTGTGGATGTGGCTTGCCGTGCCGATCGTGTGCAGGTCGTCCTGCCGCGGGTCTTCCTCGGACGCCTCGCGCTGGGTGAAGACGGCAATCATGCGGCCGGCGCTGACGGCCTCGTCGATCAGCCGGACGGAGCTCTCGCGGGCCACGGCGAGCGGCATGAACGAGTTCGGGAACAGCACCGTATCGCGCAGCGGCAGCACCGGCAGCTCCGCCGGCACGTGAAACGGCTGCTCGGCAGACGGCTCGTCTGCGTCGAACGGTTGGTCGTGATCGCTCATTGGCGATCCCTCCGGATGAGTCGTGAGGTGGAACTGCCCGAGAGCCCGGGCTTTTGAGGGACGCAGGCCCCGCACGGGGCAGGGCCTGCGCATCGAAACACCTGGACTAGCGCTGCAGGTCGAAGAAGCCCGACGAGCCGCGCCGCGACATTGTACGCTCGCGCTGAATCGCCACCTCACGCTCTTCTTCGCAATCCTTGCAACGAACGGCGAAGGGGAGGGCCCGCAGACGAGCTTCGGCGATTTCGTCGCCACACTCGTAGCAATGGCCGTAGCGGCCCTCGTCGAGACGCGCAAGCGCCTCGTTGATCTTGTTCAGCGTCTCAGCCTTCATCTGGATGAGCGCGAACTCGATGTCTTCCTGGATGTCGACCTCGGCGGTCTCACCGGGATCAGCGCTGTCGTGCGGCCGGTCGGCCCCTTCGGCGCGAACGCCACGGATCCTGCCCTGCACTTCCTGCAGGATGACGCGCCGCCGCTCGTCGAGCATCGTCTTGAGCTCATCGTACCGGTTGCTCTTGTCGAGCACCGCGGTGGCTGCCACGTTCTTTCTCACTGCCTTGGCCATGATTACTAGCCGCTCCTTCCGTGTCCTCTGCCAGAGAGGGATTCGCAATGCCTCTCTGGAATGCAATCCGCGTACCCAATTGGACGTCGTGTCAGTTCATCTTTCAGTGACGCGACGGCGAAATAACTATCACGGTTGTCCGGTATGCATGATCGCCACTCCAAGAGGTTGGGCACGTCGAGGAGAGCAAATGCGGGGAGGAGACAGCCAATAAGCTGTTAATGATGAGCAGCTTACGAGCGTATCGTCCGATGCGACCTACGGCATCCGAACAGCGTTCACCTCGTTAGACGCCGGTCGGTTCGTTTTGGTTCTCCCCGTCGGGTGTCCGTTCTAGGCGACGGTGTGACGACACAAGGCGACACTGAAGGTCCGATTCGGTGGTAATTATTACACGATGGTGTGGCCCTGGAGCCACAGAAGATCCCCCTGGATGCCAGAGCGTCGCCCGCTGCCTAGCCGAAGGCGCGCGGGGCGTGGTAGGCTTAGGGTTTGTCACCCTCGGATTGGACGAGTCAGTGACGTCTCCTGGAAGGTGCTTTCGTCATGGCGAGACGCTGTGAAATCTGCGACAAGGGCCCGGTGGTCGGACGTACGGTGTCCCACGCCCACAATGTTGGCCCGCGCCGCTTCGAAGTGAATCTGCAGACCGTCCGCGCGGTCGTCAACGGCGCCACCAAGCGCATGCGCGTCTGCACGCGCTGCATCCGTTCGAAGAAGGTCGTCAAGGCCGCCTAGCCATGGCCGACCGCCACAACCCGGGCGACCTGCGCCGCGCGACCACCGCGTCGGGCGGCGCGCCTGCGATCGGCCCGTATTCGGCGGCCCTCACGGTGGGCAACCTCGTGTTCCTGTCGGGCCAGATCCCGCTGCGGGCCGACGGCACGATCGTCGACGGTGGGATCCGCGAGCAGGCCACGCAGGTGCTCGAGAACATGGGCGGGCTGCTGGCGGCCGCCGGCGCGAGTTTCGCGCAGGTGGCCAAGACCACGATCTACCTGGCCGACATGGGCGACTTCGCGGTCGTCAACGAGATTTACGCCACCTATTTCGCGCAGCCCTACCCGGCGCGCGCTACCGTCCAGGTGGCCCGGCTCCCCCGCGACGTGCGGGTGGAGATCGACGCCATCGCCGTCCTCGACTGACGCCGCGCCCGCCGGGCGCCCTACCGCGTCGCGCGCTCGATATCGAGCACGCCGTCCACGCCGCGTAGTGACTTGATCACCTTCTCCAGGTGCTTCATGTCTTTGATTTCGACGGTCACGTCGATGCGCGCGTGGGTATCTTCGCCGGTGGTGGCTTCGAGTCCCAGGATGTTCGTGTTGATGTCGGCGATGCTCGCGCTGAGCGCCGCCAGCATGCCCTTGCGGTCTTCGACCTGCATGGTCAGGTGCACCGTGTAGGGCGCCGGGTCTCCGCCCTTGTCCCACTCGACGTCGATGCGGCGCTGCGGGTCGTACATCAGGTTCAGCACGTTCGGGCAGGCCGCGGCGTGCACCGACACGCCCTTGCCGCGCGTGACGTAGCCGACGATTCTCTCGCCCCGGATCGGGTTGCAGCAGCGCGCGCGGGTCACCATCAGGTCATCGGCGCCGCTCACCGTGATGCGATCGGCGGCGGCCGCGCCGGGCCGCAGCACGCGCTTCACGGCCGAGACCACCGGATGGTCGGGCGCCCGTTCCCTGAGCTGGCCCTCGGGCAGGAGCGCGTCGAGCACCTGCCGCGCGGCGACCTTGCCGTAGCCGACCTGCGCCAGCAGGTCGTCGGGCTTGCTGAGGCCGAGCGCCGAGACGGCCGGGGCGAGCCCGCTGTCTTCGAGCGACGCCTTCGGCACGTCGAATCGCTTCGCTTCCTTCTCGAGCAGCTTGCGGCCGACGTCGATGGCGCGGACGTTCTCTTCGGTCTGGATGAACTGCCGGATCTTGGCGCGGGCCCGCGACGTCTTCACGACGCTCAGCCAGTCGCGGCTCGGCGCGTGCCCGGCGGCGGTCACGATCTCGACGATGTCGCCGTTCCTGAGGCGCGTGCGCAGCGGCACCATGCGCCCGTTGACGCGGGCGCCCACGCAGCGGTGGCCGACGTCGGTGTGCACGGCGTAGGCGAAGTCGATCGGCGTGGCGCCGTCGGGCAGCACCTTCACCTGTCCGGCCGGCGTGAACGTGTAGACCTCCTCGCGGTAGAGATCGATCTTCAGGTGGTTCAGGAACTCCTGCGAATCACGCACTTCCCGGTGCGTTTCGAGAAGCTGCCGCATCCACTGGAAGTACTGTTCGTCGCGGGCGGCGCCGACGCGGCCTTCCTTGTATTTCCAGTGCGCCGCGATGCCGTGCTCGGCGTGACGATGCATCTCCTCGGTACGGATCTGGACTTCGAACGGCACGCCGCGATCGGAGATGACCGACGTGTGCAGCGACTGGTAGCCGTTCGGCCGCGGCATGGCGATGAAGTCCTTGATACGTCCCGGCACCGGCGGCCACGCCTGGTGGATGATGCCGAGCGCGGCGTAGCAGTCCTTCACCGACGGCGTGACGATACGGATGGCAACGAAGTCGTAGACCTGATCGAGATCGATCTTCTGACGGCGCAGCTTGAGGAAGATGCTGTAGAGCCGCTTCACGCGGCCGTCCACCGCCAGCACGGACACGTCGGCCGCGCCGAGCTTGGCGCGGATGGCCGCGGTGAGTTCGTCGATGACACCTACGGTCGCGGCACGCTTGGCGTCGACGCGCGCCCGCAGCGACTCGAAGGCCTGCGGCTCGAGATGCATGAACGCGAGCTCCTCGAGCTCGTTCTTCATCTTGTTCATGCCGAGCCGGTTGGCAATCGGGGCGTAGATGTCGAGCGTCTCCTGGGCGACGCGCGGCCGCTTCTCCTCCGGCATGAACTGGAGGGTGCGCATGTTGTGGAGGCGGTCGGCCAGCTTGACGAAGATGACGCGGATGTCATCCACCATCGCCAGCAGCATCTTGCGGAAGTTCTCGGCCTGCCGTTCCTCGCTCGACGAGAACGGGATGGCGCTGATCTTCGTCAGGCCCTCGACGATATGGGCGACGTCGGGGCCGAAGAGTTCGCGGATGCGCTCGACCGTAGTCAGCGTGTCCTCGACCACGTCGTGGAGCAGGCCCGACGCGACACAGACGACATCGAGGCGCTGGTCGGCGAGAATGTCCGAAACCTCAAGCGGATGAACAAGATACGGCTCTCCTGAGTGCCGCACCTGCCCCTTGTGCGCGAGGGCCGAGAAGACGTACGCCTTGCGCAGCAGCTCGAGGTCGCCCTCGGGGCTGTACGCGCGAACCTTCCCAAGGAGATCCTCGAAGCGGATCATTGAGCCACCCGGCCGGAATCGGTGTCTAACGGATCAGGCGAAACGTCGACAGAGACGTCTGCGAACGTCATGATACCAGCCCGCCTTCGCCGCTTCGGGGCTTCGGCGAGGCCAAGGTGGCCTGGTCGATGCGCGAGGCGCGAAGGCCGGTTGCGAGGGGTGGGGGAAGTGGCTATACTTCCCGCCCTGCGGCGCAGTAAAGTCCCTGTCGGACACACCCGTGGGCACGCGTTCCGTCGGGGTCTCGACGCAGTCAAGGTTTTGAGGGGGAAACGATGAAGCTCCGGTCTTCGATCTCGGGTCTGGCCCTGGCGGTAGGACTCGGTGTCATGGTCGCTGGGTGCGGCCAGGTCAACGCAGTCCGCGCCCAGAAGGCGTTCAAGGACGCCAACAAGCTCTACGCGGCCAGTGACTGGCGCGCGGCGGCGGCGAAGTACGAAGAGGCGATCCAGCTGAACCCGGAGAACGCCTACAGCCACTTCTTCCTCGCCAACTGCCTCGACAACATGTACCGGCCCACCCGCGCTGGCGAGCCGGCCAACGACGCCCTGCTTGCCAAGGCGATCGAGAACTACAAGCAGGCCGGCGAGAAGATCCAGGACCCGCTCTGGAAGCGCCGCTCGCTCGAGTTCCTCGTCAGCGCCTACGGCCCCGACAAGCTGAACGATCCGACCATGGCCGAACCGATCGTCAAGCAGATGATTGACCTCGACCCGGCGGACCCGGCTAATTACTTCCAGCTTGCCCAGATCTACGAGAACTCGGGCGAATACGAGCTGGCCGAGCAGACCT
Organism: Vicinamibacterales bacterium; assembly: GCA_044347565.1. GTDB lineage: Bacteria > Acidobacteriota > Vicinamibacteria > Vicinamibacterales > UBA2999 > CADEFD01. Next base: position 7,387 of record JBIKUN010000039.1, on the reverse strand, counting down.
TCCTGAAGGCCAAGGACGCCAAGGCGAGCGACCCGAACGTCTACATGCAGATCGCCGGCTACTACAACCGCCAGGGCGACTTCCCGAAGACGATCGATTATCTGAACCAGCGCATCGGCATCGAGCCGAATAACCCCGAAGCGCACTACACGGTGTCGACTTACTACTGGGACAAGGCCTATCGCGACTTCCGCCTGAAGGACGCCGAGAAGCTCGACATGGTGGTCAAGGGCATCGAATCGGTCGACAAGGCCATCTCGATCAAGAGCGACTACATGGAGGCGATTGCCTACAAGAACCTCCTCCTCCGCCTGCAGGCCAATCTGATCAAGAATCCGGCCGAGCAGCAGCGCCTGATCCGCGAAGCCGACCAGCTGCGCGACAAGGCCGAAGAGATGCGCAAGGCCAAGACCGCCGCGGCGCAGTAGAGCCCCTGCGCGGCCCAGTCCGCGCCTGAATTGTTCGACACAAAGGCTGTTTCGCCTCCTCCGGCGAAACAGCCTTTTTCGTTCTCCGAGGCTGTCTCTACAGCGCCGATTGCACGGGCAGTTTACCGGGACGACACAGATGTTTTGATAGAGTGGAAGAGGTACAGATGCGTCAAAGGGAGACCCATATGAAGTTCGTTCATAAGCTGAGATCGCTCGTGGCGCTCGCGGCGCTCGTGGCGTTCGCTCCGTCCGTGTTGAGCGCCCAGGGCGTGACCACCGGCTCGCTCACGGGTGTCGTGACCGACCAGGGCGGCGGCCCGGTGCCGGGCGCCAACGTGATCGCGATTCACCTGCCGTCGGGTTCGACGTACGAGGCGACGACCCGTGCCGACGGCCGGTTCCTGATGCCCGGTATGCGCGTTGGCGGGCCCTACTCGCTCACGGTCGTCTACGAGGGTACCGGCAATGCATTCGAACCCTTCACGCGTGACGATGTGATGGTGAACCTTGGCGTCGCCACCGACCTGCCCGTGACCGTGCGCGCCATCGCCGTGAGCGAGACGGTCACGGTCACGGCGTCGACGTCGGAAGTGTTCAGTTCGACGCGCACCGGCGCTGCCACCACCGTCGTATTGCAGCAGATCGAGTCGCTGCCGAACCTCAGCAATCGGCTCGAGAACTTCACCCGGCTCACGCCGCAGGCCAAGGGCGACACCTTCGCCGGCCAGGACGGCCGCCTGAACAACATCACCGTCGACGGCTCGTCGTTCAACAACTCGTTCGGATTGGGCAGCAGCGGCGCCCCCGGGGAACGCACTGGCGTCGCTCCGATTTCGCCCTGGGCGGTCGAGCAGATTCAGGTGAATGTGGCGCCGTTCGACGTGCGCCAGGGCAACTTCGTGGGCGCTGGCGTCAACTCGGTTACCCGCAGCGGCACCAACTCGTTCAGCGGCTCGCTCTATCGCCAGTTTCGCGACAACAGCATGGTGGGCACCGAGGCACGGGGCATTGCGTTCAACCCCGGGACGTTCGAGTTCGCCAACACGGGCGGGTACCTCGGCGGACCGATTCTGAAGAACAAGCTGTTCTTCTTCGCCAACGCCGATGCCGAAGAGACCAAGCGGCCCGGCACGACGTTCACGGCCAATCCCGGCGGCGCCCCGGCGGTCGGCAATATGACGCGCGTGCTGCAGTCCGATCTCGACGCCCTCGCCAGCGTGCTGAACAGCCGCTTCCAGTACGAGGCCGGCGGCTACCAGGGGTACCCGTTCAAGACGCCCGGCCAGCGCTACCTCTTCAAGAACGATCTGAACCTCAACAGCTCGAACAAGATCACGGCGCGCTACATCCACCTCGACTCCGAGACCGACGTGCTCGCTTCCAATTCGTCCTCGCTCGGATTCGGCGGCCGGAACGGCTCGACGCTGGCATTGAACTTTGCCGGCTCGAACTACACCATCACCGAGAAGATCCGCTCGATCGTCAGCGAGTGGAACAGCACGATCGGCGGCTCGATGGCCAACTCGTTCATCGTCGGCTACACGTCCCAGGACGAGAGCCGCGGCCAGCTCGACCGGCTCTTCCCCTTCGTCGACATCCTCGACAGCGCCACGACCTACACCTCGTTCGGCTCCGAGCCGTTCACGCCGAACAACGAGCTGCGCTACAAGACGTTCCAGCTGCAGAACAACTTCAGCAAGTTCATCGACCGGCATACGCTGACGGCCGGCGCGGTGCTGGAGCGCTACGAGTCCGAGAACGTCTTCTTCCCGGGTTCCCAGAGCGCCTACGTCTACAACTCGCTGGCGGACTTCTACGCCGACATCAACGACCTGGCGGCGAACCCGAATCGCACGACCTCGCCCATCAACCTGCGCCGTTTCCAGGTGCGCTGGAACAACATCCCCGGCCAGGACAAGCCCGTCCAGCCGCTCGAGGTGCTCTACGGCGGCGCCTACCTGCAGGACGAATGGCGTCCGTCGAACAGCCTCACTATTTCGGCCGGTGTCCGCGTCGACGTGCCGCGCTTCGGCGACACCGGCTACACGAACACGGTGGCCGACGCGTTGACGTTCCGCGACGAAGGCGGTCAGACGGTGCAGTTTTCCACCGGAAAGCTACCCGATCCGAAGCTGCTGTGGTCGCCGCGCATCGGCTTCAACCTGGCGGTCGACGAGAACCGCAACACGCAGCTGCGCGGCGGCACCGGCATCTTCACCGGCCGTCCGGCGTATGTGTGGATCTCGAACCAGATCGGCAACACCGGCGTGCTGACGGGCTTCGAGCAGCTCGACAACACGACGGCGCGGCCGTTCAACCCCGATCCCAACCGCTACAAGCCCACCAACGTGACCGGTGCGCCGGCCAGCAGTTTCGAACTGGCGCTGACCGACCCCGACTTCAAATTCCCGCAGATCTGGCGCACCAACATCGCGGTTGACCAGAAGCTGCCCTGGGGCTTCACCAACACCACCGAATTCATCTACAACAGGGATGTCAACGGCGTGTACTACATCAATGCCAACCTGGCGACGCCGAACGCCGCCTTCAGCGGGGCCGACACGCGGCCGCGGTGGACGACCTCGAACCGCATCAACGCGGCGGTGGCCAACGCCGTGGTCCTGAAGAACCAGGATGTCGGTTCGTCATGGAACCTCGCCACGTCGGTCGACCGGCGGTTCGGTGCCAATTTCGTGAGGGCGGCTTACAGCTATGGCCAGGCCAGGAACACGGTGGACCCTGGGTCGATCGCCTTCGGCTCGTGGAACAACAACGAACACGCCGGCGACCCGAACAATCCGGGCGTCAGCTTCTCGCCGACGGGCCGCGCCGGGCATCGCTTCTTCCTGACGGGCACGCTCGGCAGGAACTTCTTGCCCTTCGGCCGTTCCGCTATCTCGGCGTTCTTCGAAGCGCGTCCGGCCGGCAACCCGGTGAGCTACACCTACTCGGGCGACCTCAATGGCGACGGCGGTACGTCGAACGACCTGCTCTACGTGCCCCGCAACACGTCTGAGATGAACTTCGTGGCCTACACGCAGTCGGGCCGCACGTTCTCCGCCGCCGAGCAGGCTGCCGCGTGGGAAGCCTACATCGCCCAGGACCCGTACCTGAGCAAGCGTCGCGGGCAGTTCGCTGAGCGCGGTGGCGTGATGCTTCCGATGGTGCGTCGCTTGGATGTCAGCCTGTCGCAGGACCTGGCGAAAAACCTCTGGAATCGCCGCCACTCGCTGCAGCTCCGCGTCGACATGCTGAACGTCGGCAACATGTTCAACAGCGACTGGGGCGTCGGCCAGCGTCTCGTCAGCAATCAGCCGCTGCTCGTGACGGCCGGCGCCCAGGCCGACGCTCAGGGCCGGGCGCAGTATCGCCTGCGGTCGTTCAACGACGCGAGCGGCGTGCCGCAGTTGATGTCCACGTCGTTCCAGCCGACGACGTTCCTCGGCGACGTCTATCGCTTTCAGATCATGCTGCGGTATCAGTTCTAGGCAGGCCCGGCCGCCTTCAGGCGGCGGGCTGTCGCTCGAACGGCCACACGGCCGGGCGCTCCTTCCGGGCGCCCGGCCGTTGGTGTTTCTGGGGCTCGCTTCGCGGCCGCCGCACGCGCGCCAGGACGCCATCGATGTCATCGGCACGGAAGTACAGGATGGCGCCGTCGGGCGTCGGCACATAGACGTCCCCCTTCGCGAGTGCGCCGCTGGCGCCGGCCCCACCTTCGTCGAGCGGAAACATCGCCGCCAGGGCGACGGCGACACGACTCACGAGGCCGCGCCGTTTCTGGCAGCCACGGCCAGCAGTTCCTTGAGCAGTTTGGCGGCCACCCGCGCCGTCAGGTCTCGGTGATCGCAGGCCGGATTGTATTCGACGATGTCGATGCCGGCGATGGGTGCCCGGATCCGGTGTACCAGTTCCACGACGTCACGCGTCGAGAGCCCACCGGGCTCCGGGTGGGCCACGCCGGGCGCGAACGCCGGGTCGAGGCCATCGAGGTCCAGCGACACGTAGAGCGGGCCCTGCAGCGCCTCAACGGGCGCCTCCCGCCAGCGGTCCATCCCGTAGCACTCCACCCCGAAACGTGCCACCTGGGCCGCAAGGTGCGGCGTGATGGTCCGCACGCCTACCTGCACGAGGCGTCCGGTCAGGCCGTCTTCCATGATGCGGGCGAAGGGGCAGGCGTGCGAGTAGCGATCGCCGGCGCCGCGGGGTTGCCCGGGCCCGGGCAGCGGGAACTCGTCGTAGAGGTCGCCGTGGGCGTCGATGTGGAGGATGGCCGCGATCGGGTGGTCGTGCCAGGCACGCAGGACCGGATAGCTGATGCTGTGGTCACCGCCCAGAACCACAGGCACTCCCTGACGCTCCAGGATGGCGCGTACGGCGTTTTCGATGGCCATCCGCGCGGTGGCTGCGTCGTCATCGAGCGCGAGGTCTCCGGCGTCGTCCAGCGTGTCTGGATCGATGGCGATGCCGATCTGGGTGGCGGTGTTGGTGGACGGCGACCACAGCGCCCGCCGGATGAGCGGCGGGGCCGCGGCCGCTCCGCGTTCGTAAGACGACGACAGGTCCCACGGCGCGCCGAGCAGGCAGGGACGGGGCGGAACGTGCATCGTAGAGCCCTCAAAAAGAAAACGGGCCGTTCCCGAAGGAACGGCCCGCTGGAACCCGGCACGAACCGGTCGGCGTCAGTTGCCGGCCTGAGCGGCCTTCCGCATGCCTTCGGTGATGATGCCGACCTTCTCGACACCCGCACCCTTGGCCGCGTCGATCACCTCGACGATGTCGCCGTAGCGCAGACCGCCATCGGCGGCGATGAACATCGTCTTGTCCTTGCGCTCCTCGTAGATCTTGCGGAGCATCTCGCCGAGACCGGCGATTGTCGTGTCCTGCTTGTTGACCGAGATCTTCCGATCGTTCGAATACTCCAGCACGATCTGGGAGATATCGAGCGTCTTCTGATCCTTGGTCTTCGTTTCGGCAGGCAGGTTGACGTCGATGCCCTTCTGCGACAGCGGCAGCGCGGCCATGAAGATCACCAGCAGCACAAGCAGCACGTCGATCATCGGCGTGATGTTCATATCGCCGTTGGCCTGGAGCTTCTTGGCGGTGACGATCTTGTCCGCCCCCATGTGGTTACGCTGCGACATCAGTTGCCTCCCGCCGGCGACTTACGCTCCGTGATGAGACCCATGTCCTCGATGCCAGCCGTGCGCAGCGTGTCCATCATCTCCATCACGCGCCCGTAGGACGCGTCTTCGTCGGCCTTGATCAGGATGATGCGTTCCTTCTTGCCCTCGAGAATGTCATCTACGCGGGCACGCACGTCGGCATCAGGCACCTGCACACCGTTGACCCAGAACTGGCCGTCGGGAGTGACACCCACAACGGTCTGGTCCTGTGTTTCGGGCTTGTCAGCGCTGTTGGTCGCCGTGGGCAGCGTGACGGGAACGCCCTTCTGCAAGAGCGGCGCGATGATCATCATGATGATGAGCAGCACGAGCATGACGTCCACGAGCGGCGTCACGTTGATCTCCGAGTTGATGCTCCCTCTAGCGCCGCCGGAACTCATTGCCATGGTGCACTCTCCTCGCTAGCCGGGCTGAGAACGGAGGACACTAGTTCGACGTCTTGCGGATGAAGTAGTCGAGCAACTCCGACGACGAGTTGTCCATCTCGACGTTGAAGTACTCGAGGCGGCCCGTGAGGTAGTTGTAGAACCACACCGCCGGGATGGCCACGAAGAGGCCGAGCGCCGTTTCGACGAGGGCTTCGGCGATACCGGCCGAGACAGCGCCGATGCCGCCCGAACCCGACGACGCGATACCGACGAACGCGTTGATAACGCCGACGACCGTGCCGAGCAGACCGACGAACGGGGCCGTGGCGCCGATGGTCGCGAGGCTCGAGACGCCCTTCTTCAGGTCGTTCGAGGTCAGCGCGGTGGCGCGCTGAATCGAACGGCGCACCGTGTCCAGAAGGTCGTCGCGGTTCAGCGCGGCACCGCCGGCGCTGTCCTGCTGGAACTGGTATTCCTGAAGGCCGGCGAGCACGACCTTGGCCAGGTGGCTGTAGCGGTAGTCCTTGTTGGACGACAGCGCGATGGCTTCCTTCAGTCGGCCGTCCTTGAGGTGCTTCGCGACGAGCGGCGCGAACATCTTGGACTGCTTCTTCGCCTGGCTGAACGTGTAGATACGCTCGATAGCGATACCCACCGACCAGAACGACATGATGAAGAGCACGACGGCGATGGCCATGGCCACGAAGCCCATCTGCTCGAACATCTCGATGAAGTCGATGCCGCCGCCGGCTTCCTGCGCGAACGCGGGCGAGCTGAGGAGCAGTGCGCCAACGGCAACCGCTGCAATCTGACCAATCTTCCGAACGTTCATCGCATTCCTCCGGAAAAGAACCTGATTCGAGTTCATCACAAAATCGCCTGACCTACTGCAGCGTGAACTGCACCGTAACCGTCATGATGACCGGCACTGGCACGCCGTTCAGCAAGGTCGGCGTAAAGACCCACTGACGCACCGCATCGAGCGCCGCCTGGTCGAGCAACGGGATCGAACGTAGCGTCTTCGCATCCTGCACCGCACCAGTCGGGCCAATCGTGGCTTCGATGATGACAATGCCCTGAACGCGCGCCGACTGCGCGATCGGAGGATACACAGGATTGACGTGCTTGACCTTCTGCGGGGGCTTGATATTGCCGCCCACGCGCACCGGCTGAGTCGGTGGCGGTGGCGGTGGCGGTGGCGGCTCGGGAATGCCGCCGGTGATACCACCAACGACGCCCCCGGCCAGACCGCCCTCGATACCACCGGTGTTCTCGAACCCGGCCTCGATTCCCGTTTCCGGCTTGATCTCGCTCGGAGCTTCAACCGGCGCCGCCGTCGGATTGACTTCGACTTCAGGCGGCGGAGCCGCCGCCTGAGGCGGCGGCGGCGGGGGCGGGGGCGGCG
>JBIKUN010000160.1:0-9375 GCA_044347565.1 Vicinamibacterales bacterium | reverse complement strand
GTAGCGATCCACCACCGTGTCCATGAGCGCGTAGAGCACGTAGGCCGGCCCGTGCCGCAGCAGTTCCGGCTCCTGCTCGCAGCGCCGCCGCACTTCCGTGAAGCCGTGCTGGGCCTCGCGCCGCACCGAGATGACGTACTGCGGCCCGACGAACACGGACACTTCGCCCGTCTGCAGCTCGTCGCCGGCACCCGACCACTCGACCATCCGCAGCACGACGAAGAGCGAGGCGCCGTACTCCTCGAGCTTCGGGCGCTGGTGCCCGTGCTGCGTGTCTTCGATGGCCAGTTCGTGCAGGCCGAATTCCTCCTGCAGCGCTTCGAGTTCGCCCGGCTCCGGATCCTTCAACGCCACCCAGACGAAACAGCTGCGCCGCTGCAGATGGTCGGAGATCGCGGACACCGGGATGTCCGCGATTCGTTCACCCTGATCGTAGACGACGCAGTTGACGAGCATCGGGCGTCTACACGTCCCACGCGTCGGCGGCCGAGGGCGCGCCGAGGGCGATGATGTCGTTGAGGATGCCGGCCGCGGTCACGGCCGGGCCGGCGCCCGGACCGCTCACGACGAGAGGCTCGTCGTGATAACGGGCCGACGTGAACGTGATGAGGTTCCTGGCGCCGCCGGCCGAACCGAGCGGGCTCGTGGCTTCGACCGACACCAGCCGCGCGAACGCGCGCGTGCGCGTGGCGCTCACGACGTAGCGCAGCACGTGCCCGCGGGCGGCCGCGCGGGCCACGCGCCTGGTCCAGTCGGCGTCGAGTTCCGGCAGGCGCGCCATGAACGCGGCGAGCGGCAGCTTCTGGTAGGCCGGCGGCACGAGGTTCTCAGGCACCGGTGAGGCCCCGCGATAGCCGAGCAGGCGCGCCAGGATGAGCCCCTTGCGCGCGGCGTCCTGGCCGGAGAGATCGTCGCGCGGATCCGGTTCCGCGTAGCCGCGTTCGACCGCGTCCTTCACGGCTTCCGAGAACGGACGTCCGCCGCAGACTTCCGAGAGCACGAACATCAGCGTGCCGCTCACACAGCCATCCACCCGCAGCACCTGGTCGCCGGTTTCGGCGAGCTTCTTGTGCGTGTCGATCACCGGCAGCCCGGCGCCCACCGTGGCCTCGAAGCGAATGGTGCGGCCGGCATCGGCCGCGGCCCCGAGCAGGCGCGTGTACGATTCCCAGGAGCCTGCGAGCGGACGCTTGTTGGCGAGCACGATGTCGAAGCCGCGTTCGATGGCGGCGTGCAGGATCGGACTCGTCTCATCGCTCGTGACGTCCACGAGCACCGGCCGCGACACCGCGTGGCTCGACATGAAGCCGAGCGCCTCGAGCGCGCTGGCGGGCTTGCCGCCGATGGACGTCAGCAGCGCGCCGGCGTCCTTCTGCTCGGCGAGTGAGCGCAGGCGCTTCTCGGGCAGGCCGCGCGCGTCGAACACGTAGCCCGAGCGATCGAGCAGGCCCACGATACGCACGCGATGTTTCGCCGGCGAGGTGGCGATGAGCGTAGCGAGCGCCCGGCCGACGCGGCCGAAGCCGAGCAGCACGACGTCGGTCGACGGCCGCACCGGCGGCCGGCCGCCGCCGATCTTCGAGAGCTGGAAGGCGCTGTGCACCTTGCGCGCGGCCGTGGCCGCATCGGCGCCCGAGACGACAAACGAGATATTGCGCTCGGAGGAGCCCTGCGCAATCGCCACGATGTTGATGGCGCTCGTCTCGAGCGCGGTGAAGACGCGTGCGGCGATGCCCGGCGTGCCGGCCATGCCGTCGCCAACCACCGCGATGACCGACATGTCGGGCCGCGCCGTGACGCCGTCGATGAGGCCGCCGGCGATCTCGTCGCGGAATGCGCGGCGCAGGCTGGCGACGGCGCGCTCCGCTTCCGCTTCGGGCAGCGTGAAGCCGATCGAACTTTCGGACGAGCCCTGGAAGATGGTGGAGACCGACAGGCGCTCGGCGTCCACCGCGGCGAACGTGCGCGCGGCGATGCCGTGCACGCCCACCATGCCCTTGCCGGCCACGGTGACCACGGCCTGTTTCGGCAGCACGGCCACGGCCTTCACGGGATACGCGGTGGACACGTGCCGCCCGGCCACGATCGTCCCGGGCCGCGCCGGCTCGAGGAACGACCGCACCTCGAGCACCACCTTCGTGCCCGAGATCGGGATGAGCGCGCGCGGATGCAGCACCTTGGCGCCGTAGTGCGCCACTTCCGCCGCTTCCTGGTGATGGAGCTGCGGGATGAGGCGCGTGTCGGGCACGAGCTTCGGGTCGGACGTCAGGATGCCGGGGACGTCTTTCCAGAGCGTGACCATCGGCGCGTTGAAGGCGCGGCCGAGGAGCGTCGCTGTGAGGTCGGAGCCGCCGCGGCCGAGCGTGGCGACGCCGCCCTCCGGCGCGCGGCCGATGAAGCCGGGCACGACTGGCACGGTGCGCGCCTTGAGCAGCGGCTGCAGGACCTTGCGGGCCTTCGCTACCGATTCGGGGATGAGCGGGCTGGCGCCGCCGAAGTGGCCGTCGGTCACGACGATGTCCACGGCGTCCACGTATTGCGCGCGGCGTCCGGCGCGGGCGATGGCCGCGGCGAGCAGCATGGCGGAGAGCCGCTCCCCGCGCGCCACCAGCAGATCGCGGGTGCGCGGCGACAGGTGGCCGAGGATGCCCACTGCCGTGCAGATGTCGGCGTACTCGCCAATCGACGCTTCGATCTCGGTGAGCGCGGCGCGGCGGGCCGTGCCGCGCGGCAGCAGCGCCTCAGCGGCCCGCTGATGTTTCTGCCAGAGCGTCACCGCCGTGGCGGCCGACTCGCGGGGACGGCCATGCACGGCGTGATCGGCGCCGAGGAGCAGCAGGTCGGTCACGCCGGCGAGCGCCGAGGCCACGACGACGAGTGGACCGTCGTGCGCGGCGATTCGCGTGGCGGCAGCACTGACGGCGGTGGCATCGGCGAGCGAGGCGCCGCCGAATTTCCAGACGTACGGCGCACTGGCGGGCGTGGCGGCGCGGCGGGGCGCGCGGGCGGCGGAGCGGACGGATGAGGATCGGGTCTTGGTCATGACGTGGGAAGCGGGCCCACTCATCCTACCGCGTGGGCTGGCTGGTTCCGGTTGCATCGACGATGCGGAGGCCGTATCGTCCCCATCACATGGCGTCGCGACTCGTCCGGATGTGTGGCGTGGTGTCGGGCTTCGCCCTGACACTCGCCGTGGTGTGGACGTCTGCGCCGGTAGCCGGGCAGCCGCCAGGTGTGCTCGCCCGCGACACCGCCGTGCCGATGCGCGACGGCGTCGTGCTGCGGGCCGATGTGTGGCGTCCGGCGAATGAGGGGCGCTATCCGACGCTCGTCTACCGCACGCCCTACGGCAAGACCGGCACCACCGACAGCGCGATCGTGAAGAAGGCGGTGGCGCGCGGCTACGCCGTGGTCGTGCAGGACGTCCGCGGGCGCTACGCCTCCGATGGCCGCTACGTGGCGTACCAGCAGGAAGGCGCCGACGGCTACGACACCATCGAGTGGGCGGCCGCGCAGCCCTGGTCGAACGGCAAGGTCGGCACCTTCGGCCTGTCGTATCCGGGCGCCGTGCAGTGGCTCGCCGCCATCCAGTCGCCGCCGCACCTCGTGGCGATGGTGCCGGCCATGACGTACGCCTCGCCCACGCACTTCTGGTACACGGGCGGCGTGTGGGACGGCTCGTGGCTCTACTGGACGTGGCGCAACATCGCGCCGGATCTGCGTCGCCGGGCCGGCCTGCCGGGGGAGACCACCACGCGCGCGGCGGCCGCCAGCTGGCCGACGGCGGGCGTGGCGGCGCAGGAGTTCCTGCCGCGCCTGGATCTTCCTGCCTTCAAGGGCGTGGCCGACTGGTACTACGAGTGGATGCGACACGGCCCCTACGACCCGTGGTGGGAATGGGCGGAGCTGGCGGGCAAGTACGGCCGCGTCTCGGCCGCCGTGCTCAACATCAGCGGCTGGCACGACGAGATGTATGGACCGATTGGCGCCGTCACGAACTTCTCAGAGCTCGTGCGATCGCGCGGCGGCGACGTGCGCCAGGCGCGCACGCAGGTGGTCATCGGTCCATGGACGCACGGCTCCGAGTGGGACGACCCGAAGGTCGGCGCGCGCGACATGGGCGCGGCATCTGTCGTCGACTACGACGAACTGGTGCTGCGGTGGATGGACCGCTGGATGAAGGATGCGGCCAACGGCGTGGACGCCGAGCCGCCCGTGCGCACCTACGTGATGGGCGCGAACGCCTGGCGCACCGGCGTCGCGTGGCCGCCCGAGGCCGCCCGCCGCCCGCTGTATCTCGCCGGCCGCGCGACCGCCGGCCAGTCCGCCGGTGCGCTCGCGTGGGAGGCGCCGGCCGCGGCCACCTCGACGTTCGAGTCCGATGGCGCCCGCCCGGTCAAGGATCCGCACGGCGGCGATTTCGGCGGTCTCGACTTCCGCGCGCTCTCGACGCTCGACGGCGTGGTGACGTTCGAGACGGCGCCGCTCGCCGAAGACCTCGACGTGCTCGGGCCGATCGAAGGATCCGTCCACGTCTCCGTCGACGCGCCCGATACGGATCTATGGCTGAAGGTACTGGACGTCGCGCCGGATGGCACGGCGTGGAACGTGATGAGTGCCGGGCTGGACGTGGTGCGCGCGAGCTACCGCAACCGCCGGGCGGCAAGGGAGCTGCTGCAGCCGGGCGAGGTCTACCGGATCGACTTCCCGACGCTCATGACCGGCAACCGCTTCGCCAGGGGCCACCGCGTGCGCATCGCGATCATGGCGTCATTCGCCCCGAACATGTCGTGGAACCTGCACACCGGCGGACTCGAGTTCGACTCGAAGGCCACGGCGCGGGCGCGGGTCACGGTGCATGCCGGCGGGGCCACCCCGTCGCGGCTCGTGCTGCCGGTCGTGCGAACACCGAACTAGGTGAGCAGGAACATCAGGATCACGGCGCCCAGGATGAAGAGGAGGCCGGCGGGAATCCAGAGCAGCGTCAGATCTTCCATCCGGAAATTGTAGCGCAAAGAGAAAGGGCCGGCGCGTGTATGCGCACCGGCCCCGCGTGTTCGTCCGAGCCCCGGGTTCCTGGCCCCGGGGCCGCCTGCTACGTGCGGCCTTCCAGGAACGCCCGCAGCTTGCGGCTGCGCGACGGATGGCGCAGCTTGCGCAGCGCCTTGGCCTCGATCTGGCGGATGCGCTCGCGGGTGACGGCGAAGTTCTGGCCCACTTCCTCGAGCGTGTGTTCCGAGCCCTCGCCGACGCCGAAGCGCAGCTTGATGACGCGCTCCTCGCGCGGCGTCAGCGTCTTCAGCACCGATTCGGTCTGCTCGCGCAGGTTCAGATTGATGACCGCGTCCGACGGCGAGACCGCCGAGCGGTCTTCGATGAAGTCGCCGAGATGCGAATCTTCCTCTTCGCCGATCGGCGTTTCGAGCGAGATCGGCTCCTGCGCGATCTTGAGGACCTTGCGGACCTTCGAGACCGGGATGTCCATCCGCCGCGCGATTTCTTCCGAGGTGGGCTCGCGGCCGAGCTCCTGCACGAGCGCGCGCGAGGTGCGGATGAGCTTGTTGATCGTCTCGATCATGTGGACCGGGATGCGGATCGTGCGCGCCTGGTCGGCAATGGCGCGCGTGATCGCCTGACGGATCCACCACGTGGCGTAGGTCGAGAACTTGTAGCCGCGGCGGTACTCGAACTTGTCGACCGCCTTCATCAGGCCGATGTTGCCTTCCTGAATCAGGTCGAGGAACTGCAGCCCGCGGTTCGTGTACTTCTTGGCGATCGAGACCACGAGGCGGAGGTTGGCTTCGACCAGCTCCTTCTTCGCCTGTTCGGCCTGCGCTTCGCCGCGCATGATGACCTCGAGCGTGTGGCGGAGGTTCTCGGGGCTCTCTTCGAGCCCGTCGCTCAGCCGCTTCACCTCGACCTTGAGGTCCTTCTCGCGCTTGAGGAGGTTCTTCTTCTCCTCTTCCTTCAGCTTCGGCGTCCGCTTGGTGACGACCTTCGGGTTCAGCGTGCGGCGCACCAGGTCGAGCTCGCGCTGCACCTTCTGCACGACCTCGACGGCGTCCTTCACTTCCTCGATCATCCGGCGCTTCACGGCTTCCGTGAATTCGATCTTCCGGATGAGCTTCGACACCTCGACCTGGGCGCGCATGTGCTTCCACGCGGCCTTGCGGTACTTCTTCTTGTCCTTCTTCAGGATGGTGTCGAGCTTCTCGCGCAGCTTCTCTTCGTTGCCGCGCGCCTTGCGCACGCCTTCGATCTGCCCGAGGAACTGCTTGGCGCGCTGCTCGATGCGGTCTTCCGTGATCTCTTCATCGTTGAAGATCACGAGCTCGCGGACGGTGCGTTCGCCGGCCTTGAGCTGGTCGCCCATGCGGATGACGGCCTTGATGATGGCCGGCATGCGCGAGATCGACTTGATGACCGAGAGCTTGCCGCGCTCGATGCGCTTGGCGATCGCCACTTCACCCTCGCGGGTGAGCAGCGGCACCGTGCCCATCTCGCGCAGGTACATGCGGACCGGATCGTTGGTCTTGTCGAGGGCGCCCGGGGTGAGGTCGAGCTCCATCCCGTCTTCGGTGGTGGCGGGACCCTCGCCGCGCTCCATCGTGTCGCGCTCGCGGTAGCCCTTTTCGGTATCGACCAGGTCGATGCCGGCGTTGCCGAAGACCGTGAACAGCTCGTCCAGTTCTTCGGGGTTGGACGTCAGCTCCGCGGGAAGCACGTCGTTGACCTCGTCGTACAGGAGATAGCCCTTCTCCTTGCCGATGAGGATCAGCTGACGGACTTCTTCGAAGCGTTCTTCGAGCGACGACAAGGGCGTTACCTCCGACGAATAGTGCGCGCGGCCCTTATGAGCGGATTGGAGCGTTCGTGTGCGGGACAATTCTTCATTGTAACGCGGCGGGCGGTTATGTTTCGCCAAGTTGACGCCTCATCGCAATTTTTTTCATGACCAATTCCGTGAGCCGCGCCGACCCCGGGTCCTTCGCGGCGAGGGTGAGAATCTCGCGGTCGATCTCGGCAAGTTCACGTTTCGTGCGGTCCCGCCGGAGCGCCTCGGCGCAGGCACTCAAATCCGTCACCGGCGCCTGCCGTTCGGTGCCGGCCTGCGCCAGCATCCGCGCCTCTCTTTCACTTAGACGCTCCATGAGCGCATTTGGCAGCACGGCCGGGTCACCCCAGGCGAGTTCGCAGGCTTTGCGGAGCACCTGCTCGGAGGCAAGCCCTTCCAAATCAGTCTCTTGCAGTCTCTGAAGAACCTTGGCGACGTCCTCCGGCGTGTGCAGAATCGCCCATAACAGCCCACGTTCGGTTTCGGTCAGGTGCGTGGCTGCCGGGCTGGTGCGCACGGGCAACGTGGTCTTCCGGGCGGCGGCGGCCTTGCGGATCTCGACGCGCACCACCTCCTCGGTCACCCGGGCCTTGTGGGCCAGCCGGTCGGCGAACTGGTCGCGCGTGGCCGGGTCGGGAATCCGCGCCGCCACGGCCAGCATCTGCTGCAGGAACTCGCGACGGCCTTCGTCGCGTGTGAGGTTGTGTGCAGCGGCGGCCCGGTCGAGCAGGAACTCGAGATACGGCTGCGAGCGGCGCAGTTCGCCGAGATAGGCGTCGCGCCCCTGGGTCTGCATGTAGGTATCGGGGTCTTCGTTGCCCGGGAGCCGCACGACATTCACGTCGAACCCGGCCTCGACGAGCAGCTCGCTCGACCGCTCGGCGGCATTCTGGCCGGCGTTGTCGGGGTCGAAGTTGATGATGACCTTCGGCGCGAAGCGCCGCAGCATCTGCGCCTGCTGGGTGGTGAGCGCGGTGCCGCAGGTGGCCACGACCGGCAGGCCGCCGGCCTGATAGAGCTGCGCGAAGTCGAAGTAGCCCTCGACCACGATCGCAAAGCCGGCCTTGCGCAGGTCGGCCTTCGAGAGGTTCAGGCCGTAGAGCGTGCGGCTCTTCGTGTAGATCGGCGTCTCGGGCGAGTTCAGGTACTTCGGCACCTGGTCGGGTTCGAGGGCGCGGCCGCCGAAGGCCACGATCGAGCCGCTGTCGCGCGCAATCGGCACCATCAGGCGGTTGCGGAAGCGGTCCTGCACCGTGCCGTCGTCGCGCACGCTCACAAGGCCGCTCTGGCGGATGAGCCCTTCGGCGAAGCCCTGCGCCTTGAGGCGCTTGTAGAGCCCGTCGCGCACCGGCGGCGCCCAGCCGAGTTTCAGCGCGGCGACGGTGGCCGGCGTGAGGCCGCGGTCGCGTTGCAGGTACTCGCGGTAGCGGGCGCCGGCGGGTGAGGCGAGCTGCTCGGCGAAGTGGGCCGCCGCGATGTCGTGCATCTTGAGCAGCGCCTCGCGTTCGGCGGCGCTCTCGGTCTGGCCCTCGCTGGCTTCCATCTCCGGAACCGGGATGCCGAACTTCCCGGCCACGTGTTTCACCGTGTCCTGGAAGCCGAGTTTCTCCTGCAGCTCGACGAACTTGAAGACGTCGCCGCCGACGTTGCAGCCGAAGCAGTGGAAGAAGCCCTTGTCGCGGTTGACGGTGAACGACGGCGACTTCTCGGAGTGGAACGGACAGAGGCCCTTGTAGCTCGCGCCGGCCTTGCGCAGCGAGACGTAGTCCTGGATCACCGCGACGATGTCGGCGGCGGCGCGCACTTCGTCGATGAAGGACTGCGGGAACTTGGGCATTGAACGGGGGCTCGGGTCCCGGGGCAGAGACCTGTCTACTCTACTGCGCCACGGGGGCGGCTGACGCCGCCCGCCGGGACATCCCCCGTCAGGCCGGCTGCCGCCGGCGCTCAGCGCCGCTCGAAACCCTGCAGCACGCCCACCGCGTTGATGCCGATGTCGTCCACCGCGTAGCCGCCTTCCATCACGAAGAGCGTGGGGCGCTCGAGCGTGGCAATGGCGGCGCCGAGGCGCGGGAAATCGTCGCGCGTGAGGCGGAACTCCGAGATCGGGTCGTGCTCGTAGGTATCGACGCCGAGCGACACCACCAGTGCGTCAGGACACCAGCGGTGGATCACCGCGCACGCCTCGGCGAGCGCGGCGCCGTAGCCGCTCCACGTCGTGCCGAAGGGCAGCGGATAGTTGAACGTCGTCTCCTCGCCGGCCCCGGTGCCGCGTTCGTCGGCGTAGCCGAGGAAGTACGGATACTCGTCCCGCGGATCGGCGTGCAGCGACAGGAACAGCACGTCGCCGCGGCCATAGAAGATCTGCTGCGTGCCGTTGCCATGGTGGTAGTCCACGTCGAGCACGGCAACGCGGGCGCAGCCGTGATCGCGCAGGTACTGCGCGGCAATCGCCGCGTTGTTCAGGTAACAGTAGCCGCCCATCGCGGCGGCCGCGGCGTGGTGTCCTGGCGGGCGGCAGAGCGCGAAGGCGCTGGCGG
>JBIKUN010000159.1:0-9381 GCA_044347565.1 Vicinamibacterales bacterium | reverse complement strand
CCAGAACCACTCTGTCGGGGCCCGGCGTTCGGGGCTCGGGGCTCGCGGTCACGCGTGGCCTCGGCCCGTGATGACGCGGGCGGCGCGGCGGCCGCTCACGACCGCACTTTCGATCGTGGCCGGAAGGCCGGTGTCGGTCCAGTCACCGGCGAGCAGGAATCCTGGGAGCGGCGTGGCCGTGGCCGGGCGCACCGGCTCACCGGCCGCGAGCGAGAAGGTGGCGCGGCGTTCACGCACGGCCGTCGCGCGCATGAGGCGCGCACGTGTGGCCGCCGGCACCGCGGCCGTGAACTCCGTGAGCGCGCGCTCGATGATGGCGTCGTTCTCGAGGCCCACGACCTCGTCGGCGCCGCTGCAGACGAGCGACAGATGTGTCCCCTGCCCCGGCGCGACGAGTCGCTTGTCGAACACCCACTGAAACGCACGGCCCGGCAGGCCGATGAACGGCGCCTCGAGCACGGGGCGGTCGAACCAGAGGTTCACGGTGACGATGGGCGCGCTGCGCATGGTGGAGGCGCGATGCACGATCGGCGCAAGCGGCGCTGCCACCTCGTGAAACAGCGCCGCCACGGCGTGCCACGGCACGCTCGAGACCACGTATGGCGCATTGATGACACGTCCGCGCACGTCCACGCCAATCGCACCGCGGTCGCTCACAACGACCCGGGCCCGCGCCCCGCGCAACACCTCGCCGCCGCGAGCTTCCACGAACGCCACGGCGGGGTCGATGAGCACGTGCGAGAGCGACTCGGCCGGAATGACGAGCGCCGCATCGTCGGGCTCGGGCCCGAGCATTCGCCGCACGACTTCCACGAAAGTCGTGGCCGTGGCCTGATCGATCGGCTGGTTGAGCGCGGCCACCGCGAGCGGCTCCCAGAGCAGGTCACAGAGACGCGCCGGCTGGCCGTGGCGAATGAGCCACCGACGCACGGTCTCTTCGGGCGCAGGCGGCGGCGCCGCCGGGTCGAGCGCCGGACCCAGGCGCGCCACGGCCACGCGCTCGCTCCACGAGAGCGCATCCCACGCCAGTACGCCGGCGGCAAGTTGCAGGGGCGATGGCAGGGCCGGGCAGCGCAGTTCGCTCTGGCGGCCGCGCCTGTCGATCATCGGCACGGCCAGGGCCGATTGCACGCGCACCTTGCGGCGCGTGCCGATGCGGGCGAGATACGCCAGCGTGTCGTGGTAACAACCGAAGAGCACGTGCTGGCCGTTGTCCACCCAGTCGCCGGTGACACGATCGGCCGTGGCGAATGTGCGGCCGCCGGCCATCGGCCGCGCTTCGACCACGGCCACGCGGGCGCCCGCCTCGGCGAGCGCGGTGGCCGCGCTCAGCCCGGCGCAGCCGGCGCCGATGACCACCGCGTCGAAGCCGCTCACGGCGTCCGTGCCGGCGAGAGGGCCTCGACGCCGGCCCGCATCATCGTCCGCAGCCAGGTGGACGCCGCGATCCACACGCGTTCGGGCCGGGGCACGCGGATGACCTCGCGGAACACGTCGTAGCCGCGCGCCTCGATGCGGCGAAGGATGCCGAAGTAGATCGCGCCCATGATCTCGGCCGCCACGAGGTGCTTCGCCTCGCCCGGCGGCATCGCCGCGGCGGCGCGATCGTAGAACGCCCGAGCCCGCCCGAGCTGATGTTCGAGCAGCGCGCGGATCGCCGGCGTCACCGCGCCAGCCGCGAGATCCGCTTCACTGCAGCCGAAACGGCGCAGTTCGTCCTGCGGCAAGTAGACGCGGCCGTGGTCCAGGTCGGTCTTCACGTCGCGCACGATGTTCGTGAGCTGCAGCGCGAGGCCGAGGTTCATCGCGTAGTCGCGGCCGCCCGGGTGGCGGCAGCCGAAGATGTTCAGGCAGATGAGGCCCACGGTGGAGGCCACCCGCCAGCAGTATTCCCGCAGATCGTCGAAGGTCTCGTAGCGGCGATGGCCGAGGTCCATCGCCACGCCGTCGATGAGATCGTCGAACGACCGCCGCGGCAGGTCGAACCGGCGCGCCACCGGCACCAGGGCCCGGCCCTGTGGCGACTGCGCCTCGCCGCGTTCGAACACGCGCGCGATCTCATCGCGCCAGAAGCCGATCTGCCGGACCGCCTGCGCCTCGTCCGCCGCTTCGTCCACGGCATCGTCGATGGCGCGGCAGGCATCCCACACCGTGACGATGGCGTCACGCTGCGTATCGGGCAGCACCAGGAACGAGTAGTAGAAGGAGGTGTCGCGGCTCACGGCGAAAGCATCCTCCACGCTATCACCAGCCCGTCCCCGATGCCGAGTTTCGGCCGCGCCGCCACCGGATCGAAACGGCCCTGCTCGAGCTTTTCGAGCACCCGTGTGCCACCGTGCCACGTCGCCTCGAGTTCGAGCCGCAGCCGCCCGCGCGTGTACTCGAGCAGCGGACGCCCCCGGTAGAAGAGAGCGCGGGTGCGCGCGGCCGAGGCCGCCAGCGCCTGCTGCCATTCCCGCGGCGTCGTCGTCATCGCGGCCGAGAACTGGTCGGGATGCGCACCACTCGCCCGCCACTGTTCCTCCGGCACGTAGAGCCGCCCGCGCCGCCAATCAACGGCGAAGTCCTGCCAGAAGTTCGTGAGCTGCAGGGCCGTGCAGATGGCGTCGGACCAGGCGTCCAGCCGCGCGTCGTCGTGGCCGAAGAGGCGCAGCACGAGCCGGCCCACCGGGTTGGCCGAGCGGCGACAGTAGTCGTCCACGTCGGCCCACGTGGCATACCGCGTCACGGTGATGTCCTGCCGGAACGCCGAGAGCAGCGCCTCGAAGAGGCCCACCGGCAGCTTGCAGGTGCGGATGGTGTGGCCGAGCGCCAGGAAGATCGGGTCCGCGGCGTCCGCGCCCGGCCCCGCCGCCACATGCAGGCGCGCCAGCCAGTCGTCGAGCAGGCGGAAGCGCTCCGCCGTGTCGTAGCCGTCTTCGTCGGCGAAGTCGTCGGCACTGCGCGCAAAGGCGTATACGGCGGCGACGTGCGGACGAATCGGCGCCGGCACGAGCCACGACGCCACCGGAAAGTTCTCGTAGTGCGACGACGCCAGCGCCAGGCAGTGCGCGTAGGCGGCATCGAGGGCGGCATCGCCTGTCACCAGATCTGCTCCGGCACGCCGGCGCTCGCGTTGGCCGCGCGGGCCATCACGAAGAGCAGATCGGAGAGCCGGTTGAGATACGTGAGTACCACCGGCTCGACATCGCCGTCCACGATCCTGAGCACTTCGGCCTCAGCCCGCCGGCATACCGTGCGGGCCACGTGCAGGGCGGCGCCCCCGGGCGCGCCACCGGCCAGGATGAAGTGGCGCAGCGGCGGCAGCGATTCCTCGAGCGCGTCGATCCAGCCTTCGAGGCGGGTCACGTCCGCGTCGCCGATCGACGCCTTCTCCACGCGCGAGGCAATCTTGTGGCGCGGGTCGGCCAGCCGCGCCCCCACGGCGAACAGATCGCGCTGAATGTGCGTGACCTGCGCGGCGAGCGCCGGCGTGAGGCCGGCCGCAATCGCGGCGCCGAGGTGCGCGTTCAGCTCGTCCACCGCGCCGTAGGCCACGACGCGGGGGTGGGTCTTCGACACGCGCGTGCCGTCGAACAGACTCGTGGTACCGTCGTCACCGGTCTTCGTGTAGATTTTCAGCGTCACTCACCGGATTATGGCCCGCCCGCGGCAAACCCGCGCCCGAAAACCCACACTGCCGCCGCCCGCCGACCGGACCCGCTTCAGACGGGTGCTGCTGAAGTGGTACGACCAGCACGGCCGCGACCTGCCATGGCGCACGACCGACGACCCGTATCACATCCTCGTGAGCGAGGTGATGCTGCAGCAGACGCAGGTAGACCGCGTGCTGCCCAAATACCACGAGTGGCTGTCGAAGTACCCCTCGCTCGCGGCGCTGGCCGAGGCGCCAGAGACCGACGTGTCTGCCACGTGGCGCCCGCTCGGCTACAACATCCGGCCCAAGCGCCTGCACTCGATCGCCCGCGAGGCCGTGACGAACTACGGCGGGGCGCTGCCGTCAGACCGCGAGACGCTCCTGTCGTTCAAGGGCATCGGCGAGTACACGGTGGGGGCCATTCTGAGCTTCGCGTTCAGGAAACGCGCCGCCATCCTCGACACCAACGTGGCGCGCGTGCTCTACCGCGTGTTCCTCGGCAAAGGCGACCCGAAGGGCCACGCGATGATCCGCCACCTCTGGGCGGTGTCGGAGGTGCTCGTGCCGCGCGCCCGCGCCTTCGACTTCAACCAGGCGCTCATGGATTTCGGCGCCATGCAGTGCACGGCCCGCAAGCCCAAGTGCCTCGTGTGCCCGATGACGAAGTTCTGCCGGTCGTATCCGTGGACGGACGTGCCCGTGAAGCGGACCGCGCGCACGAAGTAAGGCCGGCCTGTGCTGTCGCCACCAGCGCGATGGTGAGTCGCCGTCTCGTCATTCGGGTTGTCCGCGAATCAGCAGCGCGTCGTCCGCACCAGGAGCTTGCTGGCACGCCTGGCGACGGAGCGCCGCCCGTCGTGCTGCAGCGCCTCAAGCCGAGGGACGAGCCACTGCTTGAGGGACGCGTCATGTGCCGACCACTCAGCGAGAGCCTCCATGGAGTTGTTGAGGACGATCCAGTCGTCCCACTCCTCCAGGTTGGACATGAGCAGCTTCTTCGCCCTGGCCTTCTGACGTGCGTTCATCTGATCCCACAGCCACTGGAACAGGGTGGCCAAGGTCCACTGAGTAGAGGCCTGGTGAATCCCAGCGACTTCGTCGAGCAGGGGATCAACGAGCGGAAGCAGCCAGTCCGGATGCTCGCGGGCGACTCGCTTCATGGCATTCGAGACCCGGAGGCGCACTACCTCGTCATCGCTGAAGTAGCAGCTATAGAGATCGATCAGACGCGACCTGTCCGCCAGAACGATGTCCACCACTTCGACCGTGCGGCCCAGAGAGTTCGGATGCCCGCCGGTGAGCATCCGCTCGAACTCACTACTCGGAGGTGGGCGTGGCGGGAACATCGAAGGTGGAGGCATGGACGTGGACACCCAACTCTCGGGTCGGCCTCGCGCTACGTCCGCGGACAGGAGGCCACGCGTGCGGCATGACGCCACACCTCGCCAGGCACGTCTGAGAAACACTCACGTTGCCCAGGCGATATCGCAATGACCCGCCCCAGCAGCACTGCAGAGCTCGAAGCGAACTCGTCTTCGATGGGCACCTGCGCGCCGCAGCTACGCGCTATGGCCGGCGCCACGGGCGCGCTCACGGCTCAAGCTACCACGACCTCGCGCCCGGCCGCTGTCGGGTGCAGCCGCTTGTCAGACCGCCTTTCGGCGGCTAGCGGTGCTGGCCTGCGTCATGAACGAACGCAGCACCGCGTTGATTCGGGACTGATACCTGGGCCCTTGGGCCTTGAACCAGTCGAGAACGTCTGTGTCGACCCTGAGCGAAATCGGCTGCTTTGCCACGGGCTCGACCACCTGCGCTGAGGCCCAGAAGTCATCCGGCAGGCCTCGCAGCTCTCGGGGCGACGTGCGTTGAATCGTCGCGTCAGAGACCCGCCGCAGCCGGGCGAGGCTGGCGCGGCCGCGGCTAGGACCGACCTTGGACTGCTTGCTCGTAGGCTTGACGCTCACTGCGACTACTCACTCTGGCCGAGATGATGCGACGGACCTGTGCACCGGCCTCGGCCCGGTCGGTGTACACGAGAGTCAGGGTGATGCCATCGGCCCGGCCAATGGCAACGACCCGAGGCTCGCCGTAGTCGCGGCGTGTGTCTGGGCGCTCCAGGGTCGGCCCGTCGAACACCTGCGTGGCGAACTCGAAGTCGAAGCCCCGCGCTCGGAGGTTGCGATCGCTTTTCCGAGCGTCCCACCCGAAGCGCACGGCTTGAGTATACGCTTGTATATACGATAATGCAACGGCGTGGTCGGGCTTAACGCCCCGGCTTCAGCCGCGGCGGCCCTCATGATGCGCTCGGGCCGCCGCCGGCTGCAAGCCGTGGTTAGGCTGCGAGTTGCGATGCCGGCGCCACGTATGTCATATTGGACATATCGAGATGGCTTGACCCGCCGACGTACCGCTCGTGTGGCTCTTCGGAGAGGTGATGACGCCGCCCTTCAGCGCCGAGGCGCGAGTCGAGGCGGGCTTCTTGCTTCGGCGGCTCCAGCAGGGCGAGACGCTGGGGCTGCCCCAGTCACGCCCCATGCCCACGATCGGTGCTGGGTGTCATGAGCTACGGATACCCGACCGGTCGGTCACGTGGCGGATCGTGTATCACGTCGCAGGCGATGCCGTCGTGATTCTCGATGTATTCGCGAAGAAGACGGAAGCGACACCGCAGGGCGTGCTCGCGACCTGCCGCCGACGTCTCACGCAATACCACGCCGCCACCAAGACGAGGACCCGACGATGAAGCAGACGAAGAAGACGCGGCTCGAGGCTGCGGGATGGCGCGTCAGCGATGCTGCCGAGTTTCTGGGCCTGAGCGATGAAGAACGGCGCTTCGTAGAGCTCAAGCTCGCGCTCGCATCCGGCGTCCGCCAGCTGCGCGAACGCCGCGGGCTGACCCAGGCGGCGCTCGCGAAGCAGCTCCGTTCGAGTCAATCGCGGGTGGCGAAGATGGAGGCGGCGGACACCTCGGTCAGCCTCGATTTGATGATGCGGTCGCTACTCAGCATCGGGGCAACGCCCCGCGATATCGCGAAGCTGATTCGGAAGGCCGAGGCAGCCTAACGGAACGGCGTTCAGCCGCGAGCCGTGCGGGCGCGGCGCGTCGGCTGCATTTGGATGTTATGCCGCACCCCGTTTGGGCTGCGTATGGAGTGCCTGAATCACCGCTTTCGGATTGCGAGCCGCAACGCGAAGCAACGCCAGCGCCGGGCCATCGGGCGTGCGCCGGCCCTGCTCCCAGTTCCGGAGCGTGGCGACGCTGACGCCGATCATCAGGGCGAACTCGGCCTGTGACACGCCGAGCTTCGCCCGCACCGCCTGGACGTCGGTGGGCGCGAACGTCGTCGTCCGTGCGGGCCGGCGAGCGCCACGCCGGATCGCACCCGCCTGACGCACGCTGGCAAGCAGTTCGTGAAACGCCGTGTCTTTCATTTGAATTCCTCTCGAACCACCTTCGCGAGCGCATGGACCTGCAGCGGCGTCAGGTCTCCCTGCTCGGTCTTCGCGTAGATGTAGAGCATGTAGAACACGCTCTCACCGGGTGCCCGGTAGTAGATCACTCGGACACCGCCCCGCTTGCCGACCCCCGCCGGCGCCCACCGCACCTTGCGGAGACCACCGGACCCTTTGATGATCGGGCCCTGTTCGGGCCGAAGCATCAGCGCGATCTGCAGTTGTCGGTACCGTTCGTCATCGAGGTGCCGCTGAAGCACCGCCGTAAACACGGACGTCTCGACGAACCGCATGATCGCGATGATACGCCATTGGCGTATAGCGGTTCAACCTGAGCTCGTGCCGACTTGTGTCGGCATAACGTTGCCGGTTCAGCGGCGGCGCTCGCGCCGTCCGCTGCAACCGGTTGTTATGCCGCCGCCTCCGTAGGCACAACCCAGCCGGGGAACACAAGCACGCCGGGGTGGCACTTGAGCGCCTGCGCGAGGGCCTTTGCGCGTTCGACGCCGAGCTTAACCCGGTCGTTCTCGATGCCGGAGATCGTCGCCTGCGAGATGCCCGTGCGTTGGGCGAGCTCGTTCTGGCTCAGGCCCTGCAGCTCACGGATGATTCGCACCGACTCTCCGACCGACACGGTTACGCGCTTGCGCGCCGCACGATAGTTCTTCATGTCACGGCCTCCGGTAGTCATGGGGCGTCACCGATTCGATGTAGTAGGTGAGGTGTTCCGGCTCCACGCGGTAGATGACGCGCCATTGGTCACCCAGGCGAGATGACCGCGACCCCTTCCATTTCCCGGCCAAGGCCTCGTCATGGAATCCTGCGATCAGCCGGATGCCCGGAGGCCCCGACAACCGCGCGATGTCTTTCCACTTCTCGTAGCGCTTGAGCACTTCGCGTGGGGCCTTGGCCAGCTGCCGGTCCATCCGGCGATGCTCCAGGAGTTCCCACATGCCTCAGTGTGCACATGTCATCTTTGGGATGTCAAGTAGGCTCTGAGTTGTGTCCGCCTAACGACCCCAAATCAGCCGCGCGCCGACACGTGTCACGCGGCGCGTCGGCTGCATTTGGTGGTTAGCCCGCTTTGCGTTTTCTGTCGCCGTCTACGGCGCCGGGCACGGCCTTGATGACCGACCGAAGGAGACGGTTGACCTTCGCCGAAGAACCGAAGACGCGAGCCACGTCGGGGTCGAGTACGACGGCCACCGCCGGCGCGCCGCCAGTGGCGAACCGGTTCTTCTGGCTCTTGCTGTAGTCGAACTCGTACTCCGCGCGGAGGTCGCGGGCCGGAGCCTTTGCCTTACGTGTGCTCTTCATGGCGCTTTGTCTCAGCCCGCGACGCCCGCCGCGCGGTGATGATGCGAACCCGGCCAACCCGTTCCGTGAAGCCCACAACCAACAGCCGAGGGCGCCGCGAATACCCGATGATGATCTCACGACGCTCGTCGCCTGAGTGATCGGGATCGTCGAAGATCCTGGCCGCGGGGTCGGAGAACACGGTCAACGCCTCGGCGAATGAGACGCCGTGCTTCTTCAGGTTGCTCGCGGCCTTGCGGGGGTCCCACTCGAACTCGTTCATCGCGATGCGCTGAGGCTACCACGGCCGAGCCGGCACGCCCCGCTGTCTTGAATCGGATCGGTCGTTCGATTGTCGGGCTAACGATGCCAAATCAGCCGCGCGCCGACAAGCGTCGCCCGGCGCGTCGGCTGCATTTGGATGTTAGACCGCGTCGTGTTCGAACGCATTGGTGCGCACCGCTTGTTCAAGTGTTTGATAGCTCGCGCTTCTGCCCACGTGAACGATCAGAAATCGAGTGAATTTGATGTCCTCGACGCCGGTGCAATGAATAAAGAACTCGGCGACCTCTTGTGGCGACTCGCCGTCGTGCCAAGTTGTCATCACGAGCGGCACGTCGACGATTTCGCCGGATGAGTCAAGGGTGATGCATTCGTCATCGATCGCGTCATGCCACGCCTCGCAGTTCGTGCCACCGCAGACGACGTAGCGACAACCAGACGAGACCAAGTCGTGAGCGACCGCTGCCTGCGAGTCGCGGCCGGATCGCCCTTCGTGGTCCCACAGCAGGCAGCAGTAGGGGTGACCGCTAAACGACGTGGGTATGATTCGCGTCTCGTCGAGCGCCACGACGTGGATGGTTCGATTCGGCGTGTCGACGAGTGTGCGCATTGTTTTCGTCGGTCTAACGTTCGAGCTAAGCTGCCCGCGGAGGCAGGCGCTGTAAGCCAGGTTCGCGATGATGCACCAAGTGCCGCGGACCACGCATACCGCC
>JBIKUN010000158.1:0-9457 GCA_044347565.1 Vicinamibacterales bacterium | reverse complement strand
CCGCCATGACGGCGGCCGGCACGCGGGCCTTCTTCGCACGTCCACTACTCGTGTTCGCCATGCAAGGTTCCTACCAGGCTTCAGACGTAGAGCCCGTGACGTCGAATGTACTGCTCGACGGGCTCCGTCACCAAGCCCGTGAGTGATGCGCCGCGTGCGACACGCGCGCGGATGTCGGTGGAGGAGACGTCGGGTGTGTCCGCGGCCAGCAGCACGATGCCGGGCGTGGTGCGCGTGCCGATGTCGCCCGCCGCGACGAGGCGCGGCGCGAGTGCCGGCACGCGGGCCCGCACGTCCTCGTGGGTCGTGCCGGAGCGCGTCACCACGACGAAATGTGCCAGGTCCAGCACGGCCGGATAGCGCGACCAGGTGGCAATGTCCGCAAAGGCGTCGGCGCCGATGAGGAAGAAAACCTGCGATGCCGCCCAGCCCTCGGCCGCGAGGGCCGCGAGCGTGTCGAAGCTGTAGGACGGTCCGTCGCGCCGCAGTTCCATGTCCGACACGGTCCAGCCCGGTTCGCCGAGCGCGGCCAGCGCCGCCATCGCGAAGCGGTGGTAGCTCGAGGCGCGCGGCCCGACACTGCGGTGCGGCGGCACGCGCGACGGCACG
The DNA here is from genome assembly GCA_044347565.1 of Vicinamibacterales bacterium. Taxonomy (GTDB): domain Bacteria; phylum Acidobacteriota; class Vicinamibacteria; order Vicinamibacterales; family UBA2999; genus CADEFD01. The sequence goes on along the minus strand of JBIKUN010000158.1, from coordinate 8,848 downwards.
AGCCGCACGTCGTCGAGGGCCAGCGCCGCGGCCGCGGCCCGGCCAACCGCGAGGTGCCCGAGGTGCACCGGGTCGAACGTGCCGCCGAGGACGCCGAGCCGTGCCATCAGTCCGCGTGGCCCTCGCCGGGCGCGTCGTCGTCGCGGTCCTCGTCGTCGTCCGCGGCTTCGGCCACGAGCTTGGCGGCTTCCGCGGCGCGCGCCGCCGCCACGTGCGGCCAGGCGGCTTCGAGCAGCGCCGGCACACCCGTGCCTGCCGCCGCCGAGATGGCGAGGAAGGGCAGGTGCAGGGCCTGGGCACGCGCCCGCAGCGCGTCGAGACGTTCGGGTTCGTCGAGCGCGTCGATCTTGTTGGCGGCGACGAGCTGCGGTTTCTCGAGCATGGCCGGGTCGAAGAGCTCGAGCTCCCGGCGCACGATGTCGAGATCGCTCACCGGGTCACGCCCCGACCCGCTCGAGACATCCACCACGTGCACGAGCACGGCGGTGCGTTCGACATGGCGCAGGAACTGGTGCCCCAGGCCGTGGCCGGCGTGCGCGCCTTCGATGAGGCCGGGCACGTCGGCGATGACGAACGTGCGCTCGCCCGAGAGGCTCACGACGCCGAGGTTGGGCGTGAGCGTGGTGAAGGGGTAGTCGGCGATCTTCGGACGTGCCGCGCTCGCCCGCGCGATGAGGGTCGACTTGCCGCCGTTGGGGAAGCCCACGAGGCCGACGTCGGCGAGCAGCTTGAGCGTGAGGCGCAGCGTCTTCTCTTCGCCGGGCTCACCCGGCTGTACCTTGCGCGGCGCGCGGTTCGTGGCGCTCACGAACATGGCGTTGCCGAGGCCGCCGCGTCCGCCCTTGGCGACGAGCACACGCTGCCCGGGCACCCGCATGTCGGCGATCGTGATCCACTCGCCGGGCATCTCGGGATCGCGCACGGCCACGGTGGTGCCGGGCGGCACGGGGATCTCGAGGTTCTTGCCGGCGCGGCCCGTGCGCAGCACACCTTCGCCGCCGCGGCCGCGTTCGGCGCGGTGTTCGGGGTTGTAGCGGAAGTGGAGGAGGGTGTTGCGGTGGGGATCGGCGACGAGGTACACCGAGCCGCCGTGGCCGCCGTTGCCGCCGTCCGGGCCGCCGCGCGGCACGAACTTCTCGCGCCGGAAGCTCAGGCAGCCGGCGCCGCCGGCGCCGGATTCCACGACGATTTCGACGTCGTCAACGAATGTCATGAGTGGCCACAAACACGACGGGGATCGTGACGACGAGGCGTGACCCCGTCACCACGATCCCCGTTCATGCGCGTTGCCGACGAACTACTCGAGCGGCTGGATGCTGATGTAACGTCCGCGCGAGCCGTGATCTTCGAACTTCACGGTGCCCGGAATCTTGGCGAAGAGCGTGTCGTCCTTGCCGATGCCCACGTTGAGCCCCGGGCGGTACTTCGTGCCGCGCTGGCGCACGAGGATCGACCCGCCGGTCACGACGTTGCCCTCGAACCGCTTGACGCCCAGGCGCTGCGAGTGGCTGTCGCGCCCGTTGCGTGAACTTCCCTGACCTTTTTTCGTAGCCATGACGTAAATTCCATGCCGCCGTACGCGGCAGGCCTCTGTTGCTTACGCGACGATGTCGGTGATGCGCACGCGCGTCAGCGCGCTGCGGTGGCCCGCGGTGCGGCGATACTGCTTGCGGCGCTTCTTCTTGAAGATGCGCACCTTCGGACCGAGATGCGGCGCCACGACCACGCCGAGCACCTTGGCACCCGCCAGGGTGGGCGCGCCGGTCTTGAACTCGCCGCTGTCGGTGCCGATGAGCAGCACCTGATCGAACGAGACTTCCGCGCCTTTTTCTCCGGTGCCGTCGAGTTCGATCTCGACACCCGGCGCGACGCGGTACTGATGCCCTTGGGCCTGAATCACTGCAAACACGGGAAGTCTCCGCGGACGAAAAATCGGCCGCCAGCTCACCCCCGCGAGGGGGCCGTCCACTGCGGACGGGGTGTCAGCCGGGCCAGAACTACCAAGGCTACCAGATCCCGGGCGCCGAGGGCTAGAGCCTACTTCAGCAGGGTGCGGCTGCCCCGCACCTTCTGGGCGCTCAGGGTGTTCAGGAAACTCGGCAGCAGTCGGTCCATCAACTCGAAGAACGAGGAGAGGGGCGGCGTGGTCTGATTCGAGTTATACAGAATTTCCTCGCGGAACGTCTCGGTGTGGAGCGTCTCGCCGGTGCGGCCGTCGATGAAGACGAAGCTCGGGCGCAGGATGAAGCCCTTGCGCTCCATGTAGGTGCGTTCCGGCTGCACGACGCGCCGCCCGAGGGCGTCGAACGTCTCGCGCTCGCGCTGCACGAAGCCGCTGCGCTGCTGCGGGCGGAAGAGGATGGTGCCGGTGACGATGAGCGGCTGCTGCATCTCCTCGCCGACCTTCTTCCAGTATTCCTTGTCGGCGAAGACCTTCTCGTAGGCCGCGAAGGCCATTTCGTCCGACACCTCGGCGGCGGCCGTGGCGGGCGCTGCCGCCGCGCCGTTCTCACCCGCGACCAGGTCGCCGAGTGCCAGGGCATCGGCGTCGATGACGCGCAGCGTCCCCTTGTTGCGCAGCTGACTGCGCAGCAGGCGGACGGTTTCGAGGTTGCCGTCGACGTCATCGGTGCCGGCCGAGACGAAGCCAGCCACGAACACACGCGAAAAGGGACGCACGTCCAGCTTCGGCTGGATCGGCGTTTCGATGGGGATGTCGAGAAAGGGGGTCGTGCACCCGCTGAGGATGGCTATCAGCGCGAAGCTACCGACCGTCCTTGCGCCCGGTGCGATCATTGATTTCCTTGAACAGGTCGTGATTCTGCTTGATGAGCGGATTGTTCGGCTCGAGACGCAGGGCCTTCTCGTAGGCCTCGCGGGCCTTCGCCAGATCGCCTTCGTGTTCGTAGGCGATGGCGAGATTGTTGAAGGCCTGCGCATACGTCGGATCGAGTTCCGTGGCACGCAGCCAGCGGAAGATCGCTTCGCGCCACAGCCCCTTCTGGGCCACGGCGATTCCGAACTCCACCTGTTGACGGGCGTCTCCCCGCTTATCGGCGTAGGCGGGCGCTGCGGAAAGCGCCGAGAGGAGGGTGACGACGACCAGGAAACGATGCATGGTCTGTGCGGTCACTATAGTCGCCATACCGGCCCCCCGCAAGTAAAGACGCCGTGATTGTGCGCGGCGTGCCGGGAGCGCATAATCGAGATAACCGAGGTCAACGGTCGCCACGTCCGCGTGTGCGGGTACTCCGCGTCGAGTGCCCGTCCGGAGGTTGGCATGACCCTGCACGAAGCCGTTGCCCTCGCACTGTTCGGCGCCACCCGGCGCCGGCTCCTCGGCGCCATCGTTCGGACCTGGCTGGCGCGTCCGATCCCTGACGTCGACGACCTGCCGCCGCGCGGCCCCGACGAGTCGCTCGTGGCCTGGGCGTGCCGATGCGATGCCCTCCTCGATCCAGACGCCGAAGCTGCCGACCTGGCCGTGCGCGCCGAACGCACGCTGGCCGACGCCCGTCGGCGCGGACAGGCGGCGATCGGGCTCGGCGATCCCGACTATCCGCCGCCGCTCGCCGAGATTCCCGATCCGCCGCCGGTGCTGTGGCTGCGCGGCGCGGCCGAGATGCTGCGCTGGCCGCGCATGGTGGCGCTCGTCGGCGCGCGGGCGGCCACCCCGGGCGGCCTCGTGCTGGCGTCGCATCTCGCGGCCGGCCTCGCCGAGGCGGGCATCGTCGTCGTGAGCGGCCTTGCCCGCGGCATCGACAGCGCGGCACATCGCGCTGCCCTCGACCGCGGCGGCGCCAGCATCGGCGTGCTCGGGTCGAGCCTCGACCGGCTGTATCCGGCCGAACATCGCGACCTGGCGGAGGCGCTGGCGGGGCAGGGCGCGGTCGTGAGCGAACACGTGCCGGGCACGCCGCCGCTGCCGTTTCACTTCCCGCTGCGCAACCGCATCATCAGCGGGCTCTCGTGCGCGGTGGTCGTGGTCGAGGCGTCCGAGAAGAGCGGCTCGCTCATCACCGCCATGGCGGCGGCCGAGCAGGGGCGGGAGGTCATGGCCGTGCCCGGGCCGGTCGGGCCGGGCCGGCACCGCGGCGGGCATGCGCTGCTCCGCGACGGCGCCACCCTTGTCGAGGGGCCAGAGGACGTTCTGGCCGCCCTCGGCTGGCTGCCGGAGGAGGTCCGCCAGCGCCGGCGCCCGGCCGGGCTCGAACCGACGGTGGCCCGCGAACTGGGCCTCGACCCCTCGGTGAACGACTTCTCTGCGGACGAAGTGGCGGTGACCACGGGATGGGCCATGGCTCGGGTGAATGCCCGACTTGCCACGCTCGAAATCGAGGGCCGCGTCCAGAGAATTGGAGGCGGGCGGTTCATGGGAAGCCGGACCCGCGTGCTAACGTAAGCCCTCTCTGAGGACAGCCGCACCACATGCCGAAGCCGTTGGTCATTGTCGAGTCGCCCGCCAAAGCCCGGACCTTGTCCCGTTTCCTGGGAAAGGAATACCGGATCGAAGCCAGCTACGGGCACATTCGCGACCTTCCGGACTCGGCGAGCGAGGTGCCGAAGGACATCAAGGAGAAGTCGTGGGGCCGGATGGGCGTCGATACCGACGGCGACTTCACCCCCCACTACGTCGTCCCGGCGGACAAGAAGAAACACGTCCAGGCGCTCAAGGACGCGATGAAGGATGCCTCCGAAGTCATCCTCGCGACCGACCCCGACCGCGAAGGCGAGTCGATCAGCTGGCACCTCGAGCAGCTCCTGAAGCCGAAGGTGCCGGTGCGGCGGATCCACTTCCACGAAATCACGGAAGAGGCCATTCGCGGCGCCCTCGGGCACGCCCCGGAGGACGTCAACCAGAACCTCGTCCGCGCGCAGGAGAGCCGCCGCATCCTCGACCGGCTCTACGGCTACACGCTCTCGCCCGTGCTGTGGAAGAAGGTCCAGACGGGCCTCTCGGCCGGTCGCGTGCAGAGTGTGGCCGTGCGCCTCATCGTCGAGCGCGAGGAAGAACGTCTGGCGTTCGTGAAGGCGGGCTTCTGGGATCTCGAAGCCACGCTGCGCGGCGGCTCCAGCGAGTTCGGCGCCACGCTCATCAAGGTCGACGACAAGCGCGTCGCCACCGGTAAGGACTTCAACGACAAGGGTGTGCTGACCTCCGCCACCGTCACGCGGCTCGACGAAGCCGTGGCCACGGCCCTTGCCGAGGGCCTCAAGCGGCAGATGCCGTGGATGGTGACGAGCGTCGAAGAGAAGCCGGCGTCGCAGCGCCCATCGGCGCCCTTCACCACCTCGACGCTGCAGCAGGAAGCCAACCGCAAGCTCGGCTTCTCGTCCGACCGCACGATGAGCGTCGCGCAGCGCCTCTTCCAGGGCGTGGACCTCGGCGGCGGCGAGATCGAAGGTCTCATCTCGTATCACCGCACCGACTCCACCACGCTCTCCGAGAAGGCGCTCGCCGAAGCCGGCCACGCCGTGCAGGACATGTACGGCAAGGACTACTACCGCGGGCCGCGCCAGTACCAGACCAAGGTGCGCAACGCGCAGGAAGCGCACGAAGCGATTCGCCCCACCGACTTCCGCCGCACGCCGCAGATGCTCGAGCGCGTGCTCGAAAGTGACGAGCTGAAGCTCTACGAGCTCATCTGGAAGCGCGCCGTAGCCTCGCAGATGGCCGACGCGCAGCTGCTGCGCACCTCGATCGAAATCACCGGCACGACCCCCGACAACCGCCGCGCCGTGTTCTCGTCGAGCGGCAAGGCGATCGAGTTCGCCGGCTTCCTGCGCGCCTATGTCGAAGGCAGCGACGATCCGTCGGCCGAACTCGGCGAGCAGGAAACGCTGCTGCCGAAGCTCAAGGTGGGCGACACGGTGCACGCGCCCGACCGCCTCGACGAAAACCTCATCCTGCTCAAGGTGGGCGCCAAGGGCCACGAAACCGCACCGCCCGCCCGCTACACCGAAGCCTCGCTCGTGAAGCGCCTCGAAGAAGAAGGCATCGGGCGCCCCTCGACCTACGCACCCACGGTGGCCACGATTCAGCGCCGCGGCTACGTGAGCAAGCAGGGCAAGGCGCTCGTGCCGAGCTTCACGGCGTTTGCCGTGACGCGCCTGCTGCGCGAGCACTTCGCGGACTACGTGGACATCGGCTTCACCGCCGAGATGGAAGAGATGCTCGACGCCATCTCGAACGGGCAGAAGGACTGGCTCGACTTCATCCGCGCGTTCTACCGCGGCGACGGCAAGCACACGGGCCTCGAGACGATCGTCCAGGGCAAGGACAAGTCGATCGATTACCCGATGATGGACCTCGGCGCCGATCCCGAGAGCGGCAAGCGGGTGCGCGTGCGCATCGGGCGCTACGGCCCGTTCCTGCAGCTCGGCGACGGCGGCGATGATTCGCCGCGCGCCTCGATTCCCGAAGAAGTCAGCCCTGCCGAACTCACCCTCGAGGAAGCGCTGAAGCTCCTCAAGGCGAAGGCGGAAGGGCCGAAATCACTCGGCGCCGATCCGAAGAGCGGCCTGCCGGTGTACGTGATGCACGGCCGCTTCGGCCCCTACGTGCAGCTCGGCGAAAATCCCGAGAAGGGCAGCAAGGCCAAGCCGAAGCGCGCCTCGCTCGATCGCGGCATGTCGGAAGACGGCGTGTCGCTCGACGAAGCGCTGCGTCTCCTGTCGCTGCCGCGCGAGCTCGGTCCGGCCGAGGATGGCCAGATGATCCTCGCCAACCGCGGCCGCTTCGGTCCCTATGTGCAGAAGGACGCCGACTTCCGTTCGCTTGAAGCGACCGACGACGTCTACACGATCACGCTCGAGCGCGCCCAGGAACTGCTGGCCAAACCGAAGGGGCAGCGGCGGCAGCGCGCGGCCGCCGCCGAACTGCGCGCCATGGGGCCGCACCCGAAGGGCGGCGCGGCGGTGCGCATCCTCGACGGCCGCTACGGCCCGTACGTGACCGACGGTGAGACCAACGCGTCGCTGCCGAAGGGCACGGCGCCCGAGGCGCTCACGATGGAGCAGGCCGTGGAGTTGCTGAACGCGCGCGCCGGCAGCGCGCCGGCAAAACGTCGTGGGGCGACGCGCGGCCGCGGCGCCGCGACGTCGGCGGGGGCGAAGCGCGGCAAGAAGTCGTAGGCCCGCGCCCATCCCGGCCGTCGTTGGTAAGAAGATGTCGCCGCGCGCAGGGCGCGGCCGCCTCCGGATCGTGTCCCCCCGGTCCGCTGATATGATGCCCGAAAGCGATGGCTGAACCGACACCCGTGCCCTCCACCGACGCGACCCAGAACGATCGGCGCACGCTGCTGCGCACGGCCGCCGGCCTCGTGCTGGCGTGGCTCACGCCGATTCGTACCGGCGCACAGTCGCCCGAGCCGACCGTGGCCGTCGGCGACCTGCTGGTGCGCGTCGGTGATGCGTCACTCATCCCGATCACGCCCGATGACGTGCCGTTCGATGGCCGCGCGTTGCTCGTGTGGCCGCTCTCGGGCGACACCGCGCGCGACAACACGCCGCTCAACAAGATCGTCGTCGCGCGGCTGAACCCGGCCGGCCTCTCGGAGGCCACGCGCGCCCGCGCCGTCGACGACATCGTCGCCTACTCGGCGGTGTGCACGCACTCGGGCTGCGAGGTGGACGAAGCCATCGGCGAGAGCCAGACGCTCTTCTGCAGCTGCCACGGCTCGACGTTCGATCCGCGCGACTCGGGCCTCGCCATCGGCGGCCCGGCGCCGCGCGCCCTGCCGCCGCTGCCGCTCAAGCTCGAAGGTGGGCGTCTGGCCGTGGCCGCGACGTTCCTGACGCCGCCCGGATTCGGCGTCCGCTAGGCACGCGCCGCGCGGACGCGGCGAGCCGTTCCCCCGTGTCTGTCGAGACCCGGTAGACTGGACGGGTGATTCACATCATCGGCGGCGGCCTCGCGGGCTGCGAAGCGGCGTGGCAGGCAGCCCGCGCCGGAGAGGACGTCACGCTGCACGAGATGCGGCCGGTGCGGCCGACGCTCGTCCACAAGACCGACGGGCTGGCGGAGCTCGTCTGCAGCAACTCGTTCCGCGGCGACAAACTCGACAACGCCGTCGGCCTCATCAAGGAAGAGATGCGGCGTCTGGATTCGGTCGTGATGGCGGCCGCCGAAGTGGCGCGTGTGCCGGCCGGGGCGGCCCTGGCCGTGGACCGCGAGGTCTTCTCGCGGGAAGTGGCGGCGCGGCTCGCCACCGAACCGCGCATCACCATCCGCCGCGACGAGGTGACGAGCGTGCCGCCGCCGGCGGCGCCGGGTGACGCCATCATCATCGCCACCGGCCCGCTCACCTCCGACGCGCTGTCGCAGTCCATCCAGACGTTCGTCGGCGACGAACACCTGGCCTTCTACGACGCCATCAGCCCGATCGTGCTGGCCGAATCGATCGATCGCGAGAAGGTCTTCCGCCAGTCGCGCTGGGGACGCAGCCTGCGCCGCGAAACCGCGGGCGCCGGCGCCGATCGCACGGATGCGGCACCGGTGGCCGTGGCCGCGCCCGTCGAGGCTGAAGGCCCGGCGTGCGGCGTCGACGACGGGGAAGGCGATTATCTCAACTGCCCGTTCACGAAGGCGGAATACGACGCGTTCTACGACGCGCTCGTCGCCGCCGAATCAGCCACCGTGCACGACTTCGACAGCGTGCAGTTCTTCGAGGGCTGCCTGCCGATCGAGGTGATGGCGCACCGCGGCCGTGACACCCTGCGCTTCGGCCCGATGAAACCCGTGGGCCTCGAGGATCCGCGCAACGGGCGGCGCCCGTACGCCGCCGTGCAGCTGCGTCAGGATACACTCGCCGGCGATCACTTCAGCCTCGTCGGCTTCCAGACGCAG
>JBIKUN010000038.1:0-31642 GCA_044347565.1 Vicinamibacterales bacterium | reverse complement strand
CCTCTTCGGCGAGTACCGCGGCCAGGCGCTCGGCAGCTTCGGCGCGATGTCGACGCTGAGTTTCCACGAGACCAAGAACCTCACCTGCGGCGAGGGCGGAGCGCTCGTGCTGAACGACGGCGCGCTGGCCGAACGGGCCGAGATCATCCGCGAGAAGGGCACGAACCGCAGCCGGTTCTACCGCGGGCAGATCGACAAGTACACGTGGGTGGATGTCGGCTCGAGTTACCTGCCGTCGGACCTGCTGGCCGCGTATCTGTGCGCGCAGCTCGAGGCCCGCGACCTGGTGCAGGCGCGCCGGCGCGCCATCTGGGAAGGCTACGACACGGCGCTGGCCGCGTGGGCGGCGGCCAACGGCATCGGCCGGCCGCAGGTGCCGGCGCACTGCAGCCACCCGTCGCACATCTACTACCTGCTGCTGCCGTCGCTCGAGGCGCGCACGCGCCTGCTCGCGGATCTGCGCCGCGCCCTCATCCTCGCGACCTTCCACTACCAGCCGCTGCACCTCTCGGACATGGGGCGGATGTTCGGCGGCCGCGACGGCCAGTGTCCCGTCACCGAGGACATCGCGGATCGGCTCGTGCGGCTGCCGGTGTTCTTCGACCTGAGCGCCGCCGATCAGGCGCGCGTCGTCGACGCGCTCGCAGCCTTCCGCGTCTAGGCCGGCAGCGTCCGCACGTAGCGGGCGATGGCGTCGCGCCAGAGCGGCATCGTCACGCCGTGCGCGGCCAGCGCCGCGTTCGAGAGCGCCGCGTAGGTCGGTCGCCGGGCCGGAAACGCCGCCGGATCGAACGGCACCGGCGTGACCGCGCAGTCGGGATCGACGCCGGATTCGACGGCAATCGCCCGCGCCACGTCCACCCACGTGCCGTGGCCGGAGTTCACGCAGTGGTAGAGGCCGTAGGGGACATCGCGGGCGAGCAGTGCCGCGGCAGCCTCGGCCAGGTCCGGCACGTACGACGGCGTGACGGTGCGGTTGGCGAAGGCCTTCACCGTGTCGCCGCGGCGGATGGCGGCGGCCAGGCGGTCGAGGCTGCTCTTGGCGCGGCTGCCGCCGAACAGGCTCGCCACGCGCAGCACATAGTGCTTCGGCGCGCGCTTCGCCAGGATCTCGCCGAGCAGCTTCGACTGCGCGTAGATGCTGCGCGGGCTGATGGGGGCGTCTTCCTGCATCGGGCCGGGATCGACGGCCGGGTCGAAGACGAAGTCGGTGCTGTAGTGCAGCAGCACCGCGTCTTCGCGGGTCGCGGCATCGGCGAGTACGCCCAGGGCGAGGCCGTTGGCGGCCAGCGCGGCCTCGGGCTCGCGTTCGGCACCGTCCACGTCGTTGTAGGACGCGCAGTTGATGACGACCTCGGGCCGCACGTCGCGGGTGACGCGTGCCACGTCGACGGCCGAGGTGACGTCGCATTCCCGTCGGGTGACGGCGGTGACTACGCAGTGGCCGTCGAAACGCGCCCGGATGGCGCCGGCCAGCTGGGCGCCGGCGCCGGTGACCAGGACGCGGGTGGTGGGGGTGAGCGGCATACGGGCGGCGGGATGGCCCGCGAAGGCAGCCGCGGACCCGAGCGACACAGTATCATCAGACGACGTTCGCCCGACACATGCCCGACCTGTGGTGGCCTCCGCTCGCCGCGTTCCTGCTCTCCGTCGCCCTGACGTTCATGGTGCGGCCGGCGGCGCGCATGGTCGGGGCCGTGGCGACGCCGAAGGAAGACCGCTGGCATCGCGGCACCATCCCGCTGCTCGGCGGCGTGTCGATAGCCGGCGCCGTGCTCATCGTGGTGCCGCTGCTGCCGTCGCTCTCGTGGAGCGCCTGGGCGCTCGTGGGCGGCGCGGCCGCGCTGGCGCTCGTCGGCCTGCTCGACGACTTCCGGCCTCTGCGTCCGCAGGTCAAGTTCCTCGTCCAGGTCATCGTCACGGCCATCGTCGTGGCCGGCGGCGTGCGGCTCACGGTGACCGGCATTTCGCCGATTGACCAGCTCCTCACGCTCGTCTGGCTCGTCGGCGTCACCAACGCTTTCAACCTGCTCGACAACATGGACGGCCTGGCGGCCGGCATCGGCCTCATCGCCGCCGGCTTCCGCTGTTACTTCTTCCTCGTCGACGGCAACGCCGAAGGCGCCTTGATCGCCGCGACGCTGTGCGGCGCGCTGGCCGGCTTCCTCCTCTTCAACTTCCAGCCGGCCTCGATCTTCATGGGCGACACCGGCAGCCTCTTCATCGGCATGCTGGTGGGCGGTCTGAACGTCATCGGGCCCTCTGCCTGGGCCCGCGGCACCGTGGCCGTGCTCATGCTGCCGGTGCTCGTGCTGCTCGTGCCGATCTTCGACACGCTCTTCGTCACCATCGCCCGCACGCTCGCCGGGCGATCGATCGCCCAGGGCGGCCGTGACCACACGTCGCACCGGCTGGTGGCGCTCGGCCTGTCGGAACGCGGCGCCGTGCTGGCCCTCTGGAGCATGGCGTTTTCCTCGGGGATCGTCGCGGTGCTGTCGTACCGCCACGGGCTGCCGTACACGGCCACGCTCGTCGGGCTGCTCGTGGCGGGACTCGCGGTGCTCGGCGTGAAGCTCGGCCTGCAGCGTGTGTATCCGCCGAAGGCCGACGTCGGCGCCATCCGCGTCGTGACCGACTTCCGCTACAAGAAGCAGGTCGCCACCGTGGCCCTCGACGCCGCGCTCGTCGCGCTGGCCTACTACTCGGCCTACCTGCTGCGCTTCGAGGGGACGCTCGAACGTGAACTGCCGGTCTTCTCGAGTTCGCTGCTCATCATCCTCGTGACTCACGTCGTGATGCTCGGCGCCTTCGGCACCTATCAGGACTCGTGGCGTCACTCGGGCATCCGCGACCTGGTCAAGCTGACCGGTGCCGCCACTGCCGGCACGGCGCTGGCGATGCTGGTCGTGCTGGTGGCGTTCCGCTTCGAGGGCTACTCGCGCGCGGTCTTCGCCATCCACTGGCTCCTGGCGACGAGTTTCCTCTGCGGCAGCCGCGTGCTCTTCCGCGCCCTCGGCGAACTCTTCGTCCCCACCGAGAGCGGCGGTCCGCGCACGATCATCTACGGCGCCGGTGCCGGCGGCGTGATGGTGCTGCGCGAGGCGCGCTCGAACGGGGAACTCGACTGGAAGGTCATCGGCTTCATCGACGACGATCGCGGCAAGTTCCGCCTGAGCGTCCATGGCGTGCCGGTGCTCGGCAGTCTCGAACAGGTGGCGCCGCTCCTCACCTCGGGCCAGGTCGCCCAGGTGGTCGTATCGACGTCCGCGGTGGCGCCGGAACGGCTGGATGCCCTCACCCGTCTCTGCGCGGACGCGGGCGTCCGCACGCTCGTGGCATCCCTCCAGTTCCACGATGCGCCCGGCTTCGGCGGGGCGCCCCGCGACTGAGCCACGCGGGCGCCGCCAGCTTGTCGGCGGTGCGCGCGGAATGGTACGCTGGATCGGTTGAGCGGGGCGCGCTGCGCCCCGAAGAGAACTGAGGAGCGTCAGTGGAACTGCTGCAGCGGATTGCGGACAAACGCGCGCGGATCGGCGTCATCGGTCTCGGCTACGTCGGGCTGCCCCTGGCCGTGGAGTTCGCGCGCGCCGGCTTCCACGTGGTGGGTTACGACGTCGACGCGGCCAAAGCCGCCACGCTGAACAGCGGCGTCAGCTACATCCCGGACGTCCCGACCGCCCATGTCGCCGACGTGGTGGCCAACGGCACGCTGCGCGCCACGACGGACGCGCGTGAACTGGCCGACGTGGATGTCATCGACATCTGCGTGCCGACGCCCCTCCGCAAGACGAAGGACCCCGATCTGTCGTATGTCGTGCAGGCCGTCGAGGCGACGGCGACGGTGCTCCGCAAGGGCCAGCTGGTCATTCTCGAGTCCACCACCTACCCGGGTACGACCGACGAAGTGGTGCAGCCGGCGCTCGAAGCCGGCGGTCTCGAAGCCGGCACCGACTTCTACCTCGCGTTCTCGCCTGAACGCGTCGATCCGGGCAACCCGAGCTTCCAGACGAAGAACATCCCGAAGGTCGTCGGCGGCATGAACGAGGCGAGCACGCGGGCCGCGGCCGCGCTCTACGGCAGCATCATCGACACCATCGTGCCGGTGAGCTCGACCCGCGTGGCGGAGATGGTGAAGCTGCTCGAGAACACCTTCCGCGCCGTGAACATCGGCCTCGTGAACGAACTGGCGCTCATGTGCAACCGCATGGGCATCAACGTGTGGGAAGTCATCGACGCGGCGAAGACCAAGCCGTTCGGCTTCATGCCGTTCTACCCGGGCCCCGGCCTCGGCGGCCACTGCATCCCGATCGACCCGTTCTATCTGTCGTGGAAGGCGAAGCAGAGCGGCTTCGAAGCGCGGTTCATCGAACTGGCCGGCCAGGTCAACGGCACGATGCCGGAGTACGTCGTCAGCCGCGTGGCCGATGCCCTCAATTCGGCGAAGAAGCCCGTCAATGGCGCCTCCGTGCACGTCATCGGCGTCGCCTACAAGCGCGACATCGACGACATGCGCGAGTCGCCGGCGCTCGACGTCATCGAACTGCTGAAGCGCAAGGGCGCGACCGTCTCGTACACCGACCCCTACGTGCCGGTGCTGCAGCACGGCCCGGTCGATCTCGCCGCGGTCACGCTCGAGGCGGCGCTCGCCGGCGGCTGCGACTGCGCAGTCATCGTGACCGACCATCAGATCTTCGATTACCCCTCGATTGCCGCGCGGTTCCCGCTGGTGGTCGACACGCGCAACGCCCTCGCGGGACTGCGTGCGCCCCACATCTTCCCCCTCTGAACCCTACGCAGACCCGCATCGATATGGCCAAGACCGCGCTCATCACGGGCATCACCGGACAGGACGGTTCGTACCTGGCGGAGTTGCTGCTCTCCAAGGGGTATCGGGTCGTCGGCGCCATCCGGCGCCTCAGCGCGCCGAACCACTGGCGCATCGCCCACCTGCAGGATCAGATCACGCTGCGTCCCGCCGACCTGCTCGATCAGCTCTCGCTCATCAAGGTGATCGAGGAAGCCGAGCCGGACGAGGTGTACAACCTGGCGGCGATGTCGTTCGTGCCCGCCTCGTGGGACCAGCCGATGCTCACCGGCGAGTTCAACGCGCAGGGCGTGACGCGCGTGCTCGAAGCCATCCGCCAGGTCAACCCGAAGATCCGCTTCTACCAGGCGTCATCGAGCGAGATGTACGGCAAGGTGCGCGAGGTGCCGCAGAGCGAGCTCACGCCGTTCTACCCGCGCAGTCCCTACGGCGTCTCGAAGGTCTACGGCCACTACATCACGGTCAACTACCGTGAGAGCTACGACCTCTTCGCCTGCTCGGGCATCCTCTTCAACCACGAATCGCCGCGCCGCGGCCTCGAGTTCGTGACCCGCAAGGTGACCGACGGCGTCGCCCGCATCAAGTGCGGCCTGGCCGACGCGCTCTACCTCGGCAACCTCGACGCCAAGCGCGACTGGGGCTTCTCGGGCGACTACGTGCGCGCGATGTGGCTGATGCTGCAGCAGGACAAGGCGGAAGACTACGTCGTCGCCACCGGCGAGACGCACACCGTGCAGCGCCTGGTGGAGCTGGCCTTCAGCCACGTCGGTCTCGACTGGACGCAGTACGTGAAGGTCGATCAGCGCTTCATCCGGCCGGCCGAGGTCGATCTGCTCATCGGCGATCCGGCGCGGGCGAAGCAGGAACTCGGCTGGACGCCGGAAGTGCCGTTCGAATCGCTCATCGCGATGATGGTCGACGCCGACGTCGCCCGCCAGCAGGAACACCCGGGCGTGGTGCTGGGCTGAGCCCGGCGCGTTTCGACGTGTCCCCAATGGCCACCGCACCGTCCGCGTCCGTTCCGCTGCTCGATCTGCAGGCCCAGTACCGGCCGCTCCGCGAGGCGCTCCTCGAGGCGGTCACGCGGGTGTGCGACAGCCAGCGCTGCATCCTCGGTGACGAAGTCGCCGCCCTCGAATGCGAACTCGCCGGCTATCTGGGCGTGAAGTACGCGCTCGGCGTGTCGTCGGGCACCGACGCACTCGTCGCCGCCCTCATGGCGATCGAGATCGGCACCGGCGATGAGGTCATCACGCCGACGTTCTCGTTCTTCGCGTCAGCCGGCTCGGTCGTGCGCGTCGGCGCGCGGCCGGTGTTCGTGGATATCGATCCGGCCACCTACAACCTCGACGTCGAGGCCGTGGCCCGGGCCATCACGCCGCGCACGAAGGCCATCATGCCCGTGCATCTCTACGGGCAGGCTGCCGACATGACGGCGCTGCTGGCGGTGGCGAAGGCGCACGGTCTGGCCGTCATCGAAGACGCCGCGCAGGCCATCGGCGCGAAGGATGGCGGCACGGCGGTGGGCGGCCTCGGCACCATCGGCTGCTTCTCGTTCTATCCCACGAAGAATCTCGGCGCGTTCGGCGACGGCGGTCTCGTGACCACGAACGACCCGGCGCTCTTCGAGCGGCTGCGCCTGCTGCGCGATCACGGCCAGTACCCCAAGTACCACCACGCGCTCGTTGGCGGCAACTTCCGCCTGGATGCCATCCAGGGCGCCGTACTGCGCGTGAAGCTGCCGCATCTGGCGGCCTGGACCGACGGCCGGCGGCGGAATGCGGCACGATACCGCCAGCTCTTCGCCGAGGCCGGCCTCGACGCGCTCGTCACACTGCCGCACGAGCGGCCTGGCGCGTACCACATCTACAACCAGTTCGTGGTGCAGGTGCCGGATCGCGACCGCGTCCGCGCGCACCTGACGGCGCTCGGCATCGGCACCGAGATCTACTATCCCGTGCCGTTCCACCGGCAGGCCTGCTTCGCGAACCTTGGCCACCCGCTCGACGCGTTCCCGCACGCCGATGCTGCGGCCGCGCGCGTGCTGGCGCTGCCGATCTACGCCGAACTGGCGGACGCGCAGCTGCAGCAGGTGGTCGCCGCCATCGGCGACGCCGTACGCCAGGCGGGCCGCTCCTAGTCGTCGAGCCAGGCGTTCACGACGGCGGCGCGCCGCGTGCCGCCCGATGCCGGCCACGAACGGCCGATCTCGACGCGCACCATCGGCCAC
Source organism: Vicinamibacterales bacterium (assembly GCA_044347565.1). Lineage (GTDB taxonomy): Bacteria > Acidobacteriota > Vicinamibacteria > Vicinamibacterales > UBA2999 > CADEFD01. The sequence goes on along the minus strand of JBIKUN010000038.1, from coordinate 24,587 downwards.
TCATCCGGATGCACCGGCAGGCGGCAGTCGTACGGCGCGGCGTCGACCGCCTCGTGCACGCAGACGACGCCGCGGCGTCCGGAGACGACCACTCGCACGGGGCGGGTAGCGGCGTCTTCGTGGGGCACGATGACGCGCGTGACCAGCGTGCGATGACTGCCCGGATCGACGACCGCGACGCCGCGCTGATCCATCCAGCGGCCGGGCCCATACCGTGTCGGGCCGACCGGCGTGACGCCGTAGCTGTACGGTGTCCGAAAGCGCGCCGCGCGATACGCGGGCCGGAGGTCCTGCCAGCCGGTGACCGCCGAGCCGGCCGCACAGATGAGTGCCAGCACCCAGATCATCTGGCCGTCGCGGACGCGCCGCGCCGCATCGGGCGGGGGCGCCGCCGCCGTCACGGCGTGGGCGATGACGAGACCCGCAATGACCTGCAGCAGCGGATGCGGCATCGGCGGGGCCACGAGCGCGAACAGGCCAAGTCCGGCCAGGGGGGCGACCGCTGCGGCGTGGTCGCGGCGGGCCAGCGCCCGCACGCCGGCCGTGAGCGCCAGCAGTGAGCAGCCAAACGCGGGCAGGCTGCCGAGCAGCCCGAACTCCGCGGCCTGCTGACGCCACCAGTTCTGTGCGTTGTCGGGCGGCAGCGCCATCGCAAGCGACTCGCGGGCGTAGCCGGTGACAAGGCTGCCGAACGTTCCGGGCCCGGTGCCCACCCACGGGTGGTCCGCGATCATGCTCATCGCCGTCGGGCCGTACCCGTCACGGTCCCAGGCGAATCGCCAGACGCCTTCGGCCCCGGCCTCATAGAGGCGGCGCAGGCTGTCGGCCAGTCGGCCGATCGCATGCCCCGTCGATGCGTCGGCGACCCGGTCGGCGGCCACGACCACGGCCACGAGGACGGCCCCGGTCACCAGGGCGAGCCAGCGCACGGGCCGGCTCGCGGCCAGCGCCTGCAGGCCGAGTGCGAGCACGAAGGCGGCGAGCGCCGAGCGCGAGCCGGTGGCGATGATGCCGGCGAGGCCGAGGGCGATCCAGACGCCCCCCCACGCGACCGGCGGCACCGCGTGGGGGCGCGCGGCTGGCGTCACCAGGATCGGTACGACCAGCGCGACGAGCGCCGCCGTGGCATTGGCGTCGAAGAACGTGCCGGCGGATCGGCGCAGGCCGAGCCAGGGTTCCACGCTGAGAAACGCCGGGTCGATCGACTGTTGCCAGAGAGCGACGCCGGCGGCGGCGGCCACGCCCGGGACGAGGGCTGCCCACGTCCAGCGCCGGGCGGCGTCGGTGGCCCCCCAGTACCAATCGAAGAGCAGCAGCGCGACGAGCTGCGCGGCGGCCATCAGCAGCACGCTGGCCGCCTCGTTCGGCCAAGCGGCCGCCGTCAGCGTGAAGTCGAGTTCGCGCGCGGCCACGATCGGCGTGACCAGTGACAGCACGAGTGCCCAGGCCGCAACGGCGCCGCCCCAGAGCCCCTCGGCCCACCATGGCCGCGGGCCCGGCCAGCCGAGGACCGCGCCGAGGAAGGCCAGCCATGGCATCACCGAGACGAAGTGACCGGGCTGGCCCCAGGGGCTCATCAGCACCTGCCACACGGGCGCGAGGGCGAGCGCGACGGCCACGCCGGGAGTGGCGCCGGCCAGCAGGCGCACCAGCAGCCCGGCGATGACGGCGATGGCCGTCGGCCACGCGATACCGTCCCCGGCGGCGCGCAGGGCAGCGTGGGCGAGCGGCAGCAGCACCGCAGTAAGGCCGACGACGAGGCGCGCGGCACGCAGGGCTGGAGTCACGGGGTCCGTGAACGGCGGCGCGTCAGGGGCGCCGGGCGACGATCGCGTAATCGCGGTGAGTGAAGAACAACCCGTTCAGCCGGTCGACGTTGCGATCCAGGACGTCGAGGAGGGGCGGCAGCGCAGGATCCGAAGCGGCGGCGCGGGCGGCGGCAGGCAGCCGCTCGAGCTTGCCCGCCTCGGGATAGGGCGAGCGCCACTGGATGGTGACGTCGGCGAAGCCGGCGGCCATCACCAGGAACTTCAGCGTGTCGGGATGTACCGGCCGCACGTGCGTCAGGTCGCGCACGTAGCTGTCGAAGAAGGCGCTCCAGCAGGCCGGGTTGATCGTCTCGAGCACGATCGCCGCGCCCGGCCGCAGGGCCTGGGCCGAGGCGGCGAGGAACCGCAGCAGGTAATCGGGCTGCAGGTGCTCGACGACCTGGCAGGCGATGAGGCCGCCGACACTTCCCGGCGCCGCGCCGGCCACGAACGACAGGCCGTCGGTTTCGGTGACGTCGAAGCCCTTGGCGCGGCTGCGCTCGACCATCTCGTGGTTGAGGTCGACGCCGCGCGCCGTGAGGCCGGCCGAGCGCAGCAGCTCGAGGAACTCGCCGCGTCCGCAGCCGATGTCCACGACCTCGCCGGCGCCGGCGAAGATCGGCAGGTAGTCGGCCATGCGCTGGCGGATCTCGCTCTCGCTGCCGCGGAACAGATCCTCGAAGCCGGCATACTGCTGGCTCTGCAGCCGGTCGCCGGCGAGCATCTGCTGATGCGTGTCACCCGCGGCGGCAGCCGGTGCCGCGGCGGCCGGTGCCGGCGCGCTGGCGACTGCAGCAGGCGACGGCGCCGCCGGCAGCCCGCGGGCGATTTCGCGGCTGAGCGCGAGCGACGTCTGCTGCAGCACCGTCACGGCGGTGGCGAGATCGGCGAGGCGGGCGTCGTAGCGCTGGTCGCGGCCGAGCAGCGACTCGTAGCGCTTCAGCATCTCGTCCGAGAGTCCGCTCGTCGCGGCTGCCAGCCCGCGCGCGATGTCCTGGAGCCGCACGATCGCCACCTGAGCGTCTTCGGCCGTGCGCCGCGCCAGGCCCGCGAACTCGTAGTCCTTCGTGTCCACGTAGGGCGTGAGCGTCTGCAGGTAGACGACCAGCATCGACTGGAAGTGCGTGGCCTCTTCGATCTGCCGGCGTACGAGGCCGATCGTGGCCGCGATGGCCTCGGTGACCGCGCGCTCGCGCGGGATGCTGCGGTTCACGTGATCGACGAGGGCCGCATTGAACTGCTGCTGCGCGGCCAGCGCCGGCTCCAGGGTGCGCCAGACGAAGGCGGCGAGGCGGCCCTTCCAGCCGCTGCCGGCCGGGGCGTGGCCGAGCAGCGCGAACTGCTGGTTGAGCGGCGTGACCTGGTGTTCGTCGGGACCGGGCGGCGGATGCGGCAGGTCCGCCAGGCGCTGCACGGCGGCATCCACGGCGGTGAGGGCGGCGTTGTAGCGCGCGTCGGCGGCCTCGCGATCGCGCTTGAGGCGCGCGAGGTCGTCCTCCGACACCGTGCGTACGACGGCCTCGGTCACTAGCGTCCCACCATGCCGTCGATCGGGCTGCTCGCCGAGGCGTACAGACGCTTCGGAATCCGGCCGGCGAGAGAGGCCAGGCGGCCGGCGATGACCGCATGCTTCATGGCCGCGGCCATGGCAACCGGATCGCGGGCGCCGGCGACGGCGGTGTTCAGGAGCACGGCATCGGCGCCGAGCTCCATCGCGAGGGCCGCATCCGAGGCCGTGCCCACGCCGGCATCGACGATGACCGGTACCCGGGCCTGCTCGCGGATGATGCGCAGGTTGGTCACGTTCTGGATGCCGAGCCCGGATCCGATCGGCGCGCCGGCGGGCATCACCGCCACGGCGCCGGCGTCTTCGAGCTTGCGGCACACGATCGGATCGTCGTTCGTGTACGGCAGCACGACGAAGCCGTCCTTCACCAGCACCTTCGTGGCCTCGACGAGTGCGGCGGTGTCGGGGAAGAGCGTGGCCTCGTCGCCGATGACCTCGAGCTTGACCCAGTGCGACAGGCCGGCCTCGCGGCCGAGGTGCGCCGTGCGGATCGCATCCTCGGCGGTGTAGCAGCCGGCCGTGTTCGGCAGCAGCATGATGGCCGACGTGTCGATGAAATCGAGGAGCGAGGCCGAGCGGCGCGTGATGTCCACGCGCCGCACCGCCACGGTGACCATCTCGGTGCCGCCGGCCTGGTGCGCGGCCTGCATGATCTCGGGCGACGGGTACTTGCCGGTGCCGAGGATGAGCCGCGAGGTGAAGGTGCGGCCGGCGATGACGAGCGGATCGGGCGCGCCGGCGGCCGTCATCGGGCCGCCCCGGGCGCGCCGCCGCCCACGAAGTTGACGATTTCCATCGAATCTCCAGCCTGCACGATCGTGGTCTCGAAGGTGGCCCGCTTCAGCACGACGAGGTTCAGCTCGACCGCCACGCGTCGCGGGTCGATCTGCAGGCTCGCCAGGAGCGCGGCCACGGAAATCGGGCCGTCCAGGTCGAAGGGGTCGCCGTTCAGTTGAATGGTCACGAGCGCGCGGGCGTACGCTCGGCAGCGTACTCAGCGCTTGGAAGGCAAGTCAAGGCGCGCGGGGGAGGGGACGGGCCCCTCCCCCGGCCGGTCGTGCGGACGGCGGGTGTTACTCGCGTTCGATCTTGGTAGCGACGAGGGTCGTGCCCTGCAGGTCGCCTTCCACTTCCACCTTCGTGCCCACGGTGAGCGACGCGCAGCTCACCCCGTCGAAGTAGGTCGAGGCCGACGTCGTCACGGTGACGTTGTTGACCGTCAGCGTGAGCGCCGGGCAGGTGCCGCTCGCGGCCGTGATGCGGCCCTCGATGCGGCCGCCGGCCCTGCCGCCGGGCTGCCCTTCGATCTCCACCTCTTCGGCGATGACCTCACCGGTTTCGGTGGTCATGTCGCCCTTGACCTTCACGCGCACGCCGACGCGCAGCGTGGCACAGGAGCCGTCTTCGAACTTCGTGCTGGCGTCGGTCACGACCTTGACGACGCCGCCCACGGTGAAGGAGAGCGCCGGGCAGGTGCCGCTCACCGCGGTAATCGTCGAGCGCCCTTCGACGCGGCGCGACTTGACGCGCACCCAGCTGGCCACGTTGGCCGTGGCATCGTCGTCCTTGAAGCCGCGCGCCTGCACGCTCACGCCCACCGCGAGGTCGGCGCAGGTGCCGCCCACGAAGGTGGTGGCGGCGTTCATCTGCACGGCCGTGGCGCCGAAGAAGATCGTGGCGTCGGGGCAGGTGCCGGTCACCTGCGTGATGCGGCCTTCACCCTCGCCGAAGTGCCGGTGGCCCTTGATCTCGATGAGGCGGGCGCGATAGCCGCCGCCGGTGGCCGGCACGGCCTTGACCTTGACCTTCGTGCCGATCCGGATCTGGTCGCAGCCGGCACCGCGGTTGGCGGGCACGTACTTCGTGAGCGCGTCGGCCTTCACGGTGAGGCCGTCGACCGTCAGCGTGATGTTCGGGCAGGTTCCCTGCACGTCGGTCACGCGGCCTTCGCCCTCGCCTTCACTGCCGTCTTCGATTTCGATCGTCGTGGCGACGACCGAGAGCGTGCCGGCGCTGATGGTCAGCATGCCGCGCACTTCCACGAGCTGGTTGGCGGCGAGCTGGCCGCAGCTCTGGCCCGCCGGGAAGGTCGTGGTGGCATTGACCGTGACCGGGATGCCGGCAATCGTCAGCACCACCGTGGGGCAGGTGCCGGTGACCGCGCTGATGGTGGCTTTGCCCTCGACCTGCAGCTGCTGGAACGTGCCGGACAGCGGGGTGGCGCCGAGCACGCGGTCCTGGAGCCCGAGTGCGTGCGCCCGTCCAGCCAGCATCAGCATCGCCATTGCGAGAATGCCGTTCTTCACCAGTCTCACCGTGTTCATGTTGCGTACTCCGCTCAAAAATGTAATCGGCGCTGGCGTATCCAGCCGGGGCAAGCCGGTGCCAGTAGCAGACCAGCAAGACGCGTTCCGAAGGGCGCTGCCAGGTCCACGGGTGTCGGGATCGCGAGGAATTCGCTGCTCCCACTGACTGAGAGCTGGCGGCAGCGCGCCGCGGAACAACAAAAACGAGCACGAACTGCCAGTCCTCGTTTACGGAATCACGTCACGGGGGCGTGAATGGCCGGATTTTGAACAGCCGTTTGACTGTGCTCTCCGCCCGGATGTACCGTGATCAATCGGCCTATCGAGGGGCCACGTGACTATGAACGCCGCGCTTTCTGCTGTCGATCGCCTGGGACTACCCGAGTTCACCTTCGCGGACCTGCACGAGCCCGCCCGCCTCGCCGACCTCTACGCCCGTTTCGTGGCGGATGTCGTGGCGGCGGAACCGGCGCTCTGGGAGCGCTGGCAGGCGCAGACCGCCACACCTCCGGGCCCGGTCGATCGCTCGGCGCTGCTCGTGGCGCTCGCGCCGCACGTGAGCCGGTTCATCGCGAATCTTTTCGCCGTCGGCCCCGAGGCCGAGGTGCTGGCGGCGGCCACGCGCGCCTACGACGATCTCTTCCGCTTCAAGATCGACTTCGTGCGCCGCCGTGCCCTGCCGCTGCTCAAGGGCGGCGCGCCGGTGCCGGTCACCGCCGCCGACCACGCCTACGTCGATGCCATCATGGCCGGCGCGACCGCGGCCGGCGCCCGCGAACTGCTCGTGGCCCGGGCCGGCTGCGCACTGCTCGATCGCGACGAGGCCGTGCGCGGGTCGGCCGACGAGGCGGCGAAGGCGGCCGTAGCGGCCGAGATCGACGCGCTCAAGCGCTGGTGCGCGGCGCACCTGCGCCATCCGGCGCACCGCGACTGGGTGGTCTTCAAGTTCCCCGAGACGCTCGACTTCGACCACCTCGTGCACATCACGCGGCCGAATCCGGCCCTGCCGAACGTCGTCGCCGGCCCCGAGGCGCTGCTGCGCCGCCGCGACGGCTTCGCGCTCACCGACCCGCGCTACTCGACGCGCGAGGTGCTGAGCGAAGTGCACTACTGCGTGCTCTGCCACGAACGCGACAAGGACAGCTGCAGCAAGGGCATCACCGACAAACAGGGCGCGGTGACGTCGAACGCGCTCGGCATCCCGCTCGCCGGCTGCCCGCTCGACGAGAAGATCTCGGAGATGCACCTGCTGCGAAAGCGCGGCGACGTGCTCGGCGCCCTGGCGCTCGTGATGCTCGACAATCCGATGTGCCCCGGCACCGGCCACCGGATCTGCAACGACTGCATGAAGGCCTGCATCTACCAGAAGCAGGAACCCGTCAACATCCCGCAGATCGAAACCAGCGCGCTCACCGACGTGCTGAACCTGCCGTGGGGCGTCGAGATTTACGGTCTGCTCACGCGCTGGAATCCGCTCAACCACATGCGGCCGCACGCCTTGCCGTACAACGGCAAGAACGTGCTCGTCGTCGGTCTCGGCCCGGCCGGCTACACGCTGTCGCACTACCTGCTCAACGAAGGCTTCGGCGTCGTGGCCATCGACGGCCTGAAGATCGAGCCGCCCGATCCGGTGCTGGCCGGCGGGCCCGGCGTGCCGCCGCAGCCGATCGCGCGCTGGTCCGACATCTACCGGCCGCTCGACGAACGTGTGCTCGAAGGGTTCGGCGGCGTGTCGGAGTACGGCATCACGGTGCGGTGGGACAAGAACTTCCTGTCGCTCATCCATCTCACGCTGGCGCGGCGCACGCGGCTGAAGATCTACGGCGGCATCCGCTTCGGCGGCGCCCTGCCGATCGACGACGCCTGGACCCAGGGCATCGATCACGTGGCGATCGCCGCCGGCGCCGGCCGCCCCACGATCATCGACATCAGGAACAACCTGATTCGCGGCATCCGCAAGGCCAGCGACTTCCTGATGGCCCTGCAGCTCACCGGTGCCTTCAAGGCCGATGCGCTGTCGAACCTGCAGGTGCGCCTGCCGGCCGTGGTCATCGGCGGAGGCCTCACGGGCGTGGATACGGCCACGGAACTGCTGGCCTACTATCCGCTCCAGGTCGAGAAGATGCTCGACCGCTGCGAGGCGCTCGCCGCCACCGTGGGCGACGCCGAAGTGCGGCGGACGTTCGACGACGAGGAGCGCGGCATCCTCGACGAGTTCCTCGGCCATGGACGCGCCGTGCGCGCTGAACGCGCCCGCGCGGCGGCGGCCGGCGAGGCGCCGGACTTCGTGCCGCTCGTGCGGCAGTGGGGCGGCGTCACGCTGGCCTACCGCAAGCGCCTGCAGGACGCGCCGGCCTACCGCCTGAATCACGAGGAAGTGGCCAAGGCGCTCGAAGAGGGCATCACGTTTGCCGAGAACCTCGAGCCGGTCGAAGCCGTGCCCGATGCCTTCGGGCACGTGCAGGCGATGATCTTCAAGAGCGGCGGCGTGCGCGTGGAGCTGCCGGCGCGCACCGTGCTCGTGGCGGCCGGCACCGCGCCGAACGTGACCTACGAGAAGGAACATCCCGGGTCGTTCGCCCTCGACGGCAAGGCGAAGTACTTCAAGGGGTACCGCGTCGACCGTGACGCCCACGGCGTGCGCACGCTCGTCGAGGACGCCCAGGGCTTCTTCACGTCCTATGCGCGCGATGGCCGCTTCGTGAGCTACTACGGCGACAACCATCCGCGCTACAACGGCAACGTCGTGAAGGCGATGGCCTCGGCGAAACACGGCTACCACCACGTGGTGGCGCTCTTCGCCGAGCATCTGGCGGCGCTCAACCCGGCGGCACAGCCGGCGCGGGATGCCGCCTGGCACGCGCTCGTCGCGCGCTTCGATCATGAGCTGCTCGCCCGCGTCGAACGGGTGGAGCGCCTGACGCCGACCATCGTCGACGTGATCGTGCGGGCGCCGGCGGCGGCGCGTTATTTCGAGCCGGGGCAGTTCTACCGCCTCCAGAACTTCGAACGCGGCAGCGCCTGCGTCACGACCGACGGCCAGGTGTCGTCGCTCGTCATGGAGGGCATCGCCCTCACCGGCGCGTGGGTGGACCGCGAGCAGGGGCTGCTGTCGCTCATCACGCTCGAGATGGGCGTGTCGAGCCGGCTGTGCAGCTACCTGCAGCCGGGCGAACCGGTGGTCGTGATGGGGCCCACCGGCGCGCCCACCGAGATCCCCGCAGGCGAATCTGTGCTGCTCGCCGGCGGCGGCCTGGGGAACGCCGTGCTCTTCTCGATCGCCCGCGCCCTCAAGGCGCGCGGCAGCCGCGTGCTCTACTTCGCGGGCTACAAGAACGGCGCCGACCTCTTCAAGCGTGAAGAGATCGAAGCGGCGACCGACCAGGTGATCTGGGCGACCGACACCGGCGTCGAGATCCCGCCCGGCCGACCGCAGGACCGGCACTTCCGCGGGAACATCGTGCGGGCGATGGTGGCGTATGCCGAAGGCCGGCTGGGCGAGACGATGGTGCCGCTGCCGTCGGTCTCGCGCATCATCGCCATCGGCTCCGACCGCATGATGCACGCGGTGCAGGGGGCGCGGCACGGCGTGCTCGCGCCGCATCTCACCCGTCACGTCGCCATCGGCAGCATCAACTCGCCGATGCAGTGCATGATGAAGGAAGTGTGCGCGCAGTGCCTGCAGCGCCACGTCGATCCGGCGACCGGCCGCGAGGAGTTCGTGTTCTCCTGCTACAACCAGGATCAGGAACTCGACCGCGTGGACTTCGCCAACCTGCGGGCGCGGCTCAAGCAGAACAGCGTGCAGGAGCGCATCGCCGACCTCTGGCTGGCGCACGTGCTGGCGCGCGCGCCGCAGCCCCTCGCGCACGTGTAGGATGTGGGGGTGCTGCCCCCCGGCCACGTCATCGATGGCCGCTACGAGATCCTCGGCCCGCTCGGCGCCGGCGGGATGGGGCGGGTCTACAAGGCCCGCCGCGTCACGCTCGGCGACGAGGTGGCGCTCAAGGTGCTGCTGGCGCCCAACGCCGACCTCGAGGCGCGTGAGCGTTTCCTGCGCGAGAGCCGCGCCTCGGCGCAGCTGCGCCATCCGCACATCGTCTCGATCCTCGACTTCGACATGGACGCCGACGGCCGGCCGTTCCTCGTCATGGAACTGCTGAGCGGTCCGAGCCTGCGCGACGAGATCGATCTCGGCGGCGCCCTCGGTGCGGCGCGCGCGGCCGAGGTGCTCCGCGTCGTCGGCAGCGCCGTGCAACTCGCCCACGACCACGGCATCACGCATCGTGACCTGAAGCCGGCCAACATCGTGGCCCACCGCTACGGCTCCGGCGATCGCGTCTACAAGGTGATCGACTTCGGGCTGGCATCGGTGGCCACGGCGCCCGACGTCACGCGCCTGACCCTGCCGTTCACTTTCCTCGGCACCATCGCCTACTCGCCGCCCGAGCAGCTCGCCGGTGATGCCGTGAGCGCGGCGTCCGACCAGTACTCACTGGCCGTCGTTGCCTACGAGATACTCACGGGGAAACGTCCGTTCGAGGCGCCCGAGCCGATGGCGCTCACCCAGCAGGTGATGGCGGGCACGACCTCACCGCCGTCGTCGGTGCGGCCGGGGCTGCCGCCGGGCGTCGATGCCGTCATCGCCCGCGGCATGACGCGGGTGCCGGGCGAGCGCTGGCCGAACGTGTCGGCGTTCGTGGACGCGCTGCTCGCGGCGCTCGACGCGGCGCGCCCGGCCGACGACGCTGGTGGCACGCTCGACGGTGATGGTCTGCTCTCGCGCTACGACCTCGGCGACGTGCTCGGCCCCGGCCGGCTGGGCAGCATCGTCAGGCGCGGCACCCATCGCGCGCTCTCGATTCCCGTCGCCATCCGCCATCTGAAGCGCGACGGGCAGACGCAGTGGGACGCGCTGCGGGCGCGGTTCCTGCATGAAGCGCGCACGCTCCAGGTGCGGCATCCGCACCTGCTGAACGTTCGCGACTACGGCGAGGACGCGAGCGGCGTCTTCGTCGTGACCGATCTCGTGGACGGGCCGAGCCTGCGTGCGGTGCTCGCCGGTGGCGCCCTCGACTGGGCGCGGACGCGCCGCATGATCCTGCAGATGACCGACGCGGCCGGCGCCCTGCACCGGCACGGCGGCCTGCTCACCGGCGTCAACCCCGACACGATTCGCGTCACCGGCGAGGCCGGCGCCGAACATCTCGTGCTCACGAGCGGCGGTATCCGCGCGCTCACCGATGTGCTGGCGACGATGCGCGAGACGCAGCTGCGCGGCGTCGAGTCGAGCGAGCTCGAGCTGCCGTATCTGGCGCCGGAAGTGCTCACCGGACGCCCGCCCGACGCGCGCGCCGATCTCTTCACGATTGGCGTCGTCGCCTGTCAGCTCGTGAGCGGACGCCTGCCGTTCCAGGCGCCCACGCTGCCCGAGCTCATCGGCACGATCTTCATGGGCGCGCCGCCGGCGATTGCCGCCGCCGGTGTGCCGGCCGCCGCCGCCGCCGCGATCGTGCGCTGCCTGGCCGCCGACCCCGCCGCGCGCGGCACGCTCGCCGACCTGCAGACCGCCGTGCGCCAGGCCGCCGTCTGACGGACGGCCCCCGACGGCACGGATCCTGCGCAGACCCCGCGCTAAACGGGACCGGGGGCGTTACAAATCGAGCGCGGCGACCGCGGCGCCGAGCAGGGCGGCCCGGTCGTTGAGGATGACGTGCACCGGCATCGTCGCGAGCAGCGGTGTCATCGGCGCCTTGTCGAGGAACGGTGCTATGAAGCGGCGCGCGAGCAGCGGCAGGATCTTCGGCGCGATGCCGCCGCCCACGTAGACGCCGGCCGTGGCCACGGCGCGCAGCGCCAGGTTGCCGGCCTCGGCGCCGTAGGCGTCCACGAAGAGATCCATGACGGCGCCGCAGCGGGCACAGGTGCCGGCCGACGCGGCCTGCGACACGCGGGCGACGCCCTCGCGCTCGGTGAAGCGTCCGGCGACCGCGCAGTGATCCGCGCCGTGCACGTGTGCGGCGATGTGCACGAGGCCGATGCCCGAGACGACGCGTTCGATATCGACGCGCCCGACCTCGGCGCGGATAGCGCGTACGAGCGCCAGCTCCGCGTCGGTGCGGGCGGCGAAGTCGGAATGCCCGGCTTCGGACGGCACGGGCAGCAGGCGTCCATCGACGCGGTGCAGGACGGCTTCGCCAAGGCCGGTGCCGGCGGCGATGAGCGCGGCGTTACCGGCCGCGTTCGGCACGCCGGCCTGCAGCGTGTGCAGCTCGTCGGCGGCCAGTACCGGCACCGCCCACGCCATCGCCTCGAGATCGTTCAGCAGCCGCAGCCGCGTGACGCCGGTGGCCGCGACCATCTCGTCGTGCCGCACGCGCCATGGCACGTTGGTCATCGTGACCTCGCCGTCCACGATCGGCCCGGCGATGCCGAGCGACACACGCGTCGCCTGCGGATCGCGCGCGCCGAACGCGGCGTCGAGCAGCGCCGGCAGGCTCGTGAAGTCGAGTGTGCGCAGCACGCGCACATCGATGAGCGCCGGCCGCGGCCGCGCCTCGGCGAAACGCCCCACGAGCGTCTTCGACCCGCCGACGTCGGCCGCAAGAATCATCGCATGATTGTATGCGCCGGCGCGATCATGCGTTGACACGGTGCCATCACATTCGCCATCTTGATGTGTCGATGTCCGCAGAGCCCACTGACACGCTCGCACTGCCCCCGGCGGCGATCTCGTCACCCGGGCCGCGCGACGTGCTGGGCATGTATCCGGCGCTGCGCGAAGACCACGTCCGCTACCTGCAGAAGTGGGGCTTCATCACGCCGGGGCAGCGGGGCGGCGGCACGCAGTTCTCGTTCGCGGACCTGAGCCTGCTGCGCCAGATCCACAGCGAACTGCAGCGGGGCATCAACTTCCGCGCCGCGCTGCGCGATCTGCAGGCCGAACGGCAGGGCCAGCTCGCGTTCGATTTCCGCCTCGACGCCGAACCGGCGCGCATCATCGCGCTGACGAAGAAGCAGCCGCCGGTGGCGGCGGCGAAGTCGTCGATTGCGGATGTGACGCTCGACGGCACGCGGACGCTGACGCCGGCCGAGCAGCAGTTCCTCGAAGGGTCGCTGCTCGACGACGGCACGCCCGATCGGCAGCAGGAAGCGGCGCGCGCCTACCGCAAGGCGCTGCACGACGATCCGAACCTGGTCGCGGCCGTCATCAACCTCGCCAACATCCGCTACGCGTGCGACGAACTGCCCGAGGCGCAGGCGCTCTACGAACGCGCGCTGCGGCTCGACGACAGCTTCTTCGAGGCGCACTTCAACCTCGGCAACATCCACCACGATCTGGGGTGGCACGCCGAGGCCGTCGAGTACTACCGTCGCGCGCTGTCGCTGAACGGCCAGTACGCGGAAGGACACTTCTACCTGGCGGTCACGCTCGAGAAGCTGGGCCGGTCGGCCGAAGCGCGGCAGCACTGGCGGGCGTATCAGTTCCTCGCGCCCGATGGCGAGTGGGTGGATCTGGCGAAGGAATTCGGCGACGACCCGGTGCCGCCGCCGGCGCGGTAGTCGGGCTCAGTCGTTCCAGCGCGGATACGACGAGGCGGCAACCGGTGGCCGTGCCTTCGGGGCCCGCTTGATCTTGTAGTGGTCGCAGTCGACACACCACGAGTCGGGGTTGAACCCGGTCGTGCCCGCCATCGGCAGCACGTCGCGATGCCCGCAGCAGGCGGGGGCATCGCCCTCGGCGGCCCGCTGCCACCGGCAGGTGTTGAAACGGGTCTGCCCCTGCGACAGCGCCGGCGCGGCGCCGCCAGGCACGGCGAGGACAGGCGGATCGCTAGGCGAGTTCGAGTCCAAGCGCGGCCTCCATGGCTTTCCACTCACGCCGCTGATCGGGCGCGACGAGTGTGAGCGCGCGGCCGCTCGAGCCGGCGCGGCCCGTGCGTCCGACACGGTGCACGTAACTTTCCTTGGTGTCGGGCACTTCGAAGTTCACGACCACCGCGATGCCGTCGATGTCGAGACCGCGCGCGGCGATGTCGGTGGCGACGAGCACGGGATGCAGACCCGAGCGGAAGCCTTCGACGGCGCGCTGGCGGTCGATCTGGGTGCGGTCGGCGTGCAGGGCCGCGGCGCGCACGCCCTTGGCCTGCAGCGACCGCGCCACCTTGTCGGCGCCGATCTTCGTGCGCACGAACACCAGCACCGGACCATCGGCCTCGCCGCGGATGAAGCGGGCGAGGCGGTCGATCTTGTCGCGCGTCTCCACTTCCTCCATCGCGTGGGTGATGGTGCGGGCGGCGCCGGTGCGGCGGCCGATCTGGACGTAGCGCGCGCTGCGCTGCATCTCCTTGGCCAGCTTCACGATCTCGTTCGGCATGGTGGCCGAGAAGAGCAGCGTCTGCCGATCCTTCGGCAGCGCGCCGAGAATGCGCTGCACGTCGGGCCAGAAGCCCATGTCGAGCATGCGATCGGCTTCATCGAGCACGAGCGTCTGCACGCGCGCGAAGTCCACCGAGTCGTGCCGCATGTGATCCATGAGGCGGCCCGGTGTCGCCACGACGATGTCCACCCCGGCCTTGAGGGCGCGTTCCTGCGGCCCCATCTCGACGCCGCCGTAGACCGGCACGCTCGAACAGGGCGTGTGGTAGGTCAGCCCGACGATGGTGTCTTCGATCTGCGAGGCGAGCTCGCGCGTGGGCGCGAGGATGAGGGCGCGCGTGTAGGGCTCGCGCTGGGCGTCGCCGTAGGGCGGCTGCTCGGTGAGCAGGCGCTGCAGGATGGGCACGACGAAGCCGAGCGTCTTGCCGGTGCCGGTCTCGGCGCAGGCCACCACGTCGCGGCCTTCGAGCGCCATCGGGATGACGGCCGTCTGCACGGGGCGCGTGTCTTCGTAGCCCATGTCGGCGCAGCCGGCCATGAGGCGAGAATCCAGACCGAGGTTCTTGAAGGTCGTCGGCGGCAGCTCGTCGCCGAGTTCCCACGGGATGTCCGAGGCGATCTCGGGCGCGGGCGCGCCGACCGGTGCGGAGGAGCTGTGGCGGCGGCCGCGAGCGGCGCCACCGCGGCGACGGTGAGGCGGAGGAGAGGAGTTCGCGGACGTCAAGGCGGCCCTGGCTACCGGGCGCGGAACGTGATGATCCCGCGGACGGGATCGTAGGGCGACACGCCGACGGTGACACGGTCGCCGGGGACGACCTTGATGCGGAACCGCCGCATGCGGCCGCTGAGCTGCGCCAGCACTTCGTGGCCGGACTCGGTCTGCACCCGGTACAGCCCGCCGCTGTGAACCGCCACGACGGTGCCTTGCATGTCGATCAGATCGTCTTTGCTCAAGTGGACTCCAACCAAGAAGTGTGCCACATCATGTCACATGGCGTCCAGCACTCGTGCCACCCTACCGCGGCCGGCGCTCCCGGGGCGTCCGCCCCGTGCACTATGATCGCATCATTCGACCCCCGATGCCGTCGCTGCCGCCCGCTCTCGCCGTAGGCGCCCAGTACAACAGCCTGCTCCAGTCGGCCCTGACGCAGTTCTTCGAGCGGGCCACGCTCGAGACGGAGGCCGTGCCCTCACCGTCCTCCGACGGCCGCCTGGCCATCGAGTCCACCGGCGACCCGGCCGCCCTCTCGGTGCGGTGGTTCGGCACCCGCTACACCCTGCAGGTGTCGCCATCACGGCCCTTCACGCCCCATGAAGTGCGGTTCGCCCGGGCCATCGGAGCCGTGCTGTCCGCCCGCTACCGGGCCATCCTCAGCCCCCAGCTCATGGTCGAGCGGGAGGATCTCTTCCGCGGGGAAATCGAGGACCGCTACATCGGCGCCTTCTTCGACCGCGCCCCCTACCAGCTCCAGCCGGGGGTGGCCGTGGCCGCGGACCGCGTCGCGCTGGCCATCGAAATGATGCGCGTGGCGGCCCTTTCGACCTACGAGAACCAGCCCATTTCGACCGGCGTGCTGCTGCTCGGCACCGACGAAGACCCGGTCGGGCATTATCCGGCGGCCGAACGCGACGCTTTGCATTACACGGGTGCGCTCGCCTCGATCAAGAGCTTCTACCGCCTGGCCGACGGGCTGCGCACCGTGTTCCTCGTGAATCGCGCCGGGCGGCTGCTCGACATCGTGGACATCAACCGCTGGGCCGGAGCGGCCGGACTCGCCGCCGTGCTCGACGTGCCGTGCGCGCAGACCTACGGCGGTCACGCGCGGGCCACGGTGGCCGGGCCGCATGTCTGCGTCGTGCTCAGCCCGCGGCGCGAGATCAAGGTCTTCGCCGACGGCGCGCAGGTGTTCAGCTTCAGTCATGCCGACTGGCGGCTCCTCGATCAGAACTCGAAGTACGCCCTGTGGCAGTCGGCGGTGGGGAACGCGGCCCTTGCCGAGCGCGTGTTCCGCACGGCGCTCGACCTCTCGGACGCCCGGCAGGGCGCGCTCTTCGTCGTGCTGCGCCGGCCGATCGAGTCGCTCGCCCAGCTCGTCGCCGCCGCCGACCGTCTCGACATGGAACTCGTCGGCCCCGCCACTTCGCCCGGCGCGCCGTCGCGGCGTGACCTGCTGCACCTGCTCGCCGGGCGCACCATCACCGAACTCGACCCGAGCGTGCTCGCCGCGCTTGCCACCCTCGACGGCGCCACGGTGACCGACGCCGATGGCACCATGCTCGCGGTGGGTGCCATCCTCAGGCATCCCCTCACGAGCGAACACGCCAAGTCGGACGGTCTGGCCGAAGGCGCGCGCACGACCGCCGCCATCGCCGCCAGCCGGTTCGGGCCCGTGCTGAAGGTCAGCGAAGACGGGCTCATCACTTTCTACGACGGCGGACGCCTCTGGGACTTGTGACCCGGGCGCGTTGGCGCTGGCGCGACACGACTCCGGGCGAGTAAGATCAAGCCTTCCCCCGACGGTTGCTCCATGCAGGTATTCCTCACAGGCGGTACGGGCTACATCGGCGCGGCCGTCCTCGACGCCCTGATCAAATCGGGCCATCACGTCACGGCCCTCGTGCGCGATCCGGAAAAAGCGGCGCGCCTCGAGGCCCGTGGCGCCACGCCGGTCATGGGCGAACTCGCCGGACCGGCCCGGTATCTGCAGCAGGCGACGGCGGCGGACGCGGTCATCCACACGGCGTTCGAGTCGTCGCCGCGCGGTCCGGCCGCTGACAAGGCGTTCCTCGACGCCGTTCTGCCGGCACTCGCCGGCGCCGGCGCGCCGCGGGTGTTCCTGTTCACGTCGGGCGTCTGGGTGCTCGGCGCCTGCCCCGAGCCGGTGGACGAGGGCGCGGTTCCCGCGCCGATCCCGCTCGTCAGCTGGCGCCCGGCGCACGAAGAGCAGGTGCTGGCGGCGGCTTCGGCCACCGTGCGCACGGCCGTCATCCGCCCCGGCATCGTCTACGGCGGCGCCACCGGCATCGTGTCGGACATGCTGAAGGATGCGCTCAACGGCCTCGTGCGGGTCATCGGCGACGGCCGCAACCGCTGGCCGTCGGTCTACCACCGCGACCTCGGCGATCTCTACGCGCAGATCCTGGCGGCACCGGACGCCTCGGGCGTCTTCCACGCCACCGACGACGAAGACGAGCGGGTGGGCGACATCGCCGACGCGATTGCGTCGCATGTCGATCCGCACGCCGACATCCGGCACATGCCGATCGCGGAGGCGCGGGCGAAGATGGGCCCGTACGCCGACGCGCTCGCGCTCGATCAGGTCGTGCGCAGTCCCCGCGCGCGCGCCCTCGGCTGGACGCCGACCATGCGGGGCATCACCGGCAACGCGCCACGCCTCTTCGAGGAGTTCCGGCGCGCCGCGGAACGCGGGTGATCGAGCTGTCGGTCATCGTGCCGGCGGAGGGGGAGCCCGACGCCGGTGCCGCCGTTGGGCGCGTGGCGCACGCCATCGCGGTTCTGGGCTGCGCGGCCGAGATCCTCTGCGTCACCTCCGAGAAGCAGCTCCCCGGCCTCCCGGCCGGTGCCAGCGTCACGCTCGTGCCGCCCTCAGTCCCCGGCTACGGCGCGGCGCTCGCGACGGGCTTCGCGCGGGCCCGCGGCGCGTGGCTGCTCACGATCGACGCCGACATCCTCGACGTGTCGCGCGTCGTGCCCGATCTGTGGGCGCGCCGCCACGACGGCGAGGTCGTCATCGGCTCGCGGTACGTCGACGGCGGCTCGGTCGAGATGCCGTGGTGGCGCCGGGCCGGCAGCCGCCTGCTCAACGGCGTGTTCGGCCGCGGTCTCTCGCTCGGTGTCCGCGACATGTCAAGCGGCGTGCGGCTCTACCGCCGTGCCATCGTCGACGCCGCGGGGCCGCTACCGGCCGGGCTCGACGCCCTGCAGACGATCCTTGTGCGCGTCTATGCCGAGGGGTGGCGCGTCCTCGAAGTGCCGTTCGTCTACCGCGCCGATCCGCGCGGCACCTCGCACGCCCGCGCCCGGCGCTTCGCGACCGACTACGCGCGCACCTTCTGGCGGCTGTGGAAGCTGCGCAACTCGATCGCATGCGCCGACTACGACGCCCGCGCCCACGACAGCGCGATTCCGCTGCAGCGCTACTGGCAGCACGAGCGCCACCGGCACGTGACCGAACTCATCGCGGGCGAGGGCGCGGTGCTCGACGTCGGCTGCGGCTCGAGCCGCATCATCGGCGCGCTGCCGAAGGGCAGCGTGGCGGTGGACGTCCTGCTGCGCAAGCTGCGCTACGCCCGCCGGTTCGGCCGTCTGCGCGTGCACGCCTCGGGCTTCGCGCTGCCGTTCGCCGACGGGAGTTTTCCCTGTGTGCTCTGTTCGCAGGTCATCGAACACGTGCCGAAGGCGTCGCCGATTCTGTCGGAGCTCGTGCGTACGCTGGCGCCCGGCGGCCGGCTCGTGCTCGGCACGCCCGACTACGCCAACTGGGAATGGGTCGTCACCGAGAAGCTGTACGGCTTCTTCGCGCCGGGCGCCTACGCCGATGAGCACATCGCGCACTACACGCGCGCCGAGCTCATCGAACGTTTCGAGGCGCTCGGGTTCCGCCACGAAGCGACGCGCTACATCCTGCGCGGGGAGCTCATTCTCGCCTTCAGGAAAGGGGCTGCCGCATGACCCGCTCGCTCTGCCCGCTCGTGACCACGGCCGCGCTCGTCGCGCTGACCGGGTGTGCGCCGCCTGCGCCCCCGCCGGGTGCCACCGCCGCGCCGGCGGAATCCGAGATCACCGCCGACCGCATCGCCGCTCACGTGCGCATGCTCTCGCACGATCACTTCGAAGGCCGGGCGCCGGCGACCCGCGGCGGCGAGCTCGCGACCGCCTATCTGGCCACGCAGCTCGCGCTGCTCGGCGTCGCGCCGGCCGGCGACAGCGGCACGTATTTCCAGAACGTGCCGATCGTCGAGGCCACGGTCGATCGCACGTTCTCGCTGAGCGTGCCCGGGCGCACGTTCACGTACCTCGAGGACGTCGTCGCCTTCTCGGGCGTCGAGGATGCGAAGGTCTCGGTGACGGGCGAGGTGGTGTTCGTGGGCCACGGCATCGTGGCTCCCGAACTCACCTGGAACGATTACGCCGGCGTCGACGTGAAGGGCAAGTGGGTGCTCATCATGGTCAACGACCCGCCGGCGCCTGCCAGCGAGCCGACGCTCTTCGGCGGTCCGGCGCTGACCTACTACGGGCGCTGGACCTACAAGTTCGAGGAAGCGGCGCGGCAGGGCGCGGCGGGTGCGCTGCTCATTCACACCGATGAATCCGCCACCTATCCGTGGCAGGTCGTGCAGTCGTCGTGGACCGGCACGCAGTACTCGCTGCCACCGGCGCCGGGCGCCCCGGCCCTCGGCGTGAAGGCGTGGATCTCGAACGGGGCGGCGGGCGACCTCGTCAAGCGAGCCGGCCAGGATCTGGACGCGCTGCGCGCGAAGGCCTCGGCCCGCGGCTTCGCGCCGGTGCCGCTCGGCATCACTGCCACCGCCTCCCTCACCCAGACGTCCGCGCGCCGGGTCTCGCCCAATGTCATCGGCGTGCTCGCGGGCGCGAACACGAGCGAAGCCGTCACCATCACGGCCCACTGGGACCACTTCGGCGTACGGCCCCCGCAGCCGGGCGAGGCGCCGGATGCCGACCGCATCCTCAACGGCGCCTACGACAACGCGTCGGGCTGCGCGGCTGTGCTGACCATGGCGCAGGCGCTCATGCGGGCCGGCGGCACGCCGGCCCGCTCGATCTACTTCGTCTTCACGACGGCGGAGGAATCGGGCCTGCTGGGCAGCGAGTACTTCGCCGCGCATCCGCCGCTGCCGATGGATCGCATCGCTGCCAACATCAACGTCGACGGCGCCAACTACCTCGGGCGCACGAAGGACATCGTGATGCTCGGCTCCGATCGGTCGTCGCTCGGCACGATGTTCGCGGACCTGGCGAAGGCGCGCGGCCGCCTCGTCGGGAAAGACACCCATCCCGAACGCGGCTACTTCTTCCGATCCGACCACTTCCCGCTGGCCAAGGCCGGCGTGCCGGCGTTGTCGCTGAGCGAGCCGACGCAGTTCGAAGGGCCGAATGCGGCGGCGCTCCTCGCCCGGCAGGAGGCCTACAACGGCAAGGACTACCACCAGCCGTCGGATGAGTACGACCCGGCGTGGGACTTCAGCGGCGCCGCCGAGGACATGAAGCTGCTGACGGCGCTCGCGTGGCAGGTGGCTGCCGCGCCGGCGATGCCGGCCTACAACGACGGCGACCAGTTCGCGCAGGTGCGGAAGAAGTGATGATCGCGCCTGCCCTCGTCACGCTCGACGATCTGCGCGCCGCCGCCGAACGCGTGCGCGGCGCCGCCGTGCGCACGCCGGTGCTCGCGATGCCCTGGCCGGCGTCGACGCCGGCGCACCCGTTCCACATCAAGTGCGAGAATCTGCAGCCGATGGGCGCCTTCAAGGTGCGCGGCGCCTTCAACATGCTGGCGCAGCTGCCGGCCGATGCCCGCGCCCGCGGCGTCATCACCTACTCGTCGGGAAATCACGGTCAGGGCGTGGCAATGGCGGCGCACTCGTGCGGCGTGCACGCCGTCGTCGTGATGCCGACGACCGCGCCGGCCGTGAAGGTGGAGGGCGTGCGCAGCTACGGCGCCGAGGTGATCTTCGCCGGCACGACGTCCATCGAACGGCAGTCGCGGGCCGAGGCGGAAGCGGCGGCGCGCGGGTTGTCGATCATCCCGCCCTTCGATCACCCGATGGTCATCGCCGGGCAGGGCACCGTGGGGCTCGAGCTGCTCGAGCAGCTGCCCGACCTCGGCACCGTGTTCGTGCCGATGGGCGGCGGCGGACTCATCGCCGGTGTCTCGGCGGCGATCAAGCTGTCGCGGCCCGAGGTGCGCGTCGTGGGCGTCGAACCCGTGGGCGCGATGAAGATGCGCGCGGCCCGCGATGCCGGGCATCCGGTCACGCTCGAGAAGACGGCGAGCATCGGCGACGGCATCATGAACATGCGCGCCGGCGACATCACGTTCGCGCACGTCCAGCAGTACGTGGACGACCTCGTGGCCGTGCCCGACGACGCGATGGCGCAGGCCGTGAAGTGGCTGTTCCGCCAGGCGCGCATCGTGGCGGAACCGAGTGGCGCCGCGCCGACGGCGGCGGTGATGCTGGGGCTGGGCGCGCCGGTGGGCACCGTGGCGGCCATCGTGAGCGGCGGCAACGTGCAGCCGGATCACTTCGCGAAGTACATCACGTCGTAGGCGGGGCTCGGGACCCGGAGACCGGGACTCGGGGAGCGGCGGAGCGCGATGGGACGTCTCGCGCCAGGGCGCTGACAGGGTGCGACATGGCGACAACCACGCTCACGGTCGGCGTCATCTCGGATACGCACGGGCTGCTGCGGCCGGAGGCGCTCGATGCGCTTCGAGGCGCGGACCAGATCCTGCACGCCGGCGACGTCGGCGCCCCAGACATCCTCGCGGCCCTGAAGGCCATCGCGCCGACGACGGCCGTGCGCGGCAACGTCGATCACGGCGTCTGGGCCACGGCGCTGCCGATGACCGACGTCATCCGCCTCGGCGACCTCGACGTCTTCATGCTGCACGATCTGGGCGCGCTCGACCTGGACCCGGTGGCCGCGGGCTTCGCCGCGGTCATCACCGGGCACTCGCACCAGCCGAAGGCGGAGTGGAAACGCGGCGTCCTCTACCTGAATCCCGGCAGCGCCGGCCCTCGCCGGTTCACGCTGCCGGTCACGCTCTCGATCCTGCGCATCACCGGCGGCACGATCGAGCACGAACGCATCGACCTGCTCGCCTGACGCACGGGCCGGTCAGCTGGTCAGCAGATGTCGAGCCTCTGCCATCGCCTCGTCCAGGGTGGTGACGGCGCCATCGAGCTGTTTCTCGTAGACGGCGCGCAGAATCTCGCCCATGCGCGGACCGGGCGTGACGCCGAGCGCGATGAGATGACGGCCGAGCAGCAGCGGCGCCGGCGGCGCGTGTTCCACGCCGAGCGCGCGGGCCCGTTCGAGGAACCAGTCCATCGCCGAGCAGTCGAAGGTGCCGGTGCGGCCGTGGCAGTCGGCCCGGCCGAAGCGCACCAGCAGCTCGAGGTCCACGCGCTGTGCCAGCCGCCGGAAGGCGCCGTCGCGCACCGTGTCCCTGGCCTTGAAGAATGCGCTCGGCCGCAGGTGTTCGGCTGTAATCGCCAGCACCTGCGCGCGCACGTCGTAGCCGTCGATGCTGTTGATGTTCAGGCGATCGAGGATGCGCGTAGCCGGGGCGACGCCCGCGGCCTCGTGGCCGGGTGAGCGCCACCGCCCATCGACCATCGCGGTGGTGGCCGGTTTGCCGAGATCGTGGCACACGGCGCCGAGCATTACCGTGGCGAGCCGCGCGCGATCGAGGTCGGCGTTCCGGCGCCGGGCCTCGTCGATGACCATGAGCGTGTGCGTCCACACGTCGCCCTCGGGGTGCCATTCGGCGTCCTGCGGGCAGTCGTAGAGCGGCACCATCTCGGGCAGCAGCTGCTCGACCACACCGAGCGCGCGCGCGAGCGCGAAGCCGACCGAGGGCCGTTCGGAAACGAGCAGGAGCTTCTCGAACTCGCCCCAGAGGCGCTCGGCCGGCAGGTCGTCGAGCGGGATGGCGCGGCAGATGGCCGCCGCTTCGTCGTCGAGCGTCGCCTCGAAACGCGCGGCGAACTGCAGCGCGCGTAGCACACGCAGGCTGTCGTCGGCGAAGGTGCGTGGATCGACGACCTTGAGCCGCCGGGCCTCGAGATCGGCGCGGCCGTGGAACGGATCGACGTACTCGTCGGTCAGTGGATCCCACGAGATGGCGTTCATCGTGAAGTCGCGGCGGCGCGCCGCGTCCTCGAACGACATGTGCGGATCGCCCTGCACCGTGAACGCGGTGTGCCCGCGTCCGCTCTTCGACTCGCGCCGCGGCAGGGCGACGTCGATCGGGCCGAGCTTGTAGACGGGGAAGGCGCGGCCCACCGGCTCGACGCGGCCGATGGCGGCGAGCATCGGCGCCAGCTCGGCTTCGGGCACGCCGAAGACTTCGAGATCGAGATCCTTCGACGGTCGGCCGAGCAGCCGATCACGCACGAAGCCGCCGACGACGAGCGCGCGGCCGCCGCGGGCCGTCGCGGCATGCGCCACGGCGAGCGCGAGATCAAACGGCGCGGCGGCGGTCGTCACGTATCCATCGTACTCGCAGGATCTGCCACTTGTCTGGCCCCGCCCCGAATGGGGACTGTCCCCATTACAATTCGAGACGCATGGATACCGTGACGCGTCTGCTGCACGACCTGGTCGCCATCGACTCGGTGAATCCCACGCTCGTGCCTGGCGCGGCGGGTGAGGCGGCCATCGCGCGGCGGCTCGTGCAGGAGTTCGAGGCGATGGGTCTGGCGGTGGAGGTGCAGGAGGTGGCGCCGGGACGGCCGAACGTGGTCGCCACGCTCGCCGGGCGTGCGCCCGGGCCGTCACTGATGCTCTGCGGCCACATCGACACGGTGGGTGTCACCGGCATGGCCGCTCCGTTCAGCGCCCAGGTGCGCGACGGGCGGATGTACGGCCGCGGCACGCAGGACATGAAGAGTGGTGTCGCCGCGATGACCGATGCGGTGCGCGTGGTCGCGAGCGGCGGCGGGCTGGCCGCGGGGCAGGTCGTGGTGGCGTGTGTCGTGGACGAGGAGCACTCGAGCATCGGTGCCGATGCGCTCGTGACCCGCTGGCGGGCGGACGCCGGCATCGTCACCGAGCCGACGGACCTCGACGTGGCCGTCTGCCACAAGGGCTTCGCGTGGAGCGAGATCGTCACGACGGGGAAGGCCGCGCATGGCAGCCGTCCGGCCGACGGTGTGGACGCCATCGTGCACATGGGCCGCGTACTCGTGGCGCTCGGCGCGCTCGACGAGCGTCTGCAGGCCGGCGCCCGCCACGCCCGGCTCGGCACCGCCTCGCTGCACGCGTCGATCATCAGCGGCGGCCGGGAACTGAGCAGCTATCCCGACCACTGCGCGCTGCAGGTCGAGCGCCGCACGATTCCCGGCGAGGCGGAGACGGTGCTCGCGTCCGAAATCGACGCCATCCTCGCGCAGCTCGCCGCGGCCGACCCGGCCTTCGCCGCCACGGCGACGTCGATGTTCGCCCGGCCGCCGTACGAAATCGACGCCGCGCATCCGCTGCCGGGGCTGCTCGGCGCCTCGGCACGCGCCGCCGGCTGCCGCGCGGAGGCCATCGGCATGAGCTTCTGGACGGATGCGGCGGTGCTCGGCGGCGCGGGGATTCCGACGGTGCTCTTCGGACCCGCCGGCGCCGGCCTGCACAGCACCGACGAGTGGGTGGATCTCGCGAGTGTTCGCCAGTGCCGCGACGCCCTGGCCTCGACGATCCGCGCCTGGTGCCGCTGAGTTGTAACGGGGTCTGTCACGGTCACCGGATGTCTCCGTCAGCGGCACAATCGGTGA
>JBIKUN010000157.1:0-9677 GCA_044347565.1 Vicinamibacterales bacterium | reverse complement strand
CGAGCAGCCGGCCGGCCAGCCGTTCGCTGCGCCCGTTGGTGCGCCCGGTGAGGCCGGCAATCGCCTTGAGCGCCGCCTGCACGCGTGCCGCGGCGAAGTGGATGCTGCGCGGAAACTCGGGACTCAGCACCAGGAACTCGGCGATGCGCTGCGGCCGTACATCCGCCGTGTAGTGCCGGCAGTAGGCCTCGAAGGCGCAACAGCTCTTGAGCAGGCCGACCCACTCGACGAACTCGCTCACGCCCGGCAGGCCGCTGGCATCGGGCGGCGCCTCGCGGAACTGCACGTCGAGCAGCGCCGCCGTGGCGCTCGCGCGTTCGAGGTAGCGCCCGAGCTCGATGTAGTGCCAGCCTTCGCCGTGCGTCATCGTGGCGTCGGTCACGCCCTGGATCTGATGGACGCCGTTGATGGTCGCGCTCAGGAACTCGTGGGTGCCGGCCGTCCACTCGGAATCCATCGGCTGGCGCTTCTGCACCGCCAGATAGAGCCGGTTGATCTCTTCCCACATCTCGGAGCTGATCTCTTCGCGCACCTGCCGCGCGTTCTCGCGGGCGGCGCCCACGCAGGCGGCAATCGACTCGCGATTGGCCAGATCCACCGTGGCGCGTTCGACCACGTCGGGCGTGGTGCGGATCTGCCAGGTGGGCGGCTGCGGCAGACTGGCGAGCAGCCGGCCCCAATGGCGCGCGGCATCGGCCGGCGCGCGATCGAGCGTGAGATTGAGGTTCACGTTCACGAGCCGGGCCGTGTGTTCGGCGCGCTCGAGATAGCGGCTCATCCAGTAGAGGCTGTCGGCCACGCGCGACAACATGGCTAGAGCCCTCCCGCTGCTGACGTGCCCGGGCGCGGCGCCGCGTTGGCGTGCAGCACCCAGGTGTCCTTGCTGCCGCCGCCCTGCGACGAGTTGACGACGAGCGAGCCCTTCTTGAGGGCCACCCGCGTGAGTCCCCCGGGCACGATTACGACCTGGTCGCCCGAGAGAATGTACGGCCGCAGATCCACATGGCGCGATTCGATCCGGCCGTCCACGAAGCACGGCGCGGCCGAGAGGGCCAGCGTGGGCTGGGCGATGTAGTTGCGCGGGTCAGCCAGGATGGCGCGGCGGAACTCGTCGCGCTGGGCAGCCGTGCTGTGCGGACCGATCAGCATGCCGTAGCCGCCCGACTCGCCCACCGCCTTCACGACCACTTCGTCGAGGCGGTCGAGCACGTGCTGGCGCTCGCTGTCGTTCGACATCTGCCACGTCTCGATGTTGGCGAGGATCGGATCCTGGTCGAGGTAGTACTTGATGAGGCGCGGCACGTAGACGTAGAGCGCCTTGTCGTCGGCCACGCCCGTGCCGACGGCGTTCGTGAGCGCCACGTTGCCCGAGCGGTAGGCGTTGAAGAGCCCCGGCACGCCGAGCGTCGAATCGGCGCGGAACGCCAGCGGGTCGATGAAGTCGTCGTCGACGCGGCGGTAGGGCCGTAGTGATCCACGGGCCGCACGTCGTAGCTGCTGAAGAGCAGCGGGAAGATGCGCTTGATGACCTGCCGGTTCGTGAGCATGTAACTCACGCCGCTCGGCACGCGCAGGTTGTCTTCGAGCACGGCGAAGCTGCCGTCGGGCAGGCGCACCAGGTCCGTGCCGGCCACCGACACGTAGATGTCGTGGCGCACCGCCACGCCCTGCATCTCGCGGCGGAAGTGTTTGCAGCTGTAGACGAGCTCGCGCGGCACGATGCCATCGTCGAGCACCTTCGCCTCGCCGTAGAGATCCTTCAGGAACAGGTTGAGCGCGGTGATGCGCTGCGTGAGGCCGCGCTCGATCGTGTCCCACTCGCCGGCCGTCAGAATCCGCGGAATGAGGTCGTAGGGAAAGATCCGCTCGGTGCCTTCGTTCTGCCCGTAGACGGTGAAGGTGATGCCCTGGTTGAGAAAGGCCAGGTCGGCCGCCGTCTGGCGCTGGCGCAGCTCCTGGGGGTCGACGGCACCGAGCCGCTCGTAGAGGGCGGCGTAGTGTTCGCGCGTCACGCCGCGCGGGTCGAACATCTCGTCGTAGGCCCGCCCGAGGGCGTAGCTCTGGAGCTGCGGCAGATGCTGGAGTCGCGCGAGGCTGCCAGTCTCGCCGGGAGATTCCTGACGCATGGGGGTGGGGGAACTCTCCGGCGGCGGATGAGGTGCTGTCAAGTCCGACCCGCCGCCGAGGCGCGCGCGGCATGGGCCCGTGGCCGGCAGCGCATGGCTCTACGTGTCAGCGCTGCGTGGGGCGGACGAAAACGAGCCGATGCTCGGCCGGGCGGCCCACCGGGCCGGCGGACGGCGCGGCCGGCGCGCACCCGCCCGACTCGCAGCTCGCGCACTTCGGCGACCGCTCCGCCGCCGCGAAGCCGATGACACGGCGCGCCACGACCCACGCGGCGGCCAGCGCCGCGAGCGCCACGATCACGTCCTGCATCAGCATCGGCGGCATCGTCGTCATCCCTGTTATGCCACACCTGCCGCGCGCAGGCTCTGGTAGAGCATGAACGCCGCGACGTAGGCCAGACCTGACATATAGCCGAGCTGCAGCGCCGCGTACTTCAGCCCGCCGGTTTCCTTGCGCGTCACGGTGAGCGTCGGCAGGCACTGCATCGCCAGCACGAAGAACACGAGCGCCGAGGCCGCAGTGGCCGGCGTGAACACGGGCCGCCCGTCGTCGCGCGTCATGCCGCGGATCTTCGCCACCACGCCGTCGTCAACGTCGGCCACCGCCTGACCGGCCGCGAGCACCGACATGGTCGACACGAACACCTCGCGCGCCAGAAAGCTCGTGAGCACACCCACGGTGAGCTGCCAGTCGAAGCCGAGCGGCTCGAAGGCCGGCGCGAGCGTGTGGCCGATGCGGCCGGCGAAGCTGCCGGCCTGCGCCGACTTCACCTCGAGCGCGTCGGCTTCGGCGACGAGCGCCGCGGCCTCGGCGGCCGGCAGCGCCGGCGCCTCGGCGGCGGCGCGCAGACGCGCGGCCTCGGGCGGCGGCTCCACCTTCGGGTACGCGCTCAGCCACCACATCACGATGCAGATGGCGACGATGACCGTGCCGGCCGTGGCGAGGAACGACAGCCCCTGATCACGCGCCGTGAGCAGGGCGTTGCGCAGCGATGGCGTCTTGTAGGACGGCAGCTCGAGGATCATCGGCTTGGCGCGGCCCTTGAGGATCGTGCTGCCGAAGAGTTTCGCGGTGAAGAGCGCGGCGAGCGCGCCGAGCAGATAACAGCCGGCAAAGGCGAGGCCGGCCAGACCCGGCCGGTCCGCGAAGAGCAGCGTGGTGAGCAGCACGTAGACCGGCAGGCGGGCCGAGCAGCTCATGAACGGCGCCACGAGGATCGTCGTGAGCCGGTCGCGCAGGTCGGGGATGAGCCGCGTGCTCATGATGCCAGGCAGCGCGCAGGCGTGCGAAGTGAGCAGCGGCACGAACGCATGGCCCGGCAGGCCGAAGCGCGACAGCCAGCGGTCCATCACGAAGGCGGCGCGTGCGAGGTACCCCGTGTCTTCGAGCAGCGTGATGAGGAAGAACAGCAGGCAGATCTGCGGCAGGAACACGACCGTGCCGGCGATGCCGCCAACGACGCCCTGCGCCACGAGATCGCGCACCGGTCCTTCGGGGAGCAGCCGTTCGACGAGCGTGCCCACCTCGGCGAACGTCGCCTCGATGAGGTCCATCGGCACCGTCGCCAGGGCGAACAGGATCCAGAAGAGCGTGCCCATGATGGCGATGAACGCCGCGAGGCCGAACACGGGGTGCGTGAGCACGCCGTCGAGCCGCTCGGTGAAACGATCGTGGGCCTGAGCGGACCCACTCTCGGTCGACACGGCGGCGGCGATGTCGTCAGCCCAGCGGCTGACCGCGACCGCGTCGGGCTGCCCCGTTGACGGGTCCGTGAGGTGCACACGACCGAGCGCCTGTCGCAACTCTTCCAGCCCGCGTCCACTGCGCGCCACCATCGGCACGACCGGCACGCCGAGCCGCGCGGCCAGTGCCGCCACGTCGATTGCGAGGCCGCGCCGTTCCGCCAGGTCCACCATGTTGAGCGCGACGACCATGCGCACCCGGTGCGCGAGGAGCTGGCCGACGAGCACGAGATTGCGCGACAGGTTGCACGCATCCACGATGACCACGACGGCATCGGGCGCCGGGCCGCGCGCGCCGTCGAGCAGCGTGGCGGCGATGCGCGATTCCGGCGCGTCGATCTCAAGGTCGTAGACGCCCGGCAGATCGAGCACGTCGAGCGTGCCATGGCCGGACGCCTCGGCATGCCCGGTGCGCATCGCGGTGGTCGTGCCCGGGAAGTTGGACGTCTTCGCGCGCGCGCCGCAGAGCGCGTTGAAGAGCGTGGTCTTGCCGGTGTTCGGGTTGCCGATGAGGGCGATGCGACGCACGGGCGCGGCCGGCGGCGAGGGCGCGCGATCGGGCGTCTCGACTACCGGAACCATCGTCGTGGTCAGCGGTTGCCGGGCTCGGGCACCACGTACAGGCAGCGCGCCACCGCGCTCGACAGGCCGATGCGCGTGGACTTCACCTGCACGATGCAGGGATCGCCCGCCTGACAGAGACGCAGCACGCAGTCGTCGGTGAGGCCAAGCGATCGCAGCACCGGCCGCGAGTCGGCATCAGTCACTGCATGCAGCGTGGCCATGGCGCCCACGGGCACCGTGGTGAGCGGCACGGCGGCAGCGGCGGAACGGGGCGACTCGACGGACGTGGCTGGGGGCGTCATCGCTGTAACGCGCCCATTATATCAATCCTGAGACCGAATCTCAGAATCATCATTCGAGCCGAAGCTGGGCCACGGCCCCTGGCGCCTGACCGGATGTGCGCGTTTCTTCACGCTTTCTGTCGGGCGGCGGTCAGCAGGGCCTTCACGCGCGCCTTGGCCCGCGCGCGGACGTCGGCCGGGAGCTTCCGGCAGCCGGCGGCTCGGCAAGTCTCGAGCATCGTGCGCAGGCGGCGGGCTTGAGCGCCGCAGCGCTCACAGTCGGCGAGATGCCGGGCGATGGCGCGAGCGCGCGCCGCGGGCAGCTCCCCGTCCAGATACCCCCAGAGCTGGTCTGCCTGGGCGCACGGCGCCGGCACCGACGGCGGCGGGCTGGCAGAACGGCGACTGGCGGCGGGACGGCTGACGGGGCGGGCGCCGGCCGGGCGGCGGCGCGGAGTGGTCATCGCGCCGGCCCCTCGAGCGCCGTCTGCAGCGCCTTGCGGGCGCGGCTGAGGCGCGTCTTCACGTTGTCTTCCGAGATGCCCATCACGTGCGCGACCTCGCGCGTCGAGAGCCCCTGCATCTCGCGCAGGAAGACGATGGCGCGCTGCGACGGCGGCAGGCCGCGCATCGCCTGCTGCAGGCGGCCCTTGAGCCGGGAGTTGGCCGCGAGCTGTTCGGGATTCTTCCCCGGATCCGGGGGGTCGAACGCCGCCCGGTCGCGGTCGGCGTGCGGCTGGTCGAGCGACTCGAGCCGCGGCGGCTCGTGCACGCGCTTGCGGCGATTCATCAGGCAGGCGTTCTTGACCGTGCGGTGCAGCCACGGACGGAACGCTTCGGGCTCGCGGATGCTCGAGGTGTAGCGGTAGGTCTTGAGGAGCGCCTCCTGCATCGCGTCCTCGGCATCGTCGGCGTGCCCGCAGACGGACACGCTGAAACGCCAGGCCACTTCCTGCACCCGCGTGAGCAGGCGCTCCATGGCGGCGGGATCGCCGCCGGAGGCCTCGCGCACGAGGTCGGCATAGACGTCCACGGGCGGGGGGACGGGCCCTGTCACCTTTTTCACGCGCCTGAATCTCTCAGGGCAGGATGACACGACGGCTCGTTTTTCTCGCCCTGTTTCTCGGCCTCCCCGGCGTGACGTGGGCGCAGGCCCCGCTGGCGCTGCCGGAGGCCATTACCCGCGCGCAGGCGGCCAACCCCGATGCCCGCGCGGCCGAGGTGGCCGAGCGGCTGGCGGCGGCGCGCCTCACGCAGGCCCGCGCCGGCTACCTGCCAAGCGTGGACGTCACCGAAAGCTGGCAGCGCGGCAACCAGCCGGTGTTCGTGTTCAGCTCGCTGCTCGCGCAGCGGCAGTTTGCCGCCTCGAACTTCGCCATCGACGCGCTGAACCGCCCCGAGGCGGTGAACAACCTGCGCCTGGGCCTCACAATCGACCAGGCGGTCTTCGACCCGTCCACCCGGGCTGGGGTGCGGGCGGCAACGCTCGGTCGCGAGCTGGCCACGACGTCCCGAGGCGTGGTCGCGCAGGATCTGGCGCTGGCCGTGACGGGCGCCTACGGCGCCGTGCTCGCCGCCGATGCCGCCGGCCGCGCCGCCGCGGCCACGCTCGAGACGGCCGCCGCGGACCTCGAACTCGCGCGCAACCGCCGCGATGCCGGGCGCGTGACCGAGGCCGACGTGCTGCGCATCGAGGTGTTCCTCGCCCGCGCCCGCGAACAGCAGATCCGGAGCACCGCCGACGCCACGATCGCGCGCGCCCGCCTGAATCAGCTCATGGGCGAACCGCTCGACGCCACCTTCACCTTTGACGA
Organism: Vicinamibacterales bacterium; assembly: GCA_044347565.1. Taxonomy (GTDB): domain Bacteria; phylum Acidobacteriota; class Vicinamibacteria; order Vicinamibacterales; family UBA2999; genus CADEFD01. Next base: position 3,149 of record JBIKUN010000157.1, on the reverse strand, counting down.
CACACCCGCGGCCGAGGCGATGGCGGCCACGGACCTGCCGGCGCTCGAAGCCGAGGCCGTGAACGCCCGCGCCGACCTCAAGCTCTCGGCCCTGCAGGAACAACTGGCGGCCGCCGCCGTTGACGCCGCGCGGGCGAACTTCCTGCCGCGTGTCTACGCGCAGGCGGGCTACGAGGCGAACGGCGGCACGTGGGGCTCGCGCGCGTCGAGCTGGATGGCCGGCGCCGTCGCCCGCGTGAACCTCTTCCGCGGCTTCGCCGACCAGGCGCGCCTCGCCGAAGCGCGTCACACGCAGAGCATGCGCGCCATCGAGCACGAGAAGGCCGGCACGGCCGCGCGCCTCGACGTGCGGATCGCCGTGGCCCGGCTCGAGGCGGCACGCGCCGCCGAAGGCGTGAGCCGCGCCGCCGTGACGCAGGCGCGCGAGAGCCACCGCATCGTGCGCGATCGCTACGACGGCGGGCTCGCCGATGTCGCGGCGCTGCTCGCCGCGGCCGAGGCCGTGCAGCAGGCCGAGGCCCGGCATGCCGCGGCCCGCGTCGAGGTGACCGTGGCCGCCGCCACTCTTTCACGCGCCCTTGGAAAGCGATGACCGACACCATGACCCGCACCCGTGCTCTCACCGGCGCCGCCCTGCTGACGCTGGCCGCCGCCACCGCCGCCTGTTCGTCCACCCACGAGGCCGCACCGGCCGCTGACGCCGCCGCGCCACTCGCCGTGCGCACGGCCACCGTGACGAGCGCCGCCCTCACTGACGCCGCCGACGCCGGCGGCATCGTGCAGGCCCGCACCACTGCCACCGTGGCAGCCCGCGTCATGGCGCCCGTGCGCGCCGTGCGGGTCGCGCCCGGCGACCGCGTGCGCGCCGGTCAGGTGCTCGTGGAGCTCGACGGCCGCGACCTCACGGCCGGCGCGGCGAGCGCCGCCGCCGGTGCGAGCGAGGCGCGTGACGGCGCCGCGGCCGCCGCCGCCGAAGAACGCGCCGCCCAGGCCGCGCTCGTGCTCGCCCGCGCCACCCACGGCCGCATCGCCGCGCTGCAGGCGAAGAAGTCGGCGACGGCGCAAGAGCTGGACGAAGCCACCGCGGCGCTCGCCGCCGCCGAGGCCCGTGCCGCCGGTGCGGCCGCGCGGGTGCAGGCGGCCACGAGCGGCATCGCGCGGGCGGCTGCCGCGAGCGACGCTGCCGGCGCCACCGCATCGTTCCTCCAGGTCACCTCGCCCTTCGACGGCGTGGTCACCGAGAAACTGGTCGAGCCCGGCAACATGGCCACGCCCGGCCTGCCGCTCGTGCGGGTGGAAGACACCCGCGGCTTCCGCCTCGAAGCGCGCGTCGATGAAGCGCGCGCGGACCGCGTGCGCGTCGGCGCCACCGTGGAGGTCGTGCTCGACGGCACGGACGGCCGCGCTGTGACCGTCACCGGCATGGTGGCCGAGATGAGCCGCGCCGTGGATGCCGGCGCCCGCACGTTCCTGCTGAAGGTGGATCTGCCGGCCGGCGCAGGCGTGCGTTCGGGCACGTTCGGCCGCGTGCGCCTGCCGGGTGCACCGCGCACGGCGCTCACCGTGCCGGCTGACGCGATCGTGGCGACCGGTCAGGTCACCTCCGTCTTCGTCGTCGAAGGCGGCGTAGCGCGCCTGCGCCTGGTGCGCGTGGCCGGCACTGAAGTGCAGGCCGGTCTCGCCGCCGGCGACACGGTGGTCGTCGCGCCGCCGCCCGGGCTCGTGGACGGCCGCCGCGTGACCACGGGAGGCACGCGATGACACCGCCCCTCGGGATGGCCGGCCGCATGGCGGCGGCCTTCATCAACTCGAAGCTCACGCCGCTCGTCATCGTGGCGTCGATGGCCCTCGGCGGCCTCGCCATCATCGGCCTGCCGCGCGAAGAAGAGCCGCAGATCATCGTGCCGATGGTCGATGTCTTCGTGGGCATGCCCGGCGCCACGCCGGCCGATGTCGAAGAGCGCGTCACCCGTCCGCTCGAGCGCCTGCTCTGGGAAGTGCCCGGCGTGGAATACGTCTACTCGACGTCGAGCCCCGGTCAGGCGATGGTCGTCGTGCGCTTCAAGGTCGGCGAACCGGAAGAAGCCGCCTACGTGCGCCTTAACCAGAAACTCGCGGCCAACATGGACCGCATCCCGCCGGGAGCGACGCCGCCGCTCGTGAAGCCGCGATCGATCGACGACGTGCCGATCCTGGCGGTGACGCTGTCGTCCGCGGTGTATGGCGACGACCAGCTGCGCGCGCTCGCCGGCCAGCTCCGCGACGCCGTCGCGCAGGTGCCCGATGTGTCGGAAGTCACGCTCATCGGCGGACGGCCGCGGCAGCTCGGCGTCACGATCGACCCCGCGAAGCTCGCCGCCTACGGACTCGATCCGCTGGCCGTGCAGCACGCACTCGGCCGCGCCAACTCGCGCGCCACGGCCGGCGGTCCGGTGCGCGGTGGCCAGGCGACCAACGTGGAAGTCGGCGACCGGCTGACGAGTGCCGCGGATGTCTCTCGCGTCGTCGTCGCTACGCGCGGCGGGCGGCCGGTGCTCGTGGGCGACGTCGCCACGGTCGTGGACGGCGATGCCGAACCCACGAACTACGTCGTGTTCCAGTCGAAGGCCGACGGCGCCACGCCGGCAGTGACCCTGGCCGTGGCGAAGCGCAAGGGCACGAACGCGATCGACGTGGGCCACCGCGTGACCCAGGTCGTGCGTCGCCTCGAAGGCACGCTGATTCCCACTGATGTGCGCGTGACCCTCACGCGCGACTACGGCGAGACGGCGGCCGAGAAGAGCAACGAGCTGCTCTGGCACATGTTCCTCGCCGTGCTCTCGGTCTCCGCCCTCATCTGGGTGGTGCTCGGGCGGCGCGAAGCGGCGGTGGTGCTCACGGCGATTCCCGTGACGCTGGCGCTCACGCTCTTCATGTTCTTCCTCTATGGCTACACGCTCAACCGCATCACCCTCTTCGCGCTCATCTTCTCGATCGGCATCCTCGTGGACGACGCGATCGTGGTCGTCGAGAACATCGTGCGGCACGCGCGCATGCGCGGCGCCTCGGCGCGAGGCCTGGCCGAGACCGCGCTGGCCGCGGTGGACGAAGTCGGCAACCCGACGATTCTCGCCACGCTCGCCGTCGTGGCGGCGATTCTGCCGATGGCG
>JBIKUN010000037.1:0-31936 GCA_044347565.1 Vicinamibacterales bacterium | reverse complement strand
GTCTCGCAGGTCATCGCTGCCCGCTACGAAGTCGACCGCACGAGCCCGATGCTAGGTGTGTCGGCGCTGGTTCATGCGGCGCTCGCGGCGGCGGTGTTCCTCGTGCCGGCCGCCTGGATGGGGATGAACGTCGCGCCGGAAGAACCGGTGATGACGGTGAGCCTTGCCGGCAACGTCGGGCCGCAGACCGGCGGCCGTCAGGTCGAAAGCCGCCAGGCGACGCAGGCCGTCGCGCCGCCGGCCGCGCGTCCGGAGCCGGTGGCACCGCCCTCGGCGAAGACGCCCGAGATGGTCGAGCCCACCAAGGCGCCGCCGCGAAAGACTCCCCCGCCGAAGGTCGCGCAGGCGCCGAAAGACGCGGCCCCGCGTACGGCGCCGACCACCGGCGAGAAGGTGCAGACCGGGGACGCCATCGCCAACACGGGATCGACGAGCCGCGTGCCGTTCGGCGGCCTCGCCTCGGGCGGGGGCGGCACCGGCGCTCGTGTGGACGTGGGCAACTTCTGCTGCCCGCAGTATCTTGCCACGATGCAGGAGCGCATCCTGCGCAACTGGGAGAGCAAGCAGGCCTCGCTCGGCACCACGATCCTCATCTTCAAGGTGCTGCGCGATGGCACGCTCACCGATGTCGCCGTCGAGAAATCGAGCGGCAACGCCTCGCTCGACTTCATCGCCACGCGCGCGCTGCGGCTGACGCAGAGGATTCCACCGCTGCCGCCGGAGTACACCAACGCGTCGCTCACCGTCCATCTGACTTTCGAGTACCAGCGATGATACCGACCGTTCGCACCTTCGTCTTCCTCGCCGCGGCCGCGAGCGCCGTCGTGGCCGGCCGCGCGCAGACGCCGGCGCCGGCCCAGCCGCCGCCGCAGCCCTCCGAAGTCAGTTCGAAGATCACGGGGGATTCCGGCGCGCCGCCGCGGATCGCCGTGCCCGACTTCCTGGTCGCCGGCGGTGACAAGGACACGCCCGAGATCGCCAGGCTGCTCGCGCAGGTGCTGTACGACGACCTGACGTTCGAGGCCGAGTTCGACCTGATTCCGCGCGATACCTACGCGTCGATTCCGGTGGCGCGGTCGCTCTCGGAGGCGCCGTTCGACCGCTGGCGCGAGCTGGGGGCCGATGGCCTGCTCATGGGCACGGTCAGCAGGAACGGCCAGACCATCAAGGTCGAGATGCGGCTCTTCGACGTGCGCACGCGCCGCCAGCTGCTCGGCCGCGAGTACAGCGGCGCGGCCACCAATCCGCGGCTCTACGCCCACACGATGGCCGACGAGGTGCACCTCACGCAGGCGAACCTCAAGGGCGTGGCGCGGACCAAACTCACCTTCTCGTCCGATCGCGTGCGCGATCGCGCCACGGACACGATCGAACAGCGCAACGTGAAGGAGATCTTCATCGCCGACTACGATGGCTTCAACCAGCGGCGAGTCACGGTGAACCGGCAGCTCAACGTGTTTCCGTCGTGGTCGCCCGACGGCCGCGCCATCGCCTACACGTCGTACCGCCGCGGCTACCCCGACATCTTCATCTCGCTCATCTATCAGGGCACGATGGAGACGCCCACGAATGGCACCGGCCAGAACTGGCTGCCGGCGTTCTCGCCCGACGGCACCCGCATCGCGTTCACGTCGAACCGCGACGGCAACTCCGAGATCTACGTGATGAACCGCGACGGCTCCGGCCTCAGGCGGCTCACGACGCATCCGGCCATCGATTCCACGCCGACGTGGTCGCCGTCGGGGGCGCAGGTGGCGTTCACGTCCGACCGCACGGGCGCGCCGCAGATCTGGGTGGTGGGCGCCGACGGCCTGAACCTGCGCCGGCTCACCTCGGAGTCGTACGCCGATCGGCCCACCTGGTCGCCCGCGCCGTACAACGAGATCGCGTTCTCGGTCCGCACCGGCTCGCGCTTCGACATCAAGATCTACCAGGTGGACAACGGCGCCACGCGCCAGATTACGTTCGGCGAGGGCACGAACGAGAGTCCGGCCTGGGCGCCGAACGGCAAACATCTGGCGTTCATGTCGACCCGCATGGGACGCGCCAACCAGATCTTCATCGCGCGACGGGATGGCAAGGACGTGCGGCAGGTGACGCGCGAGGGCAACAACTTCACGCCGAACTGGTCCTCGTCGCAATAGCGACGGGTGCACGGCACGACGGCAGGCACGACGACAGGAGTCAGATGATGCAGCGCATGCGCACGTGGACGATGGTGGTGGCGGTGGTGATGGTGGCGGTGGTCGGCGCGTCGTGCGCGAAGAAGAAGCCGCCTGTCGTCCGGCCCGCGCCGCCGCCGGCCTCGACTGCTGATACCGGCATGGGCTCGACGCCGGAACCACCCGCGCCGCCGCCGCCGGTGCGCGACGAACCTGTGTCTGTAGCGCCGGCGCCGCCCGATCCGGCGATCGGCAGCAGGAATCTCGACGAACTGAACCGCGAGTCGCCGCTGGCGCCGGTCTTCTTCGCGCTCGACAGCTACGAACTCTCCGCCGAGGCGCGCACCCAGCTCCAGGGCAGCGCGCAGGTGCTCAAGACGAACGCCACCTGGCAGGTCACCGTGGAAGGCCACTGCGACGAACGCGGCACCGCCGAATACAACCTGTCGCTCGGCGAGCGCCGCGCGCTTGCCGCCAAGGCCTACCTGGTGTCGCTCGGCGTCGCCGCCGACCGCCTCCGCACGGTGAGCTACGGCAAGGAATTCCCCTTCGATCCGGGCCACGACGATGCTGCCTGGGCGAAGAATCGCCGCGCCCACTTCGTCATCACCGCCAAGTGAGACGGACGCGGCCGCCCGCGTGCTCGATCAGGTATGCTGACAGCAGGTGCACCATGACCGTGACTGCCCTCCGCATGGCCCTCGTGGCCGGCTTCGTGGCGTGCGCTGTCTCTCCGGCTTCCGCCCAGCGGCGTGAGCTGCAGCAGATGGCGGCCGACATCCGCATCCTGCAGGAACAGACGCAGCTGCTCCAGAACGCGCTGGCCGGTCTCACCGACGCGCTCAAGGCCGTCAACCAGCGGATCGACGAGCAGACCGGCGTGACGCGGAAGACCTTCGCCGACGCAAAGCTGCAGTCGGAGACGATGGGCAGCGACATCCGCGTCGTGCGCGAGCGGGTCGACGACACCAACGTGCGCATCACCTCTCTCTCGCAGGAGGTGGAGTCGCTGCGCGACGCCATCGCCGCGATGCCCGTGCCCACGCCGACGACCGATGCCGCGCTGGCCGGTGCCCAGGGCCTGCCGGGCGATCCGGCAGCCCCGGCGGCCGGCACCGCGCCGCTGCCCGCCGCCGGTGGCGCGCCGGCCACGGCTACGCCGCCGGCCACCGGTCCGAATGCGATGTCGCCGAGCCGGCTCTACGACCTTGCCTGGGCCGACTACACCGCCGGCAACTACGATCTTGCCGTCGAAGGCTTCTCGAGCTACGTGCGGTCGTTCCCGAAGAGCGAGTTCGCCGACAACGCGCAGTACTACATCGGCGAGAGCTACTACCAGCGCGGCAAACTGGCCGAAGCCGTGGAGGCCTTCGGCCGCCTCATCTCGACCTATCCGCGCAGTGACGTGGCCGGGCAGGCATACTACAAGCGCGGCCTCGTCTACGAACGCCTGAACCAGCCGGACCGCGCCCGCGAAGCCTACGACTATCTCGTCAAGACGCTCGGCGATACTGACGCCGGACGCCTGGCCAAGCAGCGGCTCGACGCGCTCAATCGCGCCAGGCCACAGTAACGACCCGGCGCCGCCGGCGCCTGCAACGTCTTTCTCCTCGAGGACATCGACCCATGGGCAGCGTGAACAAGGTAATTCTGGTGGGAAACCTCGGCCGTGACGCCGAACTGCGTGCCACGCCGAGCGGCGCGTCGGTGGCGAACTTCAGCATCGCCACCACCGAGAACTGGACCGGCAAGGACGGCCAGAAGCAGGAGAAGACCGAGTGGCACCGGATCGTGCTGTGGGGCAAGACAGCCGATACGCTGCAGCCCTACCTGACCAAGGGCAAGCAGATCTACGTCGAGGGCCGTCTCGAGACGCGTCAGTGGGAGAAGGACGGCCAGAAGCACTACACCACCGAGATCAAGGCCGACAAGGTCGTGCTGCTCGGCGGCGGCGCCGGCCGCGGCGGTGATCGCGGCGACCGCGGCGACGGCGGCGGCTACGGCGAGCCGATGGGCCAGCCGGCCGGCGCGATAACCGACGACGACATTCCGTTCTAGGCCGCCGCGTCCGATAGACACGAAAGGCCGGCGCATCGCGCCGGCCTTTTTCGTGTCAGGCCCGAGCCCCGGGACCCGCCGTTACGTGCCCTGCCGCCCGTAGCGGTCTTCGAGGCGCACGACATCGTCGGTCTCGGGTGTGGACACTTCGAAGATGTCGCTGTCTTCGAGCGCGGTCATGCGGTGCACGGTGGGCGGCGTGACGTGCACGGCGTCGCCCTTCACGAGCTCGCGTCCGACGAGCTGCTCCCCTTCCTGGCGTTCGAAGAGGATCTTTCCCGACCAGACGAAGATCGTCTCGTCCTTGCGGTTGTGATACTGCAGGCTGAGCGCGTGGCCCTTGTTCACGTGGATCACCTTGCCGACGTACTTGTCGGTCACGGCCCACCACAGTTCGTAGCCCCACGGCTTCTCTACCCGCTTGAGCGGCTCGGTCACGATGCGAATCTCCTTCTCGTCCTGATTGTCACACGACCGCGCTCATCGCGGCACGGACCCGCGGCTGGCCGCCGCCAGCGCGTCGAAGAGGTGCTGTTCGATGTCGGCCGCCGTGGCCAGGCGCAGCACTTCGCCGGCCGTGCGGCGGGCATCGGCGGCGCGGACGTCCTGAATGAGCCGCCGGGCCACCGGGATCGCCGACGGCGTCATGCTGAACTCGCGGAAGCCGAGGCCGATGAGCAGGCCGATCATGGCCGGGTCCGAGGCCATCTCACCGCACACCGAGGCGTCGATCTTCGAGCGCGTGGCGGCGCGGCGCACGAGGCGCAGCAGCCGCACGACGGCCGGATGCAGCGGCTCGTAGAGGTCCGACACACGTTCGTCGGTGCGGTCCACGGCCAGCGTGTACTGGATGAGGTCGTTGGTCCCCACCGTGAAGAAGGCGGACTCGCGAGCCAGCAGATCCGCCGCCAGCGCCGCCGACGGCACTTCCACCATCGCGCCCACCGGCACGGCGCCAGGCTGGCCCAGTTCGTCGGCCACTTCGCGCACGACGGCCGTCGCCATGCGCATCTCCTCGACCGAGGTGACGAACGGGAACATGACGCGGAGCTGGCCGCGCGGCGCGGCGCGCAGCAGCGCGCGGAGCTGTGTGCGCAGCACGTCGGGATGCGCGAGGCCCAGGCGCACGCCGCGGCGTCCGGGACGCGTGTCGCGACGGTCGCGGCCGGCCCAGCGCGAGAGCTGGCGCTCGTCGAGGTCGAACGTGCGCACCGTGACGCGGCGCGGCGCCACCGACGTCAGCAGTTCGCGGTAGATCTCGTACTGGCGTTCTTCGGTCAGCCGCTCTGGTGAGCGTTCGGCCAGCAGGAACTCCGAGCGGAAGAGGCCGATGCCCTCGGCGCCCGCTTCGAGCAGCGCCGGCACGTCCTCGAGGCGTTCGAGGTTGGCTTCGAGGCGGATGGCGACGCCGTCCGCGGTGAGCGTCGGGGCCGGGACGGACGCGGCCAACGAACTGTCGCCGCCGGCCGGGCGCCGCCGCGCCGGGGCCTGGCGGCGGGCGTCCTCGATGTCGGCCGGGGACGGGTCGAGCGTGACCGTGCCGGACGTGCCGTCGATGACCACTGCCGTGCCGGGACTCACCCGCCGGCTCAGATCGCGCAGGCCGACGACAGCCGGCACCTTGAGTGACCGCGCCAGGATGGCGGTATGGTGGGTGCGGCCGCCGGCGTCGGTGGCGAAGCCAAGCACGCGCGACCAGTCCATCTGCGCCGCGAGGGACGCCGTGAGTTCGTCGGCGATGAGCACCGCTGGGCCGTCGACATCGCGCAGGAGATCGGCAGACCAGCCGCCGGCCCGGCGCAGGTTCATGCGGATGCGGCCGGCCACGTCGGCAAGGTCGCTGTCGCGTTCGCGCAGGTACGGGTCTTCCACCGTGGCGAAGACGGCGCACAGCTCCTCGTAGGCGCGATGCACCGCCCACGCCGCGTTCACCCGGTCGTGGCGCACGATGTCGCGCGCCCGGCCCATGAACATCGAGTCGTCGAGGATGAGGAGCTGCGCGTCGAAGAGGGGCGCCAGATCGTGGCCGGGCCCGCTGGCGAGGCGGGCGCGGATCTCTTCGAGCTGCGCGTGCGACCGCGCCCGCGCCTGATCGAGCTGCTCGAGTTCGTGTTCGACGCGGTCGGGCGGAATCGGGAACCGGACCACGTCGGCGTGGCCGGTGAGCACGACGGCCCGCCCGACGACGACGCCGGGCGAGACGGGGATGCCCGTCAGTCGCTGCACGTATCCTCGCCGAAGCCCGTGCGCACGAGCGCCGCCAGCGACTGCAGGGCGTCTGCCTCGTCGATGCCGTCGGCGCTGATGGTGATGACCGCGCCCCTGGCGGCGGCGAGCAGCAGGATGCCCATGATGCTCTTGCCGTCCACCTGGCGGCCGTCGCGGCTCACCCGCACCTTGGAGCGGAAGCGGCCGGCGAGCTGCACGAAGCGGGCGGCGGCGCGGGCGTGCAGTCCCAGGGCGTTCACGATGGTCACGTCGTCACGTATCACGCGCTCGTTCCTCCGGCACCGCTCAACAGGTCGGAAGCGACCCAGATGGCGTTGCGTCCGTGCTCCCGGATCTGCCGCGCCGCGTCGAGGACGTTCGACGTGTCGCGCAGGCCGGCCAGCTTGATGAGCATGGGCAGGTTTACGCCCGTCACCACTTCGATCTTTCCCGTCTCGAGAAACGTGATGCCGAGGTTGGCGGGCGTGCCGCCGAACATGTCGGTGGCGATGATGACCCCCTCGGGGGCCGCCACGGCGGCGATGGCCGCCGCGATCTCCTGGCGGGCGTCCTGCACGTCTTCGTGCCAGCCGATCGAGACGGCCTTCATCTGCGGCAGATCGCCGACGATGGTCTCGGCGGCGCTCACGAGTTCCGCCGCGAGCTGGCCGTGGGTGACGACGACGACTCCGATCATGCGCCCGTCCTTTCGCGGCCGAGATCCCGGTGCCGCACGCGCGCGGTCACGCCGCGCACCCCGCCGAGAGACCGCCGCAAAGCCTCGGCGATGTAGACCGACCGGTGGCGTCCGCCCGTGCAGCCGATGGCCACGGTGAGGTAACTCTTGCCCTCCGCGATGTACTGCGGCACGAGGAACGTGAGCAGCGATTTGAGGCGCTTCAGCAGCTGCCCCGCCGCCGCCTGCTTCGCGAGGAACGCGGCCACCGGCCGGTCGCGCCCGGTCTGCGGCCTGAGCGCCGGGATGAAATGCGGATTGGGCAGGAACCGCACGTCGAACACCAGGTCGGCTCCGAGCGGCAGGCCGTGCTTGAAGCCGAAACTCTCGACGGTGAGCACGAGCGTCGCCCGCTGCTTGCGATCGCGCGACAGGTCGAGGAACACATGCCGCAGTTCGTGCACCGTGAGGTCTGAGGTGTCGACGATCTCGTCGGCCATGGCGCGGATGCGGCCCATCTTGCGGCGTTCGAGCGCGATGGCATCGGCGATGGGTTCCTCGGGCGCGATCGGATGCGGCCGGCGCGTTTCGCTGAAGCGCCGGTGCAGCACGGCGGCGCTCGCCTCAAGGAAGATGAGCGACGGCGGCACATCGGCCGCGGCGCGCAGCCGCGCGTACACGGCCGGGAACGCCGTGAGGAAACGCTTCTCGCGGATGTCGACCACCACCGCCACGCGGGCCAGGGCTTCGTCCGTGCGATGCAGCGCGTGCAGTTCGGGCAGCAGCGCCACCGGCAGGTTGTCGACGCAGTAGTAGCCGAGATCCTCGACCGCGTGAATCGCCTGCGACTTGCCGGCGCCGGAGAGGCCGGTGATGACGAGGAAGTCGGCGCGTGACGGCCGCGCCGTGAGCTTGGGGGGACGTTTGCTCATGCGGCGCCTCCGGCCTCGAGTTCATCGGAGTCGTCCGGGTCGTCGTGGCCGCTCGCCATGCGGGCCAGCCGCGCGTCGAGGGCGCTCACGAAATCACGCGCCGTGTGGATGCCGCGGGCGCGCAGCAGCTGGTTGCGGGCGGCGACTTCGACCAGCGTCGCCACGGTGCGGCCGGGCGCCACCGGCATCGTCACCTTCGGCACGCGCAGCCCCAGCAGTTCATGGTGGATGTCGTCGAGCCCGAGGCGATCGTAGTTGCGGGCCGTGTCCCAGCGTTCGAGTTCGACGACGAACTCGACGCGCTTCGATGTGCGGGTCGAGGCCACGCCGAAGAGATCGCGCACGTTCACGAGGCCGAGGCCGCGGATCTCCATCACGTAGCGGGTGGCGGCCGGCGCCGTGCCGATGATGACCGTCTCGGCGCGGCGGCGCACTTCCACGGTGTCGTCGGCGACCAGGCGATGCCCGCGGCCGATGAGGTCGAGCGCACATTCGCTCTTGCCGATGCCGCTGTCGCCGATGAGCAGCACGCCCAGGCCGAGCACGTCCATGAGCACGCCGTGCACGACCTCGCGCGAGGCCAGGCGATCCTCGAGCATCGACATCAGCTTGCCGATGGCGAGCGGTGTCGAGATGGCCGTGCGCAGCAGTGGCACGCTGGCGGCGTCGGCCGTGGCGGCCACCTCGGGCGGCAGCGTCAGGTCGGTCGAGATGAGCACGCAGGGCACGCCGGCGGCGAACGACCGCGTCAGCGCGTCGGTGCGGGCCGCCGACGTCAGGCTGATCAGGTAACGGATTTCGCTGTCGCCGTAGATGAGCACGCGGCCCGGGCGCAGGTACTCGTGGTACCCGGCCAGCGCGAGGCCGGTCTTCTGGATATAGGGACTGGTGATCGGCCGATCGAGGCCGCTCGCACCGGCGATGAGCTCCAGACCGAGCCCGTAGGCGTCGGCCCGGCCGCGCAGCAGATGTCCCACCGTGACGACGGGCGGAGGCGGCATGGCTCGTGGTCGCGGTTAGTACAGGACCTTGCGCTGGTTCGAGGTCGGGATGCGAAGCTCTTCGCGATACTTCGCAATGGTGCGGCGCGCCAGCACGAGACCTTCCCGCTGCAGGATGCTGACGATCTTCGAGTCGCTGAGCGGCTTCCTGGGGTCTTCGGCCTCGATGATCTTCTTGATGCGCTGCTTGATCGTGACCGACGACACGGCATCCCCGTAGGAGCTGCTGATGCCGCTGTGGAAGAAGTACTTCATCTCGAACACGCCCTGGGGCGTGTGCATGTACTTGTTCGTCACGACACGGCTGACCGTCGATTCATGCATGCCGATGTCGTTGGCGACGTCGCGCAGCACGAGCGGCCGCAGGTATTCGATGCCGTGGTCGAGGAAGTCACGCTGGAAGTTGATGATGCTCGTCGCGACCTTCTGGATGGTCTTCTGCCGCTGCTCCACTGATTTCAGCAGCCAGCGGGCGGCGTTGAAGCGCTCCTTTACGTAGGTGCGGGTGTCGGCGTCGGCCTGGTCCTTGTCGAGCAGGCGCTTGTACGACGAGCTGATGCGCAGCTGCGGCAGGCCGTCGTCGTTCAGCACGGCCACGTACTGGTCGTCCACCTTCAGGATGTAGACATCCGGCATCACGTACTCGGGCTGACGCGCGTTGTAGCGGGCGCCGGGCTTCGGGTCGAGGTGCCGGATGATCTCGATGTGCTCGCGCAGATCGTCGATGCTCATGCCCATCTTGCGCGAGAGTTCGGGGATCTGGTGGTTCTGCAGGAGCCGCAGGTGGTCGGTGACGATACGTTCGGTGGGTGTGCCTTCGAGGCCGAGCGCGCGCAGCTGCAGCGTCAGGCACTCCTGCAGGTCGCGGGCGGCAACGCCGGTCGGGTCGAAGCCCTGCACGAGGCGCAGCACCTGCTCCACCGTATCGATCGGCCAGGGGCCCATCTGAGCGATCTCGCTCACCGAGGCGACGAGCTCGCCGTTGTCGTCGAGGTTGCCGATGATGGCCGAGCCGATGGCCCGTTCCGTCGGGTCGTCCGACTTGAGCGAGAGCTGCCATTCCAGGTGGTCGGTCAGCGACGATCCGGTCGAGAGCGTGTTCTCGATGGGCGGCAACTCCTTCACCTCCGTGGGCACCCGCGAGCGGTAGCCGTCGTCGAGGTAGTCGCTGAAGAAGTACTCGTAGTCGTTGTCTTCCCAGTTGTCGGCCTTGCCCTCGGTGCGCTGGGCGTCCTGCTCGTCGGCCTTGTCGGTGGCCGGCTGGGCCTCGGCGGCCTGAAGGTCTTCACTGGGAATCTCTTCGAGGAGAGGGTTTTCGACCACCTCCTGGTTGAGCATGTCCGCAAGCTCGAGCGTCGACATCGGCAGCAGCTTGATCGCCTGCTGGAGCGACGGCGTCAGGATGAGCTTCTGCGAGAGCTTCGCTTGGAGCTTCTGGTGAATGGCCATGGACGATGCCGGGGAGCCCGCATGTGGGCTCCCGGGGCCCGAGCAGAGATTCTAGCAGCCCTTTGCAAGAATCGTGACAGGCAAAACGACTGGCTCAGTCGAGACGGAAGTCCTGTCCGAGATAGATTCGCCGGACCTCGTCGTCCGAGGCCAGCGCCTGGGGGGTGCCGGCCTTGAAGATCGTGCCGTCGGTCACGATGTAGGCGCGGTCGGTGATCCGCAGCGTTTCCCGCACGTTGTGGTCGGTGATGAGCACGCCGATGCCGCGGGCCTTCAGCTGGAAGATGATCTGCTGGATGTCGGAGATGGCGATCGGGTCGATGCCGGCGAAGGGCTCGTCGAGCAGGATGAACCGCGGCGACATCACGAGCGCGCGGGTGATCTCGGCGCGCCGCCGCTCGCCGCCCGACAGGGTGTAGGCGGCGGATTTCGCCAGGTGCGTCAGGCCCAGTTCGTCGAGCAGGTCGGCCAGCCGAGTGCGCCGCTCGGCGGCCGAAATCGGCAGCGTTTCGAGGATGGCGAGCAGGTTCTGTTCGACGGTCAGCCCGCGGAAGATCGACGGCTCCTGCGGGAGGTAGCCCACGCCCTTCCGGGCGCGGATGTACATCGGATCGTCGGTGACGTCGTATTCATCGAGCAGCACCCGGCCGCTGTCGGGGGCCACGAGGCCGACCGTCATGTAGAACGTCGTGGTCTTGCCGGCGCCGTTCGGGCCGAGCAGCCCCACCACTTCCCCGGCCGAGATCTCGAGGCTCACGCCGCGCACCACGGTGCGGCCGCTGTAGCTCTTGGTCAGGGCGTCCGTACGCAGGGTGGCCGTCGGGGCGGCAGCCGGCGTGGCGGTGGCGGAACCAGGGGACGGGAGTGGGGTCACTGGGGCGGTGGCACGCAGGCGCCGCCGCCCGTGGTCACGGTGCGGGCCGCTTCGTTGCCGTCGACGATGAGCTTACCGGCCGTGCCGAAGAAGGTCAACGTGCGGCCGGTGGTGACACGGCAGGCTTCGGTGAAGCGCACGGGCGCCCCCGTGAGCACGTAGCGCTCATCCGCGGCGTGATAGACGAGCTTCGCGCCGCGGGCATCACGCGCGGCGACCCGGGCTTCGACCGCGCCGTCGCCGTCGATGCGCTCGAGCGTGCGGGCGGCCGCGGCGAGCACGAGGACGATGCGGTCGGCCTTCAGGTCGCCCTGCGGCCCGCTCATCTGGGCGCCGGTCGTATAGGTCGCGGTGCGGGCGGCATCGTCGTAGCGCAGCGTCTGGCCGCGCGCGATGGTGCCACGGGCCGGGGCGCTGGCGCCATCGGCCGCGGCGAGATTCAGCGTCGAGGTCACGCCGCCGGCGGCCGCCAGGTCGCCACGCTGCTCGTCGAGCGTCACCGACTCGGCGCGGATATCGGTCGGGCCCTGCCACAGCCGCGCCCGGCCGGCATAGGTGGCTTTGCGTGACTGGCTGTCGTACTCGAGCGTGGCGGCGCTCGCAAAGAGGGGCTGGTCGTCGGCGAGCAGCGCCGGCGTGCGCGCGGCGCCAGTGCCGCTGCGCGTGGCCGCGGGTTGCATGACGCTCGAGACGGCGCCGCTGGCCGAGACGGCGTTGGTGGCGAGGCCAATCGCGATGTCGGTCGCCTCCACCTGCAGGCCGGTGTCGGTCACACGCGGCGCGGCGCCGGGTTTCCCGACGAGCACGAGCCGGTCTTCGGCCATGAGATAGCGGGCCTCGGCCGCCGTCGCCTTGAGCGAGCCGTCTTCGAAGGTCGTGTCGCCGCCGAAGTTGGCGCGTTCGGGCGCACCGGCGGCTGACAGCGCCAGCGTGAGCGTGGCCGACGTCGCGAGCCGCGTCGGAGGTGTGCGCGCCGTGCCGCCCTCGCGGAAGTCGACGTTGCCGGTGAACCGCATCGCCGTCAGGCCGGCACCGGCGGCGCCATCGCCCGTGAGTTCGTCGGCGCGGATCGTGCGCGCCGGCGTGGCGCCGGCGGCCGGCAGCGACACCTGCAGGCGCTCCCGCGCGGCGAGGTTCGTGATGGCGCCGTCGGGCCCGAGCGCGAGGTCGACGAACTCCGCGGCGAGGCGCTGGCCCGCCTGCCCCGGCGCGGCGCCGGCCAGGGTGATGCTCGCCCGGCCCGAGAGCGTGACGTGCTGCACGGTGCGGCCGTCGTCGGCGTAGTCGAGGTTGATGTCTCGCGCCTCCATGGCGCGCAGGCTGCCGAAGCCCGTGCCGCCGCTGATGCGGGCGCTGCCGCGCAGCTCCATCGCGTCCGGCTCGTCGCGATCCGGCAGCAGGTAGACCATCATGTCGTCGGCGGCGAAGGTCTGGCCGGGCCGCGTCACCGTGGCCTGCCGCTCGAGCCGGATGTAGCGATCACGGCGGGCTTCGCCGAAGGCTCCGGAGGTGACGTCCATGTCACCGGTGGTGTCGCCGCCGGCCACGTGCGCCACGGCCTTGTCGAGCACCCACATCGTGTCGCGTTGCTTGTCGTAGGTGAAGCCGACGCCGCTGCCGTGGGTCTTGCCGCGTTCGAAGGTGACCGGCCCTGGCGCGCGCAGAATGCCTTCGCCCTGCGCGTAGCTGGCCGTCGGTGTTGTCGCCACGAGGCCATCGGCCGACTGCAGCCGCACGTCGCCGTTCATGTCGAGCGATGTCTGCCCCGGCCCGATGGTGCCTTCCTTCGCGGTGATGACGAAGCGGCGGTTGCCGGGCCGCGTGACCGTGGCGACGAAGTTGCTCGCCACGGATCGGCCGTCGGAATACTGCACCTGCTCGCGGAACTCGAGGGCGAAGTCCTGCCGCTGGCCGCTCGTCTGTTCGGCCTCGCCCGACGTCACACGCGCAGTCACCGTGGGTGCCAGTGGCGTCACCGGCGGCGCCGGCGGCGGCGTGCGGCGGGCGGTCGTCAGCCAATAAGCGCTCACCGCGACCCCCAGGGCCACGGCCCCTGCGATCAGGCGCCCTCGGCGTTGCCACGACGTCACGACACGTGTCCTCGCCCCATGGTGACGGATAGGCGGAAGCGGCGCAAGCCGCGCGCCAGGGGCCGCGTCTGCGGCCAGCGGGTGCCGCGCCTCACGCGCGACGCGCGTCCGAGAGGCGGAGCTCCGTGTAGGTGTTGCCGTTGAACTCGTTCTGTTCGAGCGCGTAGGCCACTTCGAGGCCGCTAGCGGCGCCGGCAATCACACTTTCCTTCTCCACGGCGTTCCAGGCGATGGCGCGGAACGTCTTGCCGCGCTGGCGCAGCGACATCTTGAGATGGCGTTCCTTGAGGCGGCGCGGGCCGTCCACCACCTCGACCCCGGCCGCCGTGAAGAGCGGCTTCGGGTTCGCGAGGCCGAAGGGCGCCATCGCCATGAGATCGCTCACGACCTTCGGCGTGAGGGCGTCGAAGTCGAGCGGCCCGTCGAGCGAGAGATTCGGCCTGAGGTCGTCGGGCCCGAGCACGGCGTGCGCGAAGTCGTTCACGGCGCGGCGGAACTCGGGGATGCGCGCGGCGTCGAGCTGCAGACCCGCCGCCTGCTTGTGGCCGCCGAAGCGCTGCAGCATCGGCGCGCACGATTCGAGCGCGGCGAGGATGTCGAAGCCGGGAATGCTGCGGCACGAGCCGTGCGCCACACCGTGTTCCACGGAGAGCACGATCGCCGGCCGGTAGTAGGCGTCGACGAGCTTTGAGGCCACAATGCCGATGACGCCGCGGTGCCAGCCCTCGCCGCCGACGACGAGCACGGTGTGGGCGCCGATGTCGGGGTCGGTGTCGACCGCCTTCTTCGCGGCAACCACGATGTCCTGCTCCTCGCTGCGGCGCTTCGTGTTCTCGGCGTCGAGCTGCTGGGCGAGCGCCTGGGCTTCCTCGGCGAGCGATTCGTCGGCGGCGAGCAGCAGCCGCGTGGCGATGTCGGCGCTGGCCATGCGGCCGGCGGCGTTCACCCGCGGCGCCACCATGAAGGCGATGTGATACGCGTCGATGGTCTTGCCGGCGAGGCCCGAGACGTCGAGGAGCGCGCGCAGGCCCACCTTGTGCGGACCGCGCGTGAGCTGCTCGAGCCCGAGCTTGGCGATGACGCGGTTCTCGCCGACGAGCGGCACGACGTCGGCCAGGGTGCCGATGGCGGCAATCTTGACGAAGGCGTTCAGCCAGCCGTCCTTGCCCGCTTTTTGGCACAGCCCCTGCACGACCTTGAGGGCCACGCCGACACCGGCGAGGTGTTTGTCTGGATACCGGCAGTCGTGGCGCTTCGGATTGACCACCGCCACCGCCTTCGGCAGCTCGGTGTCGGGTTCGTGGTGGTCGGTGATGATGAGGTCGATGCCCAGTTCGGTGGCGCGACGGGCCGCCTCCGGGGCGCGAATGCCGCAGTCGACCGACACGATGACCTTCGCGCCCTCGGCGTGCAGCCGCTCGATGCTGGCCGGCTGCAGGCCGTAACCGTCGCGCAGCCGCTCGGGGATGAAGTGCGCCACATCGGCGCCGAGCAGCTCCAGCGCGCGGCGCAGGATCACGGTGGAGGTCACGCCGTCGACGTCATAGTCGCCGTGCACGACGATGCGTTCGCGGCGCGAGGCGGCAGCCAGCAGACGGTCCACCGCCGGCGCCAGATCGGTCATGAGCCACGGGTCGTGCAGGTGCGAGAGTGACGGCCGCAGGAAACGATCGGCCAGCTCGGGGTCGTGATGGCCGCGGATGGCGAGCAGCCGCGCGACGACCGGCGACAGGCCGAGCTCGCGCTCGAGCCGCGTCGCGGCCGCCTCGTCGCAGGGGCGTGGTTTCCAGACGAGCGGAGGGGCCACCCGCTACGCCTCGATGATGCCGACGCGGCCCATCGTGCGGAACTTCTGGTAGCGCCGCTCCAGCCGTTCGTCGGAGCCGAGGGCGCCGATCTCGGCGAGCGCCTTCGAAAGCGCCACGTCGAGGAACTCTCCGGCCGCGGCCGGATCGGTGTGGGCGCCGCCGGCCGGCTCCTTCACGATCTCGTCGATGATGCCCAGGCCGAGCAGGTCGGGGGCGGTGATCTTGAGCGCCTCGGCCGCCTGGATCTTCCGGTTGGTGTCGCGCCAGAGCAGCGCCGCGCACCCTTCCGGCGGAATCACGCTGTACACGGCGAACTCGTGCATCAGGATGCGGTCGCCCACGGCGATGCCGAGGGCGCCGCCGCTGCCGCCCTCGCCGTGCACGACGACGATGATCGGCACGTCGAGCACGGCCATCTCGCGCAGGTTCACGGCAATAGCCTCGGCGACGCCGCGCTCCTCCGACTCGATGCCCGGATAGGCCGCTGGCGTATCCACGAAGCACACGATCGGCCGGCCGAACTTCTCGGCCAGCTGCATGGCACGCAGCGCCTTGCGGTAGCCCTCGGGCCGCGCGTAGCCGAAGTTCCGGTAGATCTTCTGCTTGGTGTCGCTGCCCTTCTGGTGCCCCACGACCATCACCGGCTGGCCGTGGTACACGGCCGGCCCGGCGACGATGGCGTGGTCGTCCGCGAAGCGGCGATCGCCGCGGATCTCGACGAACTCGGTGAAGAGCTGCTCGACGTAGTCGAGGGTCGTCGGCCGCGCCGGGTGGCGGGCCACGAGCACCCGCTGCCAGGGCGTGAGCGACTCGTAGAGTTCCCCGCGGATGGACTGGATGCGGTCGCGCAGGCGGGCGATGTCGCGCTGCCGGTCGAGCGTCGAGGGCAGCATCGAGAGCGCCTCGATTTCCTTCTGGAGGACGCCGATCGGTTCTTCGAATTCGAGGAGGTCAGGCATCGGTCTTCCAGTCTATTGCAGCACGACGGAGCCGGCGCCACAGACGCGCTCGACGGCCGTGATGAGCTGCTCGGAGGGCTTCACCCGGATCTGCGGCGTCACGTTGGCCTTCACGCGCAGCCGCCGGGTGTCGTGCGCCACCTCCAGTTCGAGGACGATGGGCCGGTCGCCCTGGTGCTGCGCCAGCACGTCCCACAGCGCTTCGAGCGTGGACCGTGAGGCCGTGGCGTTCAGGTGGATGTTGACCGAGCGGGCCATCCGCTCGCGCAGTCCTTCGAGCGGTGCCAGTTCGTTGGCCTGGAAACGTGTGGAGTCTTCGTCGCGCTCGAACTTGCCCTTCACGAGCAGGAGCGCGCCGGTTTCGATGAGGTGCCGGAAGCGGCCGTAGGTCTCCGGGAAGACGACGGTTTCAATCGAGCCCTGGGCGTCTTCGAGCGTGAGGACGGCCATCGGGTCGCCCTTCTTCGTCTTGAGCGCGCGCACGGCCGCCACGACGCCGCCCACGGCCACGTCTTCGAGCAGCAGCCGGCCCGGCTGCCCGTCTTCCGCCCCGGGCACCTCGAGGCCCAGCAGGTCGCCCACGGTGCGCGCGCCGAAGGCGCGCAGGTCGGGCGTGTGGCGGTCCACGGGGTGGCCGCTCAGATAGAGGCCGAGGGCTTCCTTCTCGTTGGCGAGCCACTCCATCTCGGTCCAGGGCGGGCCGTCCGGCACGCTGCCGTCGGGAGCCCCGGGGGACGAGGGCACGGCGTCGCCGAAGAGATTCGCCTGTCCCTGCTCGCGATCGCGTTGCACGCGGGCGCCGTGTTCGAGGGCCAGGTCGAGGCCGCGCATGAGGCGCGCGCGGCCCACGGCCGGCGGCACGCGGGCGCCGTCGGGCCCCGGCAGCACCAGGCTGTCGCAGGCGCCGCTCTTGACCAGCGCTTCGAACACGCGCCGGTTGGCGATGCGCAGGTCGAGTTCCTCGGCGAGCTGGTGCAGGGCCGTGATGCGGCCGGTGCGCGCGCGCACGTCGAGGATGGCCTGGATGGCGCCTTCGCCGAGGCCCTTGATGGCCGTGAGCCCGAAGCGGACGCCTTCGGGCTCGACCGAGAAGTGCATCTGGCTCTCGTTCACGTCAGGCGGCAGCACGGCGATGCCGCGATCGCGGCACTCGGTGATGTAGAGCGCCAGCTTGTCGGTGTTGGCGGCTTCGATCGTGAGGAGCGCGGCGGCGAAATGGCGCGGGTAGTTCGCCTTGAGGAACGCCGTCTGATACGCCAGGAAGGCGTAGGCGGTCGAGTGCGACTTGTTGAAGCCGTACCCAGCGAAGTACTCCATCAGTTCGAAGATCTTCGTGGCCTTCTTCTCGCTGATGCCCTTCTTCTTCGTCCCCTCCAGGAAGGCCTCGCGCTGCTTGGCCATGACCTTGGGGTCCTTCTTGCCCATGGCCTTGCGCAGCACGTCCGATTGCCCGAGCGTGAAGCCGGCGAGCACCGCCGCGATCCGCATCACCTGTTCCTGATAGGCGATGACGCCGTAGGTGTCGGCGAGGATCGGCTCGAGCGCCGCCAGGTCGTACCTGACCTCGGTCTTGCCCTGCTTGCGGGCGACGTAGTCGTCCACCATGCCGCTCTTGAGCGGACCGGGACGGTAGAGCGCGTTGAGCGCGATGAGGTCGTCGAGACGCTGCGGCTTCGACTTGCGCAGCAGCTCGCGCATGCCCGAGCTCTCGAACTGGAAGATGCCGAAGGTCTGCCCTTCGCAGAACACCTGATAGGTCTTCGCGTCGTCGAGCGGCACGCCGTCGATGTCGAGGACGACGTGCTCGGTGCGTCTGATCTCGGCGAGCGCGTCCTGGATGAGCGTGAGCGTGCTCAGGCCCAGGAAGTCCATCTTGAGCAGGCCGACCCGTTCGACCTCCTTCATGGCCCACTGGGTCGTGATTTCGTCGCGGTTGCTCTTGTAGAGCGGCGCGTAGTCGGTGATGGGCCCCGGCGCGATGACGACGCCGGCGGCGTGCACACCGGCGTTCCTCGACATCCCCTCGAGGCGTTGCCCCATATCGAGCACGTCCTTGACGCGCGGATCCTTGTCGCGCATCTCGCGCAGCACCGGGTTCTCGGTGAGCGCCTTGGCGAGCGTCATGTCGAGGGCGGGCGGGATCTGCTTGGCGATGCGGTCGACGTCGGCGTAGGCCATGTCGAGCACGCGGCCGACGTCGCGGATGACGGCCTTGGCCTTCATCGTGCCGAAGGTGATGATCTGCGAGACGTTCTCGCGGCCGTACTTGCGGGTCACGTAGTCGATCACTTCGCCGCGGCGCCGTTCGCAGAAGTCGACGTCGATATCGGGCATCGACACGCGTTCGGGGTTCAGGAAGCGTTCGAAGAGCAGGTCGTAGTCAATCGGGTCGACGTCGGTGATGCGCAGGCAGTAGGCCACGAGGCTGCCGGCGGCCGAGCCGCGGCCCGGGCCCACCGGGATGCCGTGTTCGCGGGCATAGCGGATGAAGTCCCAGACGATCATGAAGTACCCGGTGTACCCCATGCGCTTGATCATCGCGATCTCGTAGTCGAGCCGCGCGTCGTACTCCTCGAGCGAGTGCCGCAGTTTTCCGTCGGCGGCGAGCTGGCGCAGCCGCGGCAGGCGATCCGCGTACCCCTGGCGCGACACGTGCTCGAAGTAGTCGTCGAGCGTGTACTCCGATGGCACCTCGAACTTCGGCACGTGCAGGGTGCCCGAGGGGATGACGACGTTGCAGCGTTCGGCGATGGCGAGCGTGTTGCGCATCGCCTCCGGGTAGTCGCCGAAGACCGTCGCCATCTGCGCGGCGGTCTTCAGGAAGAACTGGTCGCCGTGATACTTGAGGCGCTTCTCGTCGTGCACCGACTTGCCGGTGCCGATGCAGAGCAGCAGGTCGTGCGGTTTGCTGTCATGCTGGTGCAGGTAGTGCACGTCGTTCGTGACGACGAGCGGCATGTTCAGGTCGCGGGCGATCGGCAGCAGGCCGTTGTTGACGATGCGCTGCTCCTCGATGCCCTGGTACTGCATCTCGAGGAAGAAGTTGCCGGCGCCGAGGATGTCGCGGTAGGTGGCGGCCGCCGCCAGCGCCCGCCTGGCGTGTTCGGTGCGGATCTCGCTCGCCACTTCCCCCTTGAGGCAGCTGCTCAGGCCGATGAGGCCCTCGCTGTGCTGCGCCAGGATCTGCTTGTCGATACGCGGCTTGTAGTAGAAGCCCTCGGTGTAGCCCGACGAGACGAGCTTGATGAGGTTCTTGAAGCCCGTCTCGTTCTCGGCGAGCAGCACGAGATGGTTGGCGGTCTCACCCGGGGTGCCCGACTTGTCGCGACGATCGCCGGGCGCGACGTAGACCTCGCAGCCGAGAATCGGGTTGATGCCGCGCTTGCGGGCGGCGTCGTGGAAGACCACCGACGAGAACATGTTGCCGTGTTCGGTCACGGCGAGCGCGGGCATCCTGAGCGCCGCCGCCTGGTCGAGCAACTCGTCGATGCGGCAGGCGCCGTCGAGCAGCGAGAACTCGGTGTGGCAGTGCAGGTGAACGAAGTCAGACATGGCGCGGCCCGGGCCCCGGGACCCGAGTCTCGAGCCCCGCCTTGCATCCTACTCCCACTCGATGGTGGCTGGCGGCTTGGAGCTGATGTCGTAGGTGACGCGGTTGATGCCGCGCACTTCGTTGATGATGCGGCGCGACACGGTCTTCAGCAGGCCGTACGGCAGCTCCGCCCAGTCGGCGGTCATGAAGTCGGACGTCTGCACGGCGCGCAGCGCGACGACGTAGTCGTAGGTGCGGCCATCACCCATCACGCCCACACTCTTCACCGGCAGGAACACCGCGAAGGCCTGGCTCGTGAGGTCGTACCAGCTGCGCCCGGTGGCGTCGTCGTGCCAGCGGCGGAGTTCCTCGATGAAGATCGCATCGGCGCGGCGCAGCAGGTCCGCGTACTCGCGCTTCACCTCGCCGAGGATGCGCACGCCGAGGCCCGGTCCGGGGAACGGATGCCGCTGCACCATCTCGGCCGGCAGCCCGAGTGCGATGCCGAGTTCGCGGACTTCGTCCTTGAAGAGATCGCGCAGCGGCTCGAGCAGCTTCAGGCCGAGCTCCGCCGGCAGGCCGCCGACGTTGTGGTGGCTCTTGATCGTGACGGCCTTCTTCGTCCTGGCGCCGCCCGACTCGATGACGTCGGGATAGATCGTGCCCTGGGCCAGGAACGTGGCACCCTTGTGGCCGCCGGTGCCGGCCTTGAGTGTTGCTGCTTCGGCCTTGAAGACCTCGACGAACTCGCGGCCGATGATCTTGCGCTTCTGCTCGGGGTCGGTGACGCCGGCGAGCTGGCCGAGGAACTGCGCGCTGGCATCCACGTGGATGACGCGCGCGTGCAGTCGGCCGACGAACATCTCCATCACCAGGCGGCCTTCGTCCTGCCTGAGCAGCCCGTGATCGACGAAGACACACGTGAGCTGGTCGCCGATGGCCCGATGGATGAGCGCGGCGGCCACGCTCGAATCGACGCCGCCCGAGAGGCCGAGGATCACGTCCTCGTCGCCCACCTGGCGGCGAATCGCCTCGACCGCCTCGGTGATGTGGTCGCGCATCACCCAGTCGGGCGTGGCGCCGCAGATGTCGACGACGAACCGCCGCAGGATCGCCGCCCCGTGGCGCGTGTGCGTCACTTCGGGATGGAACTGCAGGCCGTAGAAGCGGCGCGTGTCGTCGGCCATTGCCGCAATCGGACAGCTCGGCGTGGACGCCATGAGCGAGAAGCCGGGCGGCAGCGCCGTCACCTTGTCGCCGTGGCTCATCCACACGTTCAGCACGGCCTCGCCGCTCGTGTCACGGCCGTCCTCGATGCCGGCGAGGAGCGCGGCGTGGCCATGCGCGCGTACTTCGGCGAAGCCGAACTCGCGATGGCTGCTCGGCTCGACCTGGCCGCCCTGCTGCACGGCCATCGTGAACATGCCGTAGCAGATGCCGAGCACCGGCACCCCCAGCTCGAAGACCGCCTGCGGCGCCCGCAGGTCCTGGGCCTCGTAGGTGCTCGCATGGCTGCCCGAGAGGATGACGCCCTTGAGCGCATGATCGCGGGCGTAAGCACGCACCCACTCGTCGGTCACGTCGCAGGGGTGCACTTCGCTGTAGACGTGCGCCTCGCGCACGCGCCGCGCGATGAGCTGGGTGACCTGTGAGCCGAAATCGAGAACGAGGATGGTCTGATGTGCCACGGGTGTCGGGTCGAGGATGCGGGCCGGACGCGGCGCGGACGCGGGCGTCGCCGGTATTATATCGGGGTGCCGCGTGTCGCCATCGCAGGATATCGTGTTCGCCGGACGGCCCTGCTGCTGGCCCTGCTGGCCCTGATGCCGGCGCTGGCGCGCGCGCAGGGGCCGGCCGCGCCGGTGCCCGGCGCCCCCGCCGCGGCGCTGCCTCCCGCGCATCTGAGCCTGCTCACGGGCGGTGTGATGGACGTACGCTGGGCCACGTCGGCGGACACCGCGCTCACGACCGCGCCCGGCTTCGACGCGACGACCGCCTACGTGCCGACGCGTGACGGCGCGCTCACGGCGCGCGATCTCGAGACCGGCGCGGCGCGCTGGCGTGTCGAGGCGGCCACGCCCTACGCCCCGGCCGTCGGCGGCGATCTCGTCTATGTCGTCGTGCGCGGCGGCGTGCGGGCACTCGCGGCCACGACCGGCGCCGTGCGCTGGCAGCGCACGTTGCCGGGCACGGTGGCCGCACCGCCCTACTGGGACACGGGGTGGCTCATCCTCTCCTTCGAGGGCGGTGATCTCGCGGCCTTCCGTGCCGCCGACGGCGAGCTCGTGTGGCGCGTGTCGCTTGGGTCCGTCGCGCACGTCGCGCCGGCCCCCGCACTCGACAACCTGTATCTCGGGCTCGACGACGGCCGTACAGTGGCACTGGCGCTGGCCTCCGGGCAGACCGTGTGGACACGGGCCACCGAGGGCCGTGCCACCGGCGTGACTGCGCTCGACGACCAGGTGCTCGTCGGCACCTCGGCCGGTGTGCTCTGGAGCCTCGATCCGCGCACCGGACGCGTGCGCTGGCGCTGGCGCACGGGCGCCTCGATCGTGGCCGCGGCCGCCGCCGACGAGGCGCACATCTACGTGCTCGCCTACGATCACATCCTGCGCGCGCTCGACCGCGGCAACGGCAACCTGCGCTGGCGCCGCCCGCTGCCGCATCGTCCGGCCGGCGCGCCGATGGTCATCGATGGCACGGTCATCGTGCCCTCGTTCTCGACGGAACTCGCCGGCTACGACGCCGTCAAGGGCACGCCCACGCTCTCGATGGCGAGCACGAGCGAGGTGGCTGGCTCGACACGTTTCCGCGTCGGCGGACGCGTGACCGGCACCCGCATCACTGCCGTGTCGACTGACGGACAGCTCATCGCCTTCGGGCCGCGCATCGAACCGCCCGTCGAGCCGCTCGGCGCCCTGCCGGGCACGGCGAGTCCCGAGCCGCCGCCCCCGCCGCCTCAGGCGCCGGTGCCGCCGCCGTCGCGGTAGAGCCGCAGATACGCCACGAGGGCGGTGAGGCCGAGGAACTGGAAGACGAGGCCGCGCACCATCCAGGCGGCCACCTGCAGCGGCAACGCCGCGAGGCCGACGAATGGCACGAACGCGATGAGGCCCAGGGCGGCCGTGGCGAGGAACGACGCGGCCGTACCGAGCGCGACGAGTGTCGAGACGACGCCGAAGACGATCCCCACCTCGCGCGGGCGCCGCATCAGGAACGTCAGCGTGCGCGCCACGCCGGTGCCGGCGCCGCAGTCATCCACGGCGACGGCGAGCTGCATGAGCAGGTACAGCAGGTTCACGACCGTGTAGGCGGCGATGACGGTGAGCGTCACGCCGAAGATCCGCGCCCCGTCCCACGCCGACTCGGGCGTGCCGAGGGACACCATCGTCGTGAGCGACAGGGCGCCGATCGCGCCGTAGGCGACGAAGAGGCCGCAGCCAAGGCGCGCGAAGCGTCCGAAAAGCCGCTGTGCGCCGGTCGTCGCCGTTTCGAGCCGGAAACGTCCGCTGCGGCTGACCGCCGCGAGGTGCAGCGGCGGATGCTCGATCGGGCCGGCGTCCTGCTCGGCGAGCGCCAGCACGGCAATCGCGCCGCCCTTCACGAACGCCATGAACAGCGAGCCGCCGAGCAGCACGACGAACACGGCGGCGAGAAACGCGGCGAGGGCGATGGGATGCGCCAGAAGCGCCGCCGCCACGGCCGGCACGGCGCGGGACAGTCCCTGATCGAGGAGATCCTGCGGCGCGAGGCCCGAGGTGAGCACGACGAGCGCGGCGCCGCCCACGACCGGCACGGCGAGGAGCGCCGTGAAGACCGAATCGGCCACCCACTGGAGCACGACGACCTGCCAGTTCGCCGCGGTGAGCAGCGCTCCGCGCTTCAGCGCCAGCTTTGGAGAGGCGAGGAGCGCCATCGGTGGTGGGTGTCAGCACTATACCAAACGTGTTCGGCGGGATTCGTCTTGTCGGGGCGCGGAGCGCCCTGCAAGAATGGACGGCGTCTCCATGTCCTGTCCCCCGCCCGTCGTGCGCGCGCTCGTGAGGGTGGGGGCGCTCGTGCTCGTGGCGCTCGCGGTCGTCTGGGGCGGCGGCTGGCAGTGGTCGCGCCAGCGCCTCGGGCCGACGCCGGCCGACACGCGGCGCCTCGTCGAAGCGGAGGCCCGGGCGCGCATGGCGCGGCTCACCGCCGCCCTCGACGCCGCGGTGGCCGAGGTTACGGCCGAGGGCGCGCTCGTCGAACGGGCTGCCGGCGGTGATGGCCCGAGCATCACGCGCCTCTTTGCCGCCGTCGCGCTCGACGACCGCCGCGACGCCGGGCGGATTGCCGCGCTCACGGTCTACGGCGTGGACGGCGCGCCTCTCGCCTGGGACGGCCGCCCGTCGACGCTCCCGGCCTCGCGCCTGAACGCCGGCGAGGCCACGTTCCTGCTGCCCACGCCGCTCGGCGTGCGGCTCGCCCGCGTGGGGCCGGTGTTCGCGGCGGAGAACGCCAGCCGGCGCATCGGCAGCGTGGTTGCCGAGGCTACCGTCTCGACCCTCACGGCGACGCCCGGGGACCCGGTGGGGCTGGCGCAGTGGGCGACGCCGATTGCGCCGGTCGTCGTCGGCCCGCCCGTGCCACACGACGCCGATCCCGACGCCTTCGACGTGACGACCGAGGCCGGCGCGCTGCTCGGCACGGCGCGGCTGGCGCCCGACGCGCTCGCCGCCGCCCGGGCCGGCGCCGACGCCACGGTGAGCGCGCTCGTCTGGCTCACGGCGGCGCTCGGGCTCGCGGTGCTGCTCGGCCCGCTCGCCGACTGGCGGACGATGGCGCGCACGACGGGCGCGTATCTCGGCGTGAGCGCGCTCATGGCGGTCGTGGTCGTCGTGACCGGCCTCATGGCGGCCCGCGGCCTCGACACCGCCGCGCCGGTCTGGGCGCGCGAGGGGCGCTTCGCGCTGGGCGCACTCGTGGCCTTCGCCCTGGCCGCCCTTGCGGCGGGCGTCGTCGACCGCTGGCGCACCCTCCGGCGCGTCACCCGCGCCGGTCAGCCGTGGTGCCTGCTCATCCACCTCGCCGGCGGCGCGCTCATCGGCGCGGCGGCCCTGCGCCACGACGCCCTGCTGGCCGCGGCGCTCCCGGTCGACATCGGTGAGGCGGCGCGCTTCGCGCTCGCGCCCTTCGAGCCGGCGCGCCTGGCCGCGACGTCGGGCCTCGTGTTCCTGCACGCCGCCGCCGCCCTCGTGGCAGGCGCGACAATCCGCGCCTGCACCGCCCTGACGTGCGCGCGCCGGCGCGGCGTCTCTGGCCTCGGACTGCTCGTCGCCGGCCTCGGCGCGGCGGTGGTGGCCCGGGCCGGCGGCACGGGCACCGCCACGGCGGTCGACCTCGGCCTCGTGGCCGGCGTGCTCGTGCTCGTGGCCGCCTTCGACGCCGCGTTCCGCACCCTGCGCCGCGGCTCGCAGCCGGCGCGTCTCGTCGTGGTCTTCGCCGCGCTGGCGGTGCCGTCGCTCGCCGCCTATCCGTCGCTGGCCGTCTCCGCCGCGTCCAGCCACCAGGGCCTCATCGTGCGCGACATCGCCCGCCAGGTGGCCGATCAGCGCCAGGATCTGCAGCGCTCGCTGCGCGCGGCGCTCGCCGAACTCGATCGCTCGAGCGACTTGGCCGATCTGGTCGGCGCCTCGGTGCCGGCGCCGAGCGGGAACGTGCCGACCGACGCTGCCTTCCTCGTGTGGTCGCGCACCACGCTGGCCACGCGCCGCCTGACGTCGTCGGTCGAACTCTATGACGGCGGCGGCCGCATGGTGAGCCGCTTCGCGCTCAACCTGCCGGAGACGTCGGTCGATCAGGCGTGGCAGGAGACGACCTGCGGCTGGGAGCTCTTCGAGGAAGTCTCGCCGTTCTTCGCCGAGGAGCGGCGGCTGCTCCACGCCGGGCGCGGGGTGTGCGTCGATGGACGCGTCGTCGGCTCGATCGTCGTGCACGTCGTGCTCGACTACGCCAACCTGCCGTTTCTCGCCGCGCAGAATCCGTACGTGGCCATCCTCGGCGCGTCGGAGGCCGCGGTGGCCGCCGGCGAAAGCCGCGCCGGCGACGACGTGGCCTTCGTCGTCTACGGCTGGAGCCGTCGCCCGCTCTACGTCTCGGGCGGCGAGGCGTGGACGCTGCCCGAACCGCTCTTCGATCGTCTGGCGACGTCGCGCGAGCCGTTCTGGGCGGCGATCGACGATCACGGCGTCGTCTCCGACGTGTATCTGCTGAGCGACCGCGGCGCCATCTACGCCATCGGCTCCCCCCGGCCGTCGCTCCTCGCCCACCTGTCGAACGTCGCCGAACTGGTGGCGCTCACGAGCGTGATCTTCGCGGTGCTGCTCGTGGCCGTGTCGATCGGCGCCCGCATCGGCGGCCGCCCGCCGGTGTCGGGCCGCGCGCTCTTCCGCGAAGTACGGGCGAGTTTCTCGCGCACGCTC
Source organism: Vicinamibacterales bacterium (assembly GCA_044347565.1). GTDB lineage: Bacteria > Acidobacteriota > Vicinamibacteria > Vicinamibacterales > UBA2999 > CADEFD01. The sequence continues at coordinate 5,732 of JBIKUN010000037.1, read as the reverse complement.
TTCCTCGCCTTCGTCGCCGCCGTCGTCGTGCCCGTCGTGGCGCTCGCGCTCGTGACCCGCGCCTACATGGCCACGTCGCTGCGCCAGGACATCGAACGCGAGGCCACGCGCACCGTGCTCTCGGCGAGCCGCGTCGTCGAAGACTTTGCCGCCATCGAGTCGCGCGGCGCCACCAACCTGCCGGTGCTCGACGACAGCCTGCTCGTGTGGCTGAGCCGCGTCATCGGCGAGGACATCAACGTGTTCGCCGGCACGGGGCTCCTCGCCTCGAGCGAACGCACGCTCTTCGCCTCGGGCCTGCTGCCCACCCGCACGCCTGGAGACACCTACCGCGCGCTCGTGCTCGAAGGACGGCCCACCTACCTCGCCCGCGAGTCGGTCGGTGACTACGAATACCAGGTGGTCTCGGCGCTCGTGCGCGTCGACGACGAGCAGGCGATCGTGAGCGTGCCGCTCACGCTGCGCCAGCGCGGCATCGAGCGTCAGGTCGACGAACTCGACCGGCGCGTGCTGCTCGCGGCGATTGCCTTCATCCTGCTCGGCTCGGCGATCGGCTACTGGGCGGCCGAACGGATCTCCGACCCGGTGAGCCGTCTCACGCGGGCCACGCGGCGGCTCGCCGCCGGCGACCTCGACGCCCGCGTGCTCGTGCGTACGAGTGACGAACTGGGCCGGCTTGTCGAGGCGTTCAACGGCATGGCCGACGACCTGCGCCGCCAGCGCACGCAGCTCGAACGTACGAATCGCCTCGAAGCCTGGGCCGAGATGGCGCGCCAGGTGGCGCACGACATCAAGAATCCGCTCACGCCCATTCAGTTGAACGCCGAACACCTGCGCCGCGTGCACGTCGACCGCGGCCGTCCGCTCGGTGCGCTCGTCGACGACTGCGTGAACAACATCCTGCTGCAGGTGCGGCTGCTGCGGCAGCTCGCCTCGGAGTTCTCGAGCTTCGCGAGCGCCCCGCAGGCGCGGCCGGTGGCCACGCCGCTCGCGCCGCTGCTCGAGGAGATCCTCGCGCCCTACGTGCCGGCGCTCGCCGGCCGCATCACGCTCACCCACGAAGGCGCCGAGGCGCTGACCCTGCAGGTGGACCGCGTGCTGCTGGCGCGCGCGCTCACGAACGTCATCGAGAACGCGCTCCACGCCATGCCCGGCGAGGGCCGGCTCGTCGTGCGGGCGGAACCGGCCGACGCGGGCCGCGTCCGCATCGACGTCGTGGATTCGGGCGTGGGGATGGATGCCGCGGCGCTTGGCCGGATCTTCGAGCCCTACTTCTCCACCAAGGCCACCGGCACCGGCCTGGGGCTGACGATCGCGCGGCGGAACGTCGAGCTGAACGGCGGCACGATCGCGGTGGCGAGCACGCAGGGCGTGGGCACCACCGTGTCGATGTGGCTGCCGGCGGCCTGAGCCGCGCGGCGCGTCAGAGCCCCGGGGGCGACGCCGGATCCTGCGGCGGTTCGGCGGGTGGCGGATCCATCAGGGCCTGGGCCGCCGCGGCCGCCGGCTTGCGGCTGCCGCGCGTGGCCGCCCACTCGATGATCGGCGACACGAGATACCCGTAGGCCAGCACGAGCAGCACGACGTCGGGCGACGTCGTGAAGAGCGCGATGGCGGCCGCCACCACGATGAGCACCTTCGAGTTCACCGGCGACGACAGGTTCATCGTCTTCAGGCTGCGGAAGCGGAACGTGCTCACCATCAGCAGCGCCGGCACGACCAGCATCACGAGGGCCAGCAGCGCCGGCCCACGTTCGGTGAGCCCGTCGCCCACGAAGAAGATCGTGGCCGCCGGCACACCCGCCGCCGAGGGACTCGGCATGCCGACGAAGTAGCGCTTGTCGGTCACGTGCTGGATATTGAAGCGCGCGAGCCGCACGGCGGCGGCGGCGAGATACAGGAAGCCCACGGCCCAGCCCAGGCGGCCGAGTGGCTGCAGGCCCCACTGGAACGTCAGCGCCGCCGGCGCCATGCCGAACGAGATGAGGTCGGCCATCGAGTCGAACTCGACGCCGAAGGCGCTCGACGACCCGGTCATGCGGGCGATGCGGCCATCGAGCATGTCGAGCACGACGGCGAAGCCGATGAAGGGCGCCGCCGTGTGGAACTCGCCGCGCATGGCGTAGACCACGCACGCCCAGCCGCAGAAGAGATTCGCGACCGTGAAGAGGCTCGGTAGCAGGAACACCCCGCGGCGCAGGCCGCGCCGCTCGGGCGGTGGCGTCGTCGGCACGTCGTGCAGGCTCATGCCGGGGTCCACCGTCCCAGGATGGTTTCGGCGGCCACGACGCGGTCGCCCTTCTTCACCGCGACGGGAATCCCCGGCGGGAGGAAGACGTCCATGCGCGAGCCGAACTTCATGACGCCCACGCGCTGGCCGACGACGAGTGTGTCGCCTTCCTTCACGCGCGCCACGACGCGGCGCGCGAGCAGGCCGACGACCTGACGGTAGACGGCCGTGCGGCCGTCGTGGTCCACCCAGATCTCCGACTGCTCGTTCACGGCGCCGCTTTCGGGCTTGTAGGCCGGCAGGAACTGCCCCGCCTTGTGGGTCACGCGGGTGACGCGGCCCGAGACGGGCGCCCGATTCACGTGCACGTCGAGCGGCGACAGGAAGATCGTGATCTGCGTCCAGGCGCCGGGCGGCGCGCCCTCGCCGGCGGGGCCGACCGCCATCACCAGGCCATCGGCCGGCGAGACGATGAGCGACTGGTCGGACGGCAGCGGCCGTTCGGGATCGCGAAAGAAGAACAGGAACGTCAGGGCGAGGGCCACGCCCGGCAGGGACCACCAGCGGCCGCCGAGCCAGGCGCCCACGAGCGCAAGTACCACGGCGCCGAGGAGGAACGGCCAGCCGGCGCGATCGAATCCGAACATATGCAGGAGATTGTACCGTTGCCCGGGACCGGGCGTGAGGGGGGCGACGCCGGCGTGGTCGCGGCCGGCGCCGCCGAGTTCGCGGGGCGACCTCAGTGTGGCCGCGGGCTGACGGGGGCCTGGTAGCGACGGACGATCGCCTCCATCTGGTCCTTGAGGCGCAGTTTCTCCTTCTTCAAACGCACTTCTTCGAGTTGTTCGTGGTCGGTGAGATGGGGCTTGCCGGCCAGGAGCTTGAGCCGGTCGTCGAGCGTGTGGTGGTCGGAGGTGAGCTGACGGTAGACATCGCTGCTCTGGAGCAGCAGGCGGCGCGCTTCCTCGGTGTCGGTCATGACATCCGCCCCTTTCCCGTTCCCCCGGCGCCCTACGCGCCCGGGGCCATTGGGGCGACTCTAGCACCGCGCTCCTGGCGGTTCAAGGCGCTTCAGGACGGTCCGGGACGGCCCCGCCACAGGATGAGCGCGTCCTCGACCGGATGGGTGTAGTAGGCGCGGCGCAACCCGGCCCGCACGAAGCCGCCGGCGTCGTAGAGCGCGATGGCCGCCGTGTTCGACGCCCGCACCTCGAGTGTGGCGTTCGGGGCGCCGAACGCCGCGGCTTCAGCGAGCACATGCGCCAGCAGCGCGCGCCCGAGGCCCTGGCGGCGATGCGACGGATGCACGGCGAAGTTGTTGAGGTGGATCTCGTCGAAGATCCGCCAGAACGAGCAGTAGCCGACGATGGCGCCGTCGACGCGCACGACGTAGAGGAAACAGCGCGCCGGATCCTGGAGCTCGCGTTCGTAGTCGGCGCGCGTCCACGGATGGTGAAAGCAGACGTCGTCGAGCGCGAGGAGGGCGTCGAGCTCGGCGGTCGAGGTCAGGCGGTCGAACGTGATCATCCGGCGAGCCCGGCCGCGCGCTTGCGGTCGCGTTCGATCTCGACGTCGGGCCGGCGCACGTACTCCGGGGCGAGGCCGGCGGGCGGCCCCGTGCGTCCGCGCTGATGGAGGCGCCAGCCGAGGCGTCCGACGACTGCCGCCAGATGGTCGGCCGGCGGCACCACGACGTAGCCCGCCGCCTGCGCCTCACCGGCGGCGGCCGGCTGGCAGGCGGCGGCGACGGCCGCGCCGGCAGGCACCTGTGTGCGCCACGCAGCGAGCGTGGCGGCCGGTGACGCGGCCGTTGCCGGAGCCAGCGGCGTGAGCGGCCAGCCCGGCGGGGTCGCGGCGGACGGCCGGGTGAAGGCGGCCGCGAAGACCTCGCCGCGCGACGCGTCCATCCACGCGCCGGCCGTGGCCGCGTCCGGCCTGCGATCGAGCACGTCCCACGCGAGCGCGTCGAGCGAGGGGACGCCGGCCGTCGGGCGATCGAGCGCGAGCGCGACGCCCTGCACGGCCGCGAGGCCGATGCGGAGGCCGGTGAAGCCGCCGGGCCCGGTGGCGACGGCGAAGACGTCCACCGCGGCGAGCGCGAGGCCGGCATCGGCGAGGATCGCGCGCAGGTCGGCGGGAATCCGTTCGGCGTGCGAGACGCGCGCGTCACCCGGCCGCGCGAGCACCACGGTGTCGTCGCGCAGCAGGGCGACGCTGCCGTCGCGGGAAGTCGTGTCGAGGGCCAGCACCCACATGCGTGCGCCGCGTTCGCGGCAACCCGACTATACTCGACGGCGCGGCGGCCGGCGCCCGCCGGTCGGCTCCCGTCGAGGTATCCCTGTCTCCCGCTCCTGACTCCGCCCCTCCCCTGCCCACGCTCGGCGCCACGACCACGCCGGCGATGCGGCAGTACCTCGAGGCCAAGCGGCAGTACCCGCTGGCGCTCATGCTCTTCCGCATGGGCGACTTCTACGAGCTCTTCTACGAAGATGCGCTGGTCGCCGCGCGCGCGCTCGATCTCACGCTCACGTCGCGCTCGAAGGATCCCACCGGCGCTGCTGTGCCGATGTGCGGCGTACCGTTCCACGCCGCCGACGGCTACATCACGCGCCTCGTCAAGCTCGGCCACCGCGTCGCCGTCTGCGAGCAGGTCGAAGATCCGAAGAAGGCCAAGGGCGTCGTGAAGCGCGACGTCGTGCGCGTCATCACGCCCGGCACGCTGGCGGATGCCTCGTACCTCGACGCGCGCGAGCCGGCCTTCCTGCTCGCGGCCACGGGCCTCGAACAGAACCCGGGGCCGCAGCAGCGGCTCGGCGTGGCGCTGCTGGACCTCTCGACCGGCGAGTTCCAGGCCACGGAGTTCTCCGGACCGGCCGCGCGGCAGGCGCTCGACGACGAGATCGCCGTGCTGCACCCGCGCGAGATCGTCGTGGCCGCCGGCGTCGACGTGGCCGCGGCACTGCCGTCGGTGGCCGCCGCGAAGATCGTCGTGACGCCGGTGGACGGCTGGACGTTCGATGCGGCGCGCGCCAGCGCGACGCTCTGCGAGCAGCTCCGCGTGGCCGGGCTCCAGGGCTTCGGCCTCGACGCGCGGCCGGCGGCGGTGGCCGCGGCCGGGGCCCTCGTGCATTACCTGCGCGAGACGCAGAAGGCGGATCTCGCGCACGTGCGCACCATCCGCCTGCGCGAAACGGCCGACCGCCTGCTCGTCGATCCCACGACGCTGCAGCACCTCGAAGTGGTGGAGTCGTCGAAGGGTGGCCGCAGCGGCTCGCTGCTCGACGAGATCGATCGCACGGTCACGCCGATGGGCGGCCGGCTCCTGCGCAGCTGGCTCATCGCGCCGCTCGTCTCGCTCGACCGCATCCGCGAACGCCTCGACGCGGTCGAGGAACTGGCCTTCCGCGCCGCCGACCGCGGCAAGGTGCGCGACACGCTGAAGGTGGTGCTCGATCTCGAGCGGCTCGTCTCGAAGGTGGCGCTGTCGACGGCCAGCCCGCGC
>JBIKUN010000036.1:0-31940 GCA_044347565.1 Vicinamibacterales bacterium | reverse complement strand
CGGAGCACGACCTGTTCATCCAGCTGATGAAGCTGAAGAACACGCTGCGGTATCTCAAGGGCGAGGAGCTCATCACGCACCTCGGCCGCGAATACTACGACTGATCGGGAGAGACCGCGGCCGCCTGGCGGAAGAGCGCCTCGGGCGCCGCGTCGGCGGGGACGACGTTCTCGATGCGCATACGTCGGCCGTCAGCTAGGCCGGCGGCTCACTTCGTCTTCGCGGCGGCTTGTCGCGCTTCCCAGCGCTCGCGTGTGGCCTGCTCCCAGGCCACTGGATCGATCCCTCAACAGCCGGGCGGCGTCTTCTTGTAGCCTTCCCAGGCCTGGCCGAAGGCGACACAGAAGTCGCGCCACATCTGCAGGGGGCCAGCGGAATAGGGCGGCTCGGGTGTGGGCACGGGATCATCGTAGCGCACGCCGCGCCCACCGGCGCGGCCGATCCCGCTGAACCCGTGCCGGGCGCCTGGCGGCGCTATACTCGGAAGGTGGCCCGCCTGATGCGCCCGCTCGCCAGTCTGCTCGCCGTGGTCACCATCGTGACGACGCCGGCCGTGCTGGCCGCGTGCCTGGCGCTCTGCATGCCGGGGATGCGCGGGCATGTGATGGCAGAGGTGGCCGCGCCCGAAGCCTCGGTGGCCGCGCCCGAGGCGGGCTGTCCCGATCACGAAGCCGCAGCCCCGGCCGCACCAGGCGCGACGCTCACGGCGTCAGGCGCCGCCTGCTGCGTGGAGGGACTCACCGCGGCCGCGCCGTCGATGGCGGCAGCACGCGCCGATTCGCGGATGGGCCCTGCCGGCGTGGTCGCGCCGGTGTCCACGTGGACGTTCGCTCCGTCGCTGCACGCCCCCGCGCGCGTCACGCACGACCGCGGCTCACCGCCGCCTCCGCTCCGCCGCCCATCCGTTCTCCGCATCTGATTCCGTCGTGACAGACGCCGCGGCACACGTGTGCCCGGCCTGCCGCTGCGCGTGTGTAAGGCATCCGCGCGGCCTGCGTCTTTCCCGGCATACGGAGTCATGCAGATGTACGGTCACGACACACCCTCCCGCCCGTCCCGGCGCACGTTCGTGAAGGGACTCGCCCTCGGCGGCGCCGCCGCCAGCCTCGGCTGGCTGCGTGAGCCGGCGTGGGCGCAGACGCCCGCGCGCGCCGAGCAGGCCGTACTCGCCGGCACGTCGTTCGATCTGCGGATCGGCGAGTCGCCCATCGACATCACCGGCCGCGCGCGCACGGCGCTCACGATCAACGGCACGATGCCGGGGCCGGTGCTGCGCTGGAAGGAAGGCGACACGGTCACGATGCGCGTCACGAACGCGCTCGACGACGACACGTCGATTCACTGGCACGGCCTCATCCTGCCGGCCAACATGGACGGCGTGCCGGGGTTGAGTTTCGCCGGCATCCATCCCGGCACCACCTACGAGTACCGCTTCCCGGTGCGCCAGCACGGCACCTACTGGTATCACAGCCATTCCGGCTTCCAGGAGCAGCAGGGCGTCTACGCGCCGCTCGTCATCGAGGCTCGCGAGCCCGAGCCGTTCCAGTACGACCGCGAACACGTCGTGATGCTCACCGACTGGACCGACGAGAATCCGGCGCGTCTCTACCGCAAACTCAAGAAGCAGTCGGACTACTACAACTTCCGGCAGCGCACGCTCACGACGTTCCTCACGGACGTCAAGGCTCGCGGCGTCGGCGCGACGCTCGCCGAGCGGCGGCAGTGGGGCGACATGCGGATGAGCGCCGCCGACCTCGCCGATGTGACCGGCTCGACCTACACCTACCTGATGAACGGTCGCCCGCCGGCCGCCAACTGGACCGGTCTCTTCAGACCCGGGGAGAAGGTGCGTCTGCGCTTCATCAACGGTTCGGGCATGACCTACTTCGACGTGCGGATTCCCGGCGTCAAGATGACCGTGGTCGCCGCCGATGGCCAGTACGTGCGTCCCGTGCCGGTGGATGAATTCCGCATCGCCATCGCCGAGACCTACGACGTCATCGTCGAGCCCACCGGCCAGGAGGCCTTCACCATCTTCGCGCAGGCGATGGACCGCACGGGTTTTGCGGCCGGCACGCTGGCGACGCGCGCGGGCCTCTCGGCGCCGGTGCCGGCGCTCGACCCGCGCCCGGTGCTGACGATGGAGGACATGGGCCACGGCGGCATGGACCACGGCGCCATGGGCCATGACATGGGGGCGATGGCGGCCGCGCCGGCGACAGCCGCCGCCGACCCGCACGCGGGCCACACGATGCCGGCCCCCGCGGCCGACCCGCATGCCGGCCACACGAGGCCCGCGCCGGCAGCTGATCCGCACGCCGGACACACGATGCCCGCGCCTGAGGCCGATCCGCATGCCGGCCACACGATGCCGGCAACGGCCCCGGCGATGGTCACGCATCCCGAGAGTGAACGCGGCAATCCGCTCGTGGACATGCAGACGATGATGCCCACGGCGAAACTCGACGACCCCGGCATCGGGCTGCGCGACAACGGCCGGCGTGTGCTGACCTACGCCGACCTCGCGAGTCCGTTCGCTGATCCTGACGGCCGCGAACCGTCGCGCACGATCGAACTGCACCTCACCGGGCACATGGAGCGGTTCGCCTGGTCGTTCAACGGCATCAAGTTCTCGGATGCCGAGCCGCTGCGGCTCACCTACGGGGAGCGCGTGCGCATCGTGCTCGTGAACGACACGATGATGACGCACCCCATCCACCTGCACGGCATGTGGAGCGACCTCGAAGACGACGAGGGCCGCTTCAAGGTGCGCAAGCACACGATCGACATGCCGCCTGGCAGCCGGCGCAGCTACCGCGTCACCGCCGACGCACTCGGCCGCTGGGCGTATCACTGCCACCTGCTCTATCACATGGAAGCGGGCATGTTCCGCGAAGTGCGCGTGGACGAAGGGCGCACGCAATGATCCGCCGCGCGTTCGTGGTCGCACTCGCCCTGGCATGGCCGGCGCTCGCGGGCGCCCAGGGCGCGCCCTCGCCACCGCCGGCCGAGGACCACTCGCATCACCAGATGCCGCCGGCGCCAGCGGAGGACCACTCCGCGCATCAGGCGGCACCAGCCGCCGTGGTGCTGCCGCCGTTCATTCCGCCGCTGACCGATGCCGACCGCGCCGCCGCGTTCCCGGACGTGCACGACACCATGGCGCACGACGACAACGCCGTGAACTATTTCGTGCTCTTCGATCAGCTCGAGTGGCAGAGCGGTGCCGAGGACGCCGTGAGCTGGGACACGAAGGGCTGGATCGGCCGCGATCGCGATCGCCTGTGGTTCCGCACCGAAGGCGAGCGGGAGGGGAGCCGCCTCGCGCATGCCGAAGCGCAGCTCTTCTACGGTCGCGCCATCGCGCGCTGGTGGGACGCGCTCGCTGGCGTGCGGCAGGACGCCCGGCCCGGCGCGGCACAGACCTGGGTGGGCGTCGGCTTCCAGGGGCTCGCCCCGTACTGGTTCGAAGTCGAGGCCACGGCGTACGTAAGCACGGCGGGCCGCACGCTCCTGCGCCTCAAGACCGAATACGAATTGCTCGTGACGAACCGCCTCATCCTGCAGCCACTCCTCGAGGCGAACCTGTACGGCCGTGCCGATCCATCGCGCGCCCTCGGCGCCGGGCTTTCGGCCGTTGAAGGCGGACTGCGGCTGCGCTACGAGTTCCGCCGCGAGTTCGCGCCCTACATCGGCGTCACCTGGCAGCGGCGCCTGTTCGGCGCGGCGGACCAGGCGCGCGCGAGCGGCCAGCCGCCGGGCAACGCCCGGCTCGCGCTCGGGCTGCGCCTGTGGCTCTGAACACACGTCGCTTCATCGTCGCCGCCCTGCTCGTCGTGTGTGGTGGCGCCGTGACATCTGCGCGCCAGAGCGCCGTCCGTATCGAGGTGCGCGCCGAGGACCGGCCCGTCGAGGGCGCGCGCGTCACGGCGGGCGAAGCCACGGCGACGACGGACGCCGACGGCCGAGCGGAGCTCGTGCTGCCCGCCGGCGCGACCGCGATCACGGTCACGAAGGACGGTTTCGTGGACGTCTCGACGACGCTCGGCGTCGTCGCCGGCCAGGACGCGTCGCTCGTCGTGACACTGGGGGAAGCGCCTACCGTGGAAGACGAGGTGATCGTCGTGGCCACGACGCGCACCGGGCGCCGGCTCGAGGACCAGCCGACGCGCGTCGAGGTGCTCGGCCGCGAGGAGATCGAAGAGAAGATGCTCATGACGCCGGGCGACATCGTCATGATGCTGAACGAGATGGGCGGGCTGCGCGTGCAGGCCACGTCGCCCTCGATCGGGGCGGCCAGCGTGCGGGTGCAGGGCATGCAGGGCCGCTACACCCGCTTCCTGAGCGACGGCCTGCCGCTCTTCGGCCAGCAGGTCGGCGGCCTGGGACTGCTGCAGATCCCACCGATGGATCTCGGACAGGTGGAGGTCATCAAGGGCACCGCGTCGGCGCTCTACGGCGCCGGTGCCATGGGCGGCGTCGTCAACCTGCTCTCGCGGCGTCCCGAGGCCGAACCGGTGCGCGACGTCCTGGTGAACGGCTCCACGCTCGGCGCGACCGACGCGGTGCTGTTCCTTTCCAGTCCGCTCGGCGGCGGCTGGAGCGCGTCGCTGCTGGGCGGCGGCCACAGCCAGACACGGCAGGACGTGGACGGCGATGGCTGGGCCGACGTGGCCGGCTACATGCGCGGCGTGGTCCGCCCACGCCTCTTCTGGGACAGCGGCGATGGCCGATCCGTGTTCGTCACCGCCGGTCTCACCCACGAGGACCGCGAGGGCGGCACCATGGACGGCGCGACGCTGCCCGCTACGCGCGAGTCGTATGCCGAAGCGCTCGACACGGAGCGCTACGACGTGGGGGCCGCGGCGCAGACGCTGTGGAAGGCGCAGTACGTGGTGACGGCCCGGGGCGCGTTGGCCTGGCAGCGTCACACGCACGAATTCGGTGCAACGCGCGAACGCGACGCCCACGACACGGCGTTCGCGGAGCTGGCGGTGCGTGGCGCCTCCGGCCGGCACACGTGGGTGGCGGGTGCCGCCTACGAACGCGACCACTACACGCCGCGCGACGTGCCACGCTTCGCCTATCGCTACGACGTCCCCGGCCTGTTCCTGCAGGACGACATCGATCTCGCGCCGTGGCTGTCGGTGTCGGCCAGCGGCCGGGTGGACGAGCACAGCGAGTACGGCACGTTCGTGAGCCCGCGTCTCGCGGCGCTCGTGCGCTCGGCCGGCTGGACGAGCCGCCTGGCGGTAGGGCAGGGGTTCTTCGCCGCCACGCCACTGACCGAAGAAACCGAAGCGGCGGGTCTCACGCGCCTCAGCGTCGTGCGGCCGCTCAAGGCCGAACGTGGCAGGAGCGCGTCGCTCGACCTCACGCGCGCGATCGGTCCTGGCACCTGGACTGTAACGGCCTTCGCGTCACGTGTGGTCGATCCGATCGCCGTCGAGCGCGACGGGCAGTACGTGCTCTTCAATCGTGATGAGGCATCCACGAACGTCGGTATGGAGCTGCTCGCGACGGTGCGCGGCGGTCCGTTCGCGGCGACATCGACCTACACCTACGTGCGCTCGCGCGAAACCGCCGCCGGCGGCAGCCGCGACACCGAGCTCACGCCGCGGCACAGCGCCGGCCTCGTCGGCATGTGGGAGCCGGAGGGTGTGGGGCGCGTGGGGCTCGAGGTCTACTACACCGGCCGCCAGCGCCTTGAAGTGAACCCGTACCGCGAACGGTCGGCGCCGTATGTCGTCGTTGGCCTGCTGGCCGAGCGGCGCTTCGGCAAGGTGCGGGTCTTCGTCAACGCCGAGAACCTCACCGACGTGCGCCAGACCCGCTACGACGCGCTGCTGCGTCCCCGGCCCGGCGCGGACGGCCGCTGGACGGTGGACGCCTGGGCGCCACTCGACGGCCGGGTCGTGAACGGGGGCCTGCGCGTGGCGTTCTGATCGGGCGCGTGGCCCGTCTGGCTGTGCTGTTCAAGACACCGCGCCGGCGCCGCGTGCGCCACGCTCAGGCGTGGGCTGGCTGCCCGCGGAGCCCTGGAGGGGCCGACGAACGGATGACGCCCGCTGCTGACACGACCGACGACCCGGCGCCCGGCGGTCCGCCCGCGGACCTTCGCGGGCTCGACGCCGCCACGGTGCAGGCCCGCCTTCGCGAGGACGGGCCGAACCTGCTGCCGCGCGCTTCCCGCCGCACGCCGCTCCGCATCGTGCTCGATGTCGTGCGCGAGCCGATGCTGGCGCTGCTGCTCGGCGGCGGTGCCGTCTATCTCGTGCTCGGTAACCTGCAGGAGGCGATCATCCTCCTCCTGTTCGCCACGATGTCGGTCGTCATCACCGTCGTGCAGGAAGCCCGCACCGAACGGGTACTCGAAGCGCTGCGCGACCTGACGAGCCCGCGGGCGCTCGTGATTCGGGAAGGTGTGCGCCGGCGGATTGCCGGCCAGGACGTCGTCCGCGGCGATCTCGTCCTGCTCGGCGAGGGCGACCGTGTGCCGGCCGACGCGATCCTCCGGCGTGCCGACGACCTGCAGGCGGACGAATCGCTGCTCACTGGCGAGTCGGTGCCCGTGCACAAGGTGGCCGCCACGGCCGCGCCCGGCGCCGTGACAGGCCGTCCCGGCGGTGACGATCTGCCACAGGTATTCTCGGGGACACTTGTCGTGCGTGGCGCCGGCATCGCCGAGGTCGTCGCCACCGGCGCGCGCAGCGAGATCGGCCGGATCGGCCAGACGCTCGGCACGCTCGAGGCCGAGCCGCCCCGCCTGCAGGCGCAGATGCACCGCGTCGTGCGTGTCTTCGCGATGGTCGGCGGTGCCGTGAGCGTGCTGGCCGTCGTGCTCTACGGCACGCTGCGCGGCGGCTGGCTGGATGCGCTGCTGGCCGGCATCGCTCTCGGAATGTCGATGTTGCCCGAGGAGTTCCCCGTCGTGCTCGCGGTGTTCATGGCGATGGGCGCCTGGCGGATCTCGCGGGCCCGTGTCCTCACGCGGCGTGCGTCAGCGATCGAGACGCTCGGGTCGGCCACCGTGCTCTGCACCGACAAGACCGGCACGCTGACCGAGAACCGGATGTCCGTGGCGGAACTGCGGCTGCCGGGCGGCGACGTCTGCCAGCCGCGACAGGTGGCCGATGGTCCGCTGCCGCCGCCGTTCGCCATGGTCGCCGATGTGGGACGGCTGGCGAGCGCGCCCGAACCGTTCGACCCGATGGAGAAGGCGTTCCACGACCTCGGCGCCCGCGTGCCACCGGCCCTGTCAGTGCAGGGCCACGGCGCGTGGACGCTCGTGCGCACCTATCCGCTGCGTCCCGACCTGCTGGCGATGGCGCAGGTCTGGCGCGCCGGCGGCGACACCGCCGTCGTCGCGGCCAAGGGCGCGCCGGAAGCGATCGCGGCGCTGTGCCGTCACGCCGGCCCGGCGCGCGCCGCCGCGACCGCGCAGGCGGAGGCGATGGCGGCCGACGGCCTGCGTGTCATCGCCGTGGCGCGGGCGTCGGCGGCGCTGTCGTCGTTGCCGGAGGCGCAGGAGGGCTTCGCCTTCACGCTCCTCGGACTCGTCGGGCTGGCCGATCCGCTGCGCGCCAGTGTGCCGGCCGCCGTGGCCGAATGCCGATCCGCCGGCATCCGCGTGGTGATGATCACCGGCGACTACCCGGCCACGGCCGCTGCCGTCGCCCGTCAGGCTGGTCTCGACGCAGACGTCGTCGTGACCGGCGACGACCTGCAGACGCTGAGCGATGCGGCGCTGGCCGAGCGGGCGCGCCGCGCCACGGTGTTCGCCCGCGTCATGCCGGAACAGAAGCTGCGTATCGTCAACGCGCTCAAGGCCGATGGCGATGTCGTGGCAATGACCGGTGACGGCGTGAACGACGCGCCGTCCCTCAAGGCCGCGCACATCGGCATCGCGATGGGCGGGCGCGGCACCGACGTGGCCCGCGAAGCCTCGTCGCTCGTGCTGCTCGACGACGATTTCGGATCGATTGTCACGGCCGTGCGCCTCGGCCGCCGCATCTACGACAATCTGCACAAGGCGATCGGCTTCATCCTCGCGGTGCACGTCCCCATCGCCGGCATGGCGCTGCTGCCGCTCGTGCTGGGGCTGCCGGTCGTGCTCGGCCCGATGCATATCGCGTTTCTCGAGATGGTGATCGACCCGGTCTGCTCACTCGTGTTCGAGGCCGAGGTCGCGGAAGACGACGTGATGCGACGTCCGCCGCGCGCGCCCGACGCGCCGCTCTTCTCGCCGGCGCTCGTCACCTGGAGCCTCGTGCAGGGCCTGAGCGTCCTGCTGCTGGTCGGCGCGATCTATCTGCTGGCACTGCGCCGCGGCCTGCCGGTACCCGACGTGCGGGCGATCACGTTCTTCTCGCTCGTGACCGCGATCGTGAGCCTGATCTTCGTGAACCGTTCGTTCAGCACCTCGCTCGTCGCCGCATTCACGCGACGCAACGTGGCCCTGCGCTGGGTGCTCGTGACCGTGGCGTCGATGCTCGGCGTGACCGTGCTGTGGCCACCCGCGCGGACGCTCTTCCGATTCGGGCCGCTGCATGCCGACGACTTTGCCGTCACGGTTGGCGGCGGCCTGCTCGTGCTGCTCGTGCTCGAAGCGGCCAAGCCGCTCTGGCGCGGGCGTCTGCGCGTCTAGCGCCCGGCCACGAGCCCACGCGACGGGCCGCTGCGACATCTTGCCGGCGTCATCGCGACAGGCTCACATTCAGCGGCAGCGTGCGCCCCGCGCGAATCTGCACCGTGCGGCGATAGGCCGGCAGGCCGTCCTTGCGAACTTCGATCTCGTGCGTGCCTTCGGGCAGGTCGATGAGGATCGGGCCATCGCCCTCGGGGGCGGCCCACTCTTCGCCGTCGACGAGCAGCGTCGCGTCGGCGGGCTGCACGCGCACCGACAGCGTGCCGAAGTCCGATTGCGGTGCCGGCGAATCGCCGAACGGCGGACGCGGGCCGCGCGGACCGCGCTCCGGGCCAGGGCCCGAGGGATCGGCGGGTTGTGCCGGGGGCGTCGCCGCCGTGGGCCGCGGACCGCTGGAGGCTCCGGGGGCGAGCGGCGTCATCCGTTGACGGACGTCGAGTGTCTCACCGGGCTGGAAGAGCAGCTTCTGTGTGATGGTCTCGTAGCCCTCGAGAAAGATCGTGAGCTCGTGTTCGCCGGGGGCCACGTCGAGGCGTTGGAAGAAGCCGTCGAAGTCATCCACCGAGCCCGCGAGATAGCCGTCCACGTACACCTCGGCCTGCTTCGGGGTGATCTGCAGACGCGCCGAGCCGCCCATCATGCCGCCCCAGCCGGCGCCGAAGGGCGGATACATACCGGGGAAGCCCCAGCCACCCCAGCCCGGGCCCCAGCCCAATCCCCAGAGGAAGGGGTCGTAGAAGCCGTAGCCGAACAAGAGGGGAGAGCCCACGACCACGCGGCCGCCGCCGCGGACCGCGCGTCCGCGGCGCTGGGCGCTGGCCTCGCCGGGCCAGAAGGTCATGACCGTGGCGCAGAGGGCCGCCGCCACGATCCATCGAAGAGAACGAAGACGTGAGGTCACTGGGAGTGCTCCGAGGCAGGCACTGGCTGGATGAGCAACCTCGATGCCATTCCCGCTGAGGTGCCTGCGTGCTGAATTCACACGGGATTCGTGCGCGCTGCCCGCGCGTCGGCGCGGGCGGTGTCCGGTAACGAGCACGCCGTGTCCTCGAATGGCCTCCTCGCCGGCACCTGGCACGCCCGAAGCGAGCCAGCGAGGCTCGGGCGCGGCCGCTCCGACGTACCATGAGCCTCCATGGCCTCGTCGCCCCAGGCTGATGCCCGCAGCGGGCAGCGCGTCGCGCTTGCCGGCATCATCGCCAGCGGGTGCCTCGCCGCGCTGAATATCACCGTGGGCGTGCTCTCGCGATCGACGTCGGTCTTCGCGACCGGTGTCGAGTTCGCCGGCGACGTGCTGGCCTCGACCGTCGTCTTCCTCGGCATGGTGGCGGCGGCCAAACCCGCCGACGACGATCACCCCTACGGCCACGGCCGTGTCGAAACACTCGCCGCGTTCGTCGTCGGGCTCGTGCTCAGTGCCGGCGGCGTCGGCATCAGCTGGAACTCGCTGCAGGCGGTGGGCGCGCAACATCCGCCGCCGACGTCGATCGCCCTCGTGGCACTCACCATCGCCATCGTCGTGCGCGCGGTGATGGCGGCGCTCAAGTTCCGCGCCGGCCGCCGTCTGCGCAGCGCCGCCCTCGTCGCCGATGGCTGGAACGACGCGGTAGACATCCTCGCCGCCGTGGCGGCCCTCACCGCCGTGGGCCTGACGATGTACGACAACGCGCGCTTCATGGCGGCCGATCACTACGGCGGGTTCGTCGTGGGCATCGTCGTGGTCGTGACCGGCGTGCGGGTGCTGCGCGACGCCTCGCTCGAGCTCATGGACACGATGCCCGATCCCGAGCTGATGGCGCGCGTGAAGACGACCGCGCTCGCCGTGCCCGGCGTGCGCGGCGTGGACAAGGTCTACGCGCGCAAGACCGGCATGCAATACCACGTGGACCTGCACCTCGAGGTCGATCCGCGGATGAGCGTGGCCGACGCGCACGGCGTCGGCGGTCACGTGCGCAGCCGCGTGCGCCAGGAGCTCGACTGGGTGGCCGACGTGCTCGTGCACGTCGAGCCGGCCGGTCAGGCCGGCTCGCCGTCGTAGAGGCCGCGGCGCAGCGCCTCGGTGAGCCGGTCGATCTCGTCATCGCCGCGGTCGCACTGCGCGAGCGCCCGGCGCACCATCTCGAGGCCGCCTTCGAACTCCGGCTGCACCACGGCGTCCACGCGCAGCGCCCGCAGGTCCTCGACGTGCGCAGCGGCCGTGGCCCGGGCCACGACGAAGAGGCGCGGATTCAGACGGCGCGCCCGTTCGATGCCGAGGCGGATGGCGTGCCACTCGGGCACGGCCATCACGAGCATCCGCGCCTGCGGAATGCCGGCGGCGATCAGGATGTCCTCGTGGCCGATGTCGCCCCAGATGGCCGGCACGCCCTGTTCGAGCGGACGCATCAGCGTCTCGTGATGCATCTCGACGATGACGTAGGGGAGGCCCGTGGCCTGGAGCGCGTCCACGACGGCCCGGCCCGTGCGGCCGTAGCCGGCCACCACGACGTGGTTGTCGAGCGTCGTCTGTGGCCGCGGCTTGTCGGCCGCGGGCGTGGCCGGACGCAGACGGCCGGCGAGCGCGCGCGCCACGGGGAGCAGGCCCGGGAAGACGAGCGGCGAGAGCGCCATCGAGAGCACCGTGCAGGTGAGCGCGAGGTCGTAGGTCTCGGTGCTGATGAACTGGCCGGCCCGGCCGGTGCGGGCCAGCACGAAGCTGAACTCGCCGATCTGCGACAGCCCGAGGCCGATGATCCACGGCGCCATGTTGCGGTAGCCGAAGGCGCGGGCGAGCAGGCCGATGAGGAGCGCCTTGCCGGCGATGATGGCGAGCACGAGCGCCGCGACGAGCCAGGCGTGGGCGAGGACATACGCCGGATCGAACAGCATGCCGACCGAGACGAAGAAGAGCAGGCCGAAGATGTCGCGCAGCGGCGCCACGTCGCTGAGCGCCTGATGGCTCAGCTCGGACTCGCTCAGGATGACGCCGGCGATGAAGGCGCCGATGGCAAACGACAGGCCGAAGCGGTGGGCGATGGCACCCACGCCGACACCGGCCGCGACCACCGCGACCAGGAAGAGTTCGCGCGAGCCCCAGCCGACGACGCGCCGCAGCATCATCGGCAGCAGCCGCGTGCCGGCCACGACCATCACGAGCAGGAAGGCGCCGGCGATGAGCGACGCCTGCAGCAGCCGGCCGCCCATGCCCTCGCTGGCGCCGAGCTGCGGCAGCACGATGAGGATGGGCACGACCGCCAGGTCCTGCACTACGAGCAGCCCGATCATCACGCGGCTCGCCAATGTCGACATCGTGCCGGTGGCGGCGAGTGTCTTCAGCACGACCATCGTGCTCGACAGCGAGACCATCGCGCCGAACCAGAGCGCATCGTTCAGCGGCACGCCGGCCAGTCTGGCGATCCACGTGCCGAAGCCGGCGGTGACGACGATCTGCAGCGGGCCGCCGATGAGCGCGATACCCCGTACCGCGCGCAGGTCGCGGAACGACACTTCGAGGCCAAGGGCGAAGAGCAGCAGGGCCACGCCGATTTCGGCCAGCAGCTCGATGTCTTCGAGGTTGACCACGGTGGGCCCGGCCGTGTGCGGGCCCACGGCCACGCCGGCAGCCACGTAGCCGACGAGCAGCGGCAGGCCGAGCGCGCGCGCGGCGATGGCGCCGATGAAGCCGGCGACGACGATGAGGACGAAGTCCGCGGCGATGCCCATACGTCCGGCTATCGTCTCACGCCGATCGTGCGTGGCTGGCGGAGACGCGCGCGGGCAGGGAGGCCGCTACGGGGCGGACGGGTTGTAGACGACGTCGTCGAGCGTCAGCTCGAGATACGCATAGGGACCGGCCGGTTCGTGCCAGAGCGCCTCGGCCTCGGCCATGAGCGTCACTGCGCCGAAGCGCCTGAACGCGCGCACGGGCGTGGACCAGCGCAGGCCATGCGCGGTGCCGCCTGGCTCCGCTTTGCCGCGATCGTCCGACCAGAAGTCGGCGAGATGCCCCTCGGCGTCGAAGACCAGCGTCGCCGCGACCATGTGCGCGCCGAGGGTGAAGACCGCACGCGCCTGGCGGTCGTCCACCACCTCCCAGCGGATGTTCGGCAGCAGGAGGGCCGACGGCGCCATGAGCGCCAGGTCGTTCAGGAACGTGACCGTTTCGGACTTCGTGGCCGACGGGCCGCTGTCGTGTGCGACCGGCACCGCGCCGAGCATCTTCACGAGCATCATGGCTTCGCCATCCGCGAAGCGGTGGTAACCGGGCACCGGCAGCCGCGCCATCGTCGCGTCGAAGTAGAAATAGCGCGCCGGCGGATCGAACGTCGTCACCTGGTGGACGTCGAGTGGCATCCACCCGGCCGCAGGGCCGCTGCGGATGCGGCCGTGCATCCTGAGCCGCATCGTCCGCACGCGGGGCTGGCCCACGACACCGGCCACGCGCAGATACCGCTGCACGGGCGCCGGCAGGGGCGCGAGGTCCGCTTCGGTCACGACTGCCTCGCTGCCCCGGGCGGCGTCGAGCGCCCCTCGGACGTCACGGTCGTAGGCCGCCCGCAGACTCGTGGGGCCGCTGAGCAGCACCGCCACGGTGGCGGCCACGGCGATGAGCGCGTTGGCGAGGGCGCCAGCCCGGGCATCCGCCCACGACGGCACAATCGCCACCATCGACACGGCGATGGCGGCGGCGGCCAGCCACCACCAGCCGCGTGGCCACAGGAACAGGGCGGCGGCGGTGGCGAGGAAGAGCAGCGCCGCAGCGGTCCACACCGCCCCCATGGCGGGTGGGATGGGCAGCTTCAGGGCCTCCAGATCCGCCAGGCCGAACGCCTTGGCCGTGCCCATCAGGTGGATGAGGCCGTGGAGTACCAGCACCGCCGCGAGCAGGACACGCATACCCGGGAAGCTGCACAAAGCGGTCCGTGGGGGTGCGGGCTCGCCGGGCGGGAATTGGCTGCGATCGCCGCCTGCGGCCACCGCCGGTGCGGACTTCTCCGGTGTCTAATGGGACAGGGCGCCGCTGGCCCGCGGGAGCGCGGCGGCCGATACCCTGCAGATGAGGCTGGTGATGACCCGAGCTGGATGGCTGAGCGGTGTGCTCGCCGCGATGGTGCTGTGTGCGAGTCCCCTGGCGGCGCAACCCGCCGCCCCGGCGCTCACGGTGGTGAGCAGCGGGCCTTCGGGGGCGCTGGCCAGCCTCGACCAGGCCAACGAGATCCGCATCGTCTTCTCGGAGCCGATGGTCACGCTCGGCCGCATCCCCGCCGTGGTCACGGCGCCGTTCGTGCGCATCACGCCGGCGATTCCCGGGTCGTTCCGGTGGTCGGGCACGACGATGCTCATCTACACGCCCGACCCGAAGCAGCCGCTGACGTTTTCTACGACCTATACGGTCGCCGTCGACACGACGGCCACCGCCGTGAGCGGGCGCGCGCTCGCACAGCCCGTCACGTTCACCTTCACCACGCCCACGGTGCGGCTGCTGAGCACGTCGTGGTATCGCCGGGGCGACGCGGTCAGCGGCGCGATGGTCTTCCTGCTGCGCTTCAACCAGCCGGTACGCCGGGCCGACATCGCCGCCAATCTCTCGGCCACGCTCGCCCGTCACGAGTGGGAGGCGCCGGCCTTCACCGACGACGAGATCGCGCGCTACAAGGCGCAGGATCCGGCCGGTCTCGCGGCCTTCGAGGCGCGTGTCGCCGCCGTGACGCGCATCGCTGCGGGCGGCGCCCCGGTGCGCATCCGCCTCACGACGCAGTGGGACAAGCAGCGGTATCCCGACGAACCCAACCTTGCGGTGTTCGAGTCGGTGTCGGTGGTCGAGCCCGAGAGCCACGTGCGCCTCGTGCTGAACGGGCGCGTGCCCTCGCCGGCCGGGCCGGCCACGCCGGGCCGCGCGCAGACCTACACGGTGGAGGCGGAACCGGCGTTCTTCGTGCGCGGCTTCCGTTGCAGCGCGGCCTGCTCGGGCGACAGCTACAACCCGCTGCAGTTCACGGCGCCCGTGCGCGCGGCGGCCTTCGCCGCCGCGGCGAGCGCCCTCGACATCACGGCGGCGCCGCAGCCGGTGAAGAAGGGCGCGGCGCCCAGACGCGCGCCGGATGATGACGACACCAGCACCTGGCTCACACTCGAGGACGCCGGCTTCGATGCGCAGCCGCCCAACCGGCAGTACGTCGTGACCTTGCCGGCCACGCTCAGGAGCGCCGACGGGCAGACGCTCGGCTACCCGTGGCTCGGCATCGTCGAGAACTGGCACAGCACGGCCTTCACGAGTTTCGGCGACGGCCACGGCGTGTGGGAAAAGGACGGCGGCGCGCAGTTGCCGTTCTACGCGCGCAACGTGCGCGACATCCTGCAGTGGGCGCTGCGTATCGAGCCGGCCGACCTCATGGCCACGATCCAGCGCCTGGCGCCGCGGTTCCGCGAGACGCCGGCCACGGCGGGCGTGCCCCGCACGCTGCGCCTCACGCCCGACCGCGTACAGTCGCACGGCCTGCCGCTCGGCCCGGCGCTCAATGCATCCGGCACCGGCCTCGTGTGGGCGGCCGTGCGCGATGGCCGCATCCTCGACCGCACGCGCCGCGCCGTCGGCGACGAGGGCAATCCCACCCGCGCCACGATCGTGCAGGTCACGAACCTGGGCATCACGGTGAAGGACAGCCCGCAGAACACCCTTGTGTTCGTGACGCGGCTCGACACCGGCGCGCCAGTGGCCGGCGCCGCCGTGTCGATCGTGAAGAAGGACAGCACCACGTTCTGGCGCGGCACGACCGGCGCCGATGGTGTCGCGATCGCGCCGGCCACGGCGCTGCGCACGCCCGACGAATGGTACGAGCCGCTGGCGTTCCTCGTGATGGCCGAGAAGGACGGCGACGTCGCCTACACCGGCTCCGACTGGCACGAAGGCATCTCGCCGTGGGACTTCAACCTCGACTTCAACCTGCGCGAGCGCGAGCCGATGCTGCGCGGCAGCGTGTTCACCGATCGCGGCGTCTACCGCCTCGGCGAAACGGCGCAGTTCAAGGCGATCCTGCGGAAGAACACACCCGCCGGTGTCGAGCTCTTCGCCGCTGGCACGCCCGTGCTCGTCACCGTGCGCGATGGCCAGAACCGGCTCGTGGACGAGCGCACCGTGCCGCTCACCGCGTGGAGCAGCGCCGAATGGACCGTGCCGCTGCCCGCCGAGGGCACACTCGGGCCGTATTCGGTGCGCGCGATTCTCGAAGCGGATAAGCCGAAGCCGCAGGAGCCGGCGGACCGCCGCCCCGGCGAGACCCCGAGTCCGGAGATGGACGACTACGTGGCCTACGAGAAGGCCGTGCAGGGTTCGTTCCTCGTGGCGGCGTATCGCCGGCCGGACTTCCGCGTGGACGTGACACTCACGGGCACGCCGCGCATCGCCGGCGACGCCCTGAACGGCACCGTCACCGCGCGCTATCTCTTCGGCGCGCCGATGGGCGGGAAGCCCGTGACCTGGCGCTACACGAAGAGCCCGCACTACGAGGCGCCCGATGCCGTCACCGAGCGGTTCGGTGCCGAGCGGTGGCTGTTCGTCGGCAGCGTCGATCGCATGAGCGATCGCGAGGACCTGCGTCGCGAAGAGGGCACGCTCGGCACCGCCGGCGATCTGGCGCTCTCGCTCGACACGACGCGCGATGCCGGCATCCCGTACGTGTATTCGCTCGAAGGCGATGTCGAGGATGTGTCGCGTCAGCACATCGCCAACCGTGCGAGTGCGGTCGTGCATCCGGCGCCGTGGTACGTCGGTCTGCGCCGCCCCGGCTATTTCCTCGAACAGAAGAACGGACTCGCGACCGAGATCGTGGCCGCCGGCCTCGACGGCACGGCCGTGCCCGGCGTGCCCGTCGAGGTCACGCTCACGCAGGTGCAGTGGACGAGCGTGCGGCGCGCCGAAGGCGACGGGTTCTACACCTGGGATACCGAGCGGAAGGAGGTGCCGGCCGGCTCGTGGACCGTGACGACCGCCGCGACGCCCGTGCCGCTCACGATCCCCTTCACGACCGGCGGCTACTTCACGCTCGAGGTGCGTGGACGCGGCGAGAACGGACGCACGGCGGTCACGCGGACGTCGTTCTACGTGCTCGGCGACGGCTACACGGCCTGGGCGCGCTACGACCACAACCGCATCGACCTCGTGCCCGAGAAGCAGACGTATCGCCCGGGCGACACCGCGCGCCTCATGATCCAGTCGCCGTGGGAACAGGCGACCGCGCTCGTCACGACCGAGCGCGAGGGCATCCGCTCGCACCGCCGCTTCGCGCTGACGTCCACGCAGCAGTCGATCGAGGTGCCGATCACCGAAGACGACGTGCCGAACGTGTTCGTCTCGGTGCTGCTCGTCAAGGGACGCACCAATCCCGCGCCGGCCGCCGCGACGGCCACGAACGCCAGTGCCGACACGAGCGATCCCGGCAAGCCCTCGTTCCGCCTCGGCTACGTCGAGCTGAAGGTGGAAGACCGCGCCAAGCGCCTCACGGTCACCGTGAACGCGGACCGGGAAGAGTACCGGCCCGCGTCGAAGGCCACCGTGGCCCTGAACGTGAAGGACATGGCCGGCGCCGGCACGGCGAGTGAAGTGACGCTCTGGGCCGTGGACTACGGCGTGCTCTCACTCACCGGCTTTGTGCCGCCCGATGTGGCGGGTGATGTCTACGTGCGCAAGGCGCTGCAGGTCATGAACACCGACAACCGCCAGCGCATCGTGGCGCGGCGCGTGCTCACGCCGAAAGGCGAGACGGATGGCGGTGGTGGCGGCGCGGATGCTGGCGCGGGGGCGGTGCGCAAGGACTTCCGCGCGCTGGCCTTCTGGCTCGGGTCGGTCGTGACCGGTGCCGACGGTCGGGCCTCGGTGGACGTCACGCTGCCCGAGTCGCTCACGACCTACCGCATCATGGCGGTGGCCGGTGATCGGCGCTCGCGTTTTGGCTCCGGCAGCGCGGAGGTGCGCACGAACAAGCCGCTCACCCTCACGTCCGCCTTCCCGCGCTTCCTGGCCGTAGGCGACGAAGCCCACTTCGGCGCGGTCGTGGGCAGCCAGTTGCCGGCGGCCGGCACGGCCATCGTGTCGATGCGCTCGCTCGATCCGGCCGTGCTCACCGTGAGCGGCGCCGCCGAGCAGCGCCTGGCGATCGGCGCCGGCGGCACGATCGAAGTGCGCTTCAGCGGCATGGCGCGCTCCGTCGGCCGGGCGCGCATCCAGATGACGGCGCGTGTCGGCAACGAAACCGACGCGTTCCAGGATGTGATCCCCGTCGAGATCCTGGCCTCGCCGGAGACGGTGGCGGCGTATGGCACGGCGGCGGATGCCACGACCACCGCGCGTGAGAGCGTAAGCATTCCCGCCGCGGTCGTGCCCGGCTTCGGCGGCCTCGACCTGCAGCTCTCGTCGACGGCGCTCGTCGGCCTCGGCGAAGGCGCGCGTTACCTCGTGGAGTATCCCTACGGCTGCGCGGAGCAGAAGGCGTCCACGTCGCTCGCACTCTTCCTCGCCGCGGACCTCGGCGACGCGTTCTCGCTGCCCGGGATGAGCCCCGGCGACATGAAGACGGTGTCGCAGCGCACGCTCAAGGAACTCGAACGCTTTCAGTGCGACGGCGGCGGCTTCGCCTACTGGCCGGGCGACTGCGCCACGGTGTCGCCGTATCTCACGGCCTACGTGCTGCACGTGCTGAAGTCGGGCACCGACCTCGGCTACGCCGTGGATGCCGGCGTGCGGGCTCGTGCTTACGACTATCTCGCAAACGCGCTGGCGGCCGAACCGCCGGCGCCGAACGAAGAGTGGTGGCCGTCGTACACGGCCTGGCAGGCGTTTGCCGTGAAGGTGCTGGCCGAGGGCCGCCGCAACATCGACTCGCATGCCACGCGCCTCTACGGCTATCGCGATCGCATGCCGGTCTTCGCGCTCGCGTATCTGTATGACGCACTGCGGGCGAAGGGCGAAGTGACCGGCGACCGCGTGACCGACCTGCGCCGCCGGATGGTGAACGCGATCCTGCCGGAGGCCGGCGCCGCGCACGTGGGCGAACTCTCCGACCCGTACCTGCTCTGGTTCTGGAACTCGAACGTCCGCTCGACGGCCATCGTGCTGCACTCGCTCGTGCAGGCCGACGCGAAAGACGCGCCGCTGCCGCAGCTCGTGCGCTGGCTCATGACCGCGCGCAAGAACGGCCGCTGGGGCAACACGCAGGAGAACGCGCACGCGATGGCGGCGCTCGTGGCCTACTATCGCAAGTACGAGCCGACGGTGCCCGACTTCCGCGCCGTCGTCACCCTGGGCGCGCGGGAACTGGCGCGCGACGAGTTCCGCGGCCGCTCGGCCGAGGCCGCCACGTCGAGCCTGCCGATGGCCCAGGTGCTCACCGCGGGAAAACCCGGTACGACGCTGCCGCTGACCTTCACGCGCGACGGCGCCGGCACGCTCTACTACACGGCGCGCCTGCGCTACGCGGCTGACGCGCTCGTGCAGGAGGGGCTCGATGCCGGCTTCCAGGTGGAGCGTCGCTACGAGCCGTTCGTCGAACAGGGCATACGTCCGGCCGCCACGAGCTACGCCGCCGGCGACCTCGTGCGCGTCACGCTGACCTTCCGCCTCACGAAGGAGCGGCGCTTCGTGGCCGTGACCGATCCGCTGCCAGCGGGCTTCGAAGCCGTGGAGTCGTGGTTCGCGACGACGGCGCGGGATCTGGCGGCGGCGCAGGACCGGCAGGTGAACGACGGCGGCGACGCGACCGACTGGCGCGCCTGGTGGCGGCACAGCGGCTTCGACCGCGTCGAGCGCCACGACGACCGCGTGCAGCTCTTCGCCACGCGGCTCGGCGAGGGCCTGCACGAGTTCAGCTACATCGTGCGCGCTACGACGGCCGGCACCTTCCGCACGGCACCGGCGCGGGTCGAGGAGATGTATACGCCGGAAGTCTTCGGCCGCACGGCCACGACCGTCATCGACGTGAAGCGGTAGCGCGGTGTCCGAGGTGACGCCAGAGCGGGCGAGTCTTCGGGCGCGGGTCACCGCGTGGTGGCCGCGTGTGCGGCGGCCGCTCGCAGCCGGCGGCGCCGCAGTCGTGGCTCTGGCGCTCTGGGTCCGCTGCTGGCCGCTGCCCGCCGCGCTGCTGGCGGCACCGTCCACGCCTTCCACGGTGGTCGTGGATCGCCATGGCGCGCCAATCTACGAGGCGCTGTCGAGCGAGGCCACACGGGCCATTGCTCTTGCCGCCGACGCCCTGCCGCCGCGGCTCGTCGCCGCGACGCTTGCTGCCGAGGATCGCCGGTTCTACGGCCACTTGGGCCTCGATCCGTTCGCGATGCTGCGGGCGCTGCGTACGAACCTCGCCGAGGGCCGCATCGTCGAAGGTGCGTCCACGATCTCGCAGCAGGTCGCGAAGCTGCTGCTCAACCGCCAGCAGCCGGCGCGGCGTCGCGGCGTCGCGGCCAAGGCGCACGAGGCGCTCGTCGCGCTGCGCCTCGAACATCGCTTCTCGAAGCCCGAACTGCTCGCGCTGTACCTGAACCTCGCCGCCTACGGCAATCAGTTCACCGGCGCCGAGCGGGCGAGTCAGGCCTACTTCGGCGTGCCGGCGGCGATGCTCACGCCGGCGCAGGCGGCCTTCCTCGCCGGCCTGCCGCAGCGGCCGAGCGGCTTCAACCCGTTCCGCCATCCCGAATCGGCCCGCGCCCGGCAGCGCACGGTGCTGCGCCGCATGGCTGCGAGCGGCGCACTGGCCGCCGCTGACCTCGCGCACGCGCTCGACGAGCGGCTGACCTTCGCGCCGACGCCCGCGCCCTTCGCCGCGCCGCATTTCGTCGAGATGGTGCTGGCCGCGGCCGGCGAGCCGCGCCCGGCGCGCATCGAGACCACGCTCGACAGCGCGCTCCAGGCCGACGTGGCCGGTATCATCGCCCGGCATCGCGAGGATCTCGCGAGTCATGGTGCCCACAACGTCGCCGTGGTCGTGCTCGACAACGCCACCGGCGAGTGGGTGGCGTGGGAAGGTTCGGGCGACTACTTCGACCGCGCGCACGGCGGCACGATCAACGGGCCCGTCACCCTGCGCCAGCCCGGGAGCGCCCTCAAGCCCTTCACCTACGCGCTCGCGTTCGAGCAGGGCACGTCACCGGCCACGGTACTCGCCGACATCCCGTCGAATTTTCCGACCGCCGAAGAGGGCGTGGTCTACAGCCCGCGCAACTACGACAACCGCTATCGCGGGCCGCTGCTCGCGCGGCACGCGCTCGCCGGCTCCGTGAACGTGCCGGCGGTGGCGCTCGCTGCCGGGATCGGCGTGCCGAACGTGCTGCGCTTCCTGCGACGCGCCGGCCTGACGACCTTCGACAAGACGGCCGCGCACTACGGGCTGGGCGTGACGCTCGGCAACGCCGAGGTGCGCCTCGACGAGCTGACGGCCGCGTACGCCGCGTTCGCGCGCGGCGGCGAGTGGCTGCCGCCGACGTTCCTGCGCCGGCAGGACGGCGCGCTGGCGGAGAGCACGCGCATCGTCTCGGACCGCACGGCGTTCTGGATCACCGACATCCTCTCGGACCCCGAAGCGCGTGAGTTCGTCTTCGGACGCGGCGGCAGTCTTGAATTGCCGTTCCCCGTGGCGGTCAAGACCGGCACCTCGCAGGCGTATCACGACAACTGGACGGTCGGCTATTCACGGCACGCGACCGTGGGCGTGTGGGTGGGGAACTTCGACCGCCGGCCGCTGCGCAACTCGAGCGGCGTCACCGGGGCCGGGCCGATTTTCCACGCCGTAATGCTGGCGGCCGAGCAGCGCTCGGCCGGCGCCGTGGCGGTGATGGCCGATGGCGCCATCGTGCCGCCGCCCTCGACCGCGGTGGAGCGCGAGATCTGCGCCGAGTCTGGCGGTACGGCCAACGCGTGGTGCCCGCTCAAGCGCCGCGAGTGGGTGGCGGCCGACGAGCCCGGCGTGCCGTGCGCCTGGCATCATCTGGGCGACGACGGCCTGCATACGTATCTGCCGGCGCAGTTCCACGCGTGGGCGCGCGCCGAAGGGCGCGCGGTGGCCAGGACGCCGGCGGACACGCCCGCTGTGGCGCTCGCGAGCCTGAGCGCCGCGCCGCCGTCACGCGCGGCACGCACCGCACGCGCCGCACGCGTGGCACCGGCGCGCTTCGCCATCGCCAGCCCGCCCGATGGCGCGACCTATCTCATCGACCCGACCCTGCGCCGCGAGTTCCAGACGCTGCCGCTGCGCGCCGTGGCCGCCGGCGCGCGCCGCGTCGAATGGCGCGTCGATGGCCGCGTGGTGGGCGCCTCGGGGGGCGACGGCACGGTGGACTGGCCGCTCGCGCCTGGGGCGCACCGTGTGGAGGCGACCGACGAGCGGGGCCGTACGGCCGGCGCGACCGTGACCGTGCGTTAGGGCCGGAACAGCCGGTTCACCTTCACGACGAAGGCACGATTGCGCAGCGGCGTCACGTTCGGCCGCGTCCGCCGGCGGCTGAGACGCCCGCGGGCAGGGCGCCGGGAATTCGTGGCATCATCGTCCGAGCCCACCATGTCCACCACCGCCGATGCCCGCTTCAACTGGAGCGATCCGCTGCTCCTCGACCAGCAACTGAACGCCGAAGAGCGCATGGTGCGCGACACAGCGCGTGCCTACGCGCAGGAGAAGCTGGCGCCGCGTGTGCTCGAGATGTTCCGGCACGAGAAGCCGGCGCCGGAGATTTTCCGCGAGATGGGCGCGCTCGACCTGCTCGGCATCATCATCCCGGAGCAGTACGGCGGCGCCGGCATGGGCTACGTCAGCTACGGCCTCGTCGCCCGCGAGATCGAACGCGTGGATTCCGGCTTCCGTTCGATGATGAGCGTGCAGGGCTCGCTCGTGATGGTGCCGATCAACGCCTTCGGCACCGAGGCGCAGAAGCAGAAGTACCTGCCGAAACTGGCGACGGGCGAGTGGATCGGCTGTTTCGGCCTCACCGAGCCGAACGCCGGCTCCGACCCGGGCAGCATGACCACCCGCGCGAAGAAGGTCGATGGCGGCTACGCCCTCACCGGCAGCAAGTCGTGGATCTCGAACAGCCCGCTGGCCGACGTCTTCATCGTGTGGGCGAAGGACGACGCTGACAGGATTCGCGGCTTCATCCTCGACAAGGGCATGAAGGGCCTGACCGCGCCGGCCACCCACGGCAAGGTCGGCCTGCGCACCAGCATCACGGGCGAGATCGTGATGGACAACGTGTTCTGCCCGGAGGAGAACGCGTTTCCCGACATCCGCGGTCTCAAGGGCCCGTTCACCTGCCTCAACAGCGCCCGCTACGGCATCGCCTGGGGCGCGCTCGGCGCCGCCGAAGACTGCTGGTTCCGCGCCCGTGACTACGTGATGGACCGCAAGCAGTTCGGCCGGCCGCTCGCCGCCAATCAGCTGGTGCAGAAGAAGCTGGCCGACATGCAGACCGAGATCACGCTCGGCCTGCAGGCGGTGCTGCGCCTCGGCCGGATGAAGGACGACGGTACGGCGGCGCCCGAGATCACCTCCATCCTGAAGCGCAACTCGTGCGGCAAGGCGCTCGACATCGCCCGGATGGCCCGCGACATGATGGGCGGCAACGGCATCGTCGACGAGTTCGGCGTCATCCGCCACATGGTGAACCTCGAGGTCGTGAACACCTACGAGGGCACCCACGACGTGCACGCGCTCATCCTCGGGCGCGCGCAGACCGGCATCGCCGCGTTCTCGAACTAGCCGGCCCGGGCTGAGCTCGCAGCCCGCGGTTCTGCGCGGCGGGCCTCTCTTTAACCGACGCCCAGGGTGGCGACGCGTGCGGCCTGCCACGCCTCCACGGCCTCGGGCGTCACGTCGGCGGCGTGGTGCAGCGCCCAGTTGAGGGCCGCGATGAGGTCGTCGGCGTCTTCGAGACCGATGCCGAGGCGGACGAGGCGGTCGAAGCCGCTGCGTCTCAGGTCTTCCTTCGGCGTGAAGTACTCCGATACCGTCTGGTGGTGGTTCACCTTCGTCGCCAGGCCATCGAACGACAGCGCGTAGCGCACGACCGTGGTCATCGCCAGCACGTCCGCCACGTGGCGTGTGCGCGCTTCATCGGCGCCGGTCACGCGGAACGAGAGCAGCGACCCGTACCGGCGGTAGCCGCGGGCGATGATGGCAGCGTCGGGATGATCCGGCCGGGACGGATGGAACACCTCCGACACGCGCGGATGCGCCGCCAGGAAGGCCGCGACGCGTGTGGCCGTCTCCGAGCGCCGCGCGTGGGCGTCGCTGGCAGCGTCGAGGCCGTCGAGGATCGCCGCGGCGCGCCGCCAGTCGAGGATGCCGCCGCGCATGGCGATGAGGTCCATCACGGCATTGGCGGTGGGTGTGTCGTTCGTGGCGATGTAACCCCAGAGGTCACGGTCGCTGCCGCTGAGCGCCTTGGTGCCGCTCGCCACGACGATGTCCACACCCTGCGCGAGGAGCGGCGTGGCGAACGCCCACGGCGTCGCGATGGTCGAGTCGATGACGAGGCGCACGTCGGGCGCTGTGGCCCGCGCCGCGGCGACGAGCGCGACGAGCGCCGGCACGTCCTGCGCGCGCACGAGCGGGTTGGTGAAGGTCTCGGCGAAGACCACACGCGTCTCCGGACGGATGGCCGAGGCGAGCGCCGCGTGGTCGCCGTCGTCCACGATCGTGACCGCGCCGCCCAGGCGGTCCGCCAGCCAGCGCATGTACGACTTGGTCTTGTTGTAGATTTGGCGGCACAGCACGGCGTGCGCGCCCGGTGTCATCAGCGTGTCGAAGACCAGCGCCGTCGCCTGCATGCCTGAGTCGCACACGAGCGCCGCGCCGGCGCCTTCGAGCGCCTTCAGGCGCGTGATGAGGGTGCCGGTGGGCCCTGTGCCGTAGCGTGCGTAGAGCGGCGGCAGTTCCGACCAGCAGCCCTCGGCCGCGAACAGGAACGCGGCTTTGCCTTCCTGCCAGGCGATGACGCGCGCGGAGCCGAAGAGATCCTGTTGCACGGTGGCGTCGTGTGGATGCAGGTACGGCACACCGCTCTGCCGCGCGTGCTGGTCGAGCGCGTCGTGGAGCGTGCGCGTGGCCGGCGCCATCGCCGCGAGCGGCGGCGGCTCGGCTGGACACGCGGCCGGGTCGAGATACCGCGCGAGCGCACTCATTCGTGCACCCCGAGCGTGAGGGCGTCGTGCACGCGGGCGAGGCGCGCCACGTCCTGTCGCACGGCATCCATCGTGGCGTCCGTGCCTTCCGACACGATGTAGCCGAGGTACACGGTGTCGCCGGCGCCGCGGCTGGCGCGGTTCTGCACCGTGAGGCCGGCGCGGCGCACCAGGCTGTCGATGCGGCGATCGAGTCCGGGATGCGGCTCGCCGGTGACGCGCAGATAGTGGCGGCGCGAGGTCGCGGGACGGCCGTCCACGCCGGCGAGCGCCGCCGCCTGCGGCACCGGCCAGCGCACCGAGTTGTGCTGCGCGAGGTCGATGAGGTCGCCGAGCACGGCCGTGGCCGTGGGCAGCGCGCCCGCACCCTTGCCGAAGAGGCTGAGGTCGCCCGACGCCGCACACTTCAGATACACGGCGTTGTATTCCTCTTCCACCGAGGCCAGCAGATGCCAGGCCGGCAGCAGCATCGGCTCGACCGCCATGTCGAGTGCCGTGCCCACACGCGCGGCGCGCGCGATCTGGCGGATGCGGCAGCCCATCGATTCGGCCAGGTCACAATCCGCCGGCGTGAGTTCGCGGATGCCGCGCACCGGGAAGCCATCTGGCCGCACCCAGGCGCCGAAGGCGCGGTAGGCAAGGATCGAGAGCTTGGCGGCGGCATCGAGGCCGTCGAGATCGGCGGCCGGGTCCGCTTCGGCGAAGCCGCGCGCCTGCGCGTCGGCCACCGCGTCCTCGAGCGAGAGCTCCTGCTCGAGGCGGGTCATGACGAAGTTGCTCGTGCCGTTCACGATGCCGGCAAGACTCAGCACTTCGTCGGCGCGGTGTGCCAGATGCCGGATGATCGGCAGCGCCGCGGCCGCCGCGGCCTCGCAGTAGAGCGGTGTGGCCGTGCGTTCGGCCAGCACCCCGAGGTCCGCGAGCTTCGAGGCGAGCAGCGCTTTGTTGGCGGTGACCACGGGTTTGCCGGCGGCGAGCGCCGCCGTGAGGATCGGCTCGACCGCCATGCCACCGGCGACCTCCACCACCACGTCCACGTCGGGGTCACTCACGAGTTCGAGCGCGTCGGTCGTACGTGGGATGCCTTCGGCAAGTGCGTGCCGCGCCTTCGTCAGATCGCGCACGGCCAGGCGCGTCACGCGGAAGCGCACGCCGTAGCGGTCCGCCATGGCGCGCTGCTGGCGGTCGATGAGTTCGAGCAGGCCGCCGCCCACCGTGCCACAGCCCACCATGCCGATGCGCAGCTCGCGCACGGGCTCGATGCCCACGCCGTCGAAGCGCGGCCTCGGCGCCGCGGCGACCGCGCCGCCGAAGGCGCGCGCCCCGCGCAGCAGCTCGGCGAGTTTGTCCTGATCGGCCAGGAACGCGTCGTGACCGAACACGGAGTCGAGCGTCCACAGCGACGACTGCGCGCCGGCCGCCTGCAGTTCGCGGTGCAGTTCCACCTGCAGGCCCCACGGGAAGAGCATGTCGCCGGGCACGCCGACCACGATCGTGTCGGCGGTGACACGTTCGAGCGCGGCGCGCCGCGCGTGCGCGTCGACGCCAATCGAGCCGCGATCGATGGCTTCACTGAGGAAGAGGAACGTGCGGACGGGGAACCGTTCGGCGAAGCGGCGGCCGTGGAAGTCGAGGTAGTCGGCCACCGGCGGACGCTCGAGCCCGGGCGTGAAGCTGCCGAAGCGGGTGTCGAGTTCGATACGGCCTCGGTAGGTGAGCATGCCGAGCTGGCGCGCGCGGATCATGCCGGTCGTGACATCGCCGTTCCTGAGGCCGTCGCGCACGAGTTCACGCTGCAGGTGACGCGTGGCCGTGCCCCAGCCATCTGGACGCAGGCCCGCCGAGACGGTGATGAGCGTGCGACAGCGTTCCGCATACCGCGTGGCGAACGCCACGCCGACCATGCCGCCAAGGCTCGCGCCCACGAACGTGACGGGCGTCGTGCAGCCGATGCCGTCGAGCCACGCGGCCACGAGATCGGCGAGGCCCAGCACCGAGAGACCCGCGCTCGCCGTCTCGAAGCCCTCCCAGGTGGAGCCGTTGCCAGGCCAGCACGGACAGACCACCGTGGTGCGCGTGATGTCGATGAGGTCGGGCGCAAAGAGCGCCGGCCACCACGGTTCGGTGCCACCGGCGTCGTCGGCGCGGCCATCGCCGAGCGGGAAGGGCGACGCGGTGATGCCGCCCACCACGACCGTGACCGGCGCCGTGCCGAGCGGCGGCCCGTAGGCCCAGCCGGCCAGCGACACATCGGCGAGGGGATGGCCCTCGATCGTCATCGTGGCGCGCGTCACCTCGTGCCGTCGCGGCGTGGCGGCGGCCGGGGCGACGGAGGGAACGGTCGCGGGCGGCGTGGACATCGGCGTACCTCTCGGCGGTAGCCTACATCACGCAGCAACGTATCTACATTGGTGGATTATTGACGCGTCCTGGGCCCGGGGCTGGGAGAACGTGCGGTCAGCGATGGAGTGCCACGAAGTCGCCGACGGTGACCGCGTCGCTCGTGCGTTCGATGCGGATGGTGGCCGAATCGGCCCGCACCGCCACGATGATGGCGTCGGCGATCGCCTGCACGGGACCGCGATCGCCGAGCGCGCGGCGGAAGATCGTGAGGCGCTGGCCGCGTTCGGCGCCGGCGCTCGTGCCGCGGTCGATCACCATGAGCGCGCGCGCCGCGCCGAGCGTCTGGCCGTGTTCGCCGAGCACGATGTGCGCCGGGTCGTCGAACTGCGGCGCGCCGAGGCCCTTGGCCGTCATCACCGGCAGCGCGTCGAAGGGTTCCACGGCATCGCCGGCGAAGAGTTCGCCGCAGGTGTAGACCACCACCGCCACCGACGAGAGCGGACTGACCTCGACGAGCTGGATGAGGCCGGCCGTCTGTTCGCCGAAGCTGGCGCGGTGTTTCGGCATGCCCTTGTCGCCGATGCGGAAGTTGCGCCGCACGACGAGGTTCTGGCCGCTGACGAGGCCGATGTCGGCGCCGACGTCGAGCACGAGGACATCGCCGTTGCCGTAGAGCCGGCGTGACGGCTCGTCGCGGTGCGCGATGAGCTTGCCGATTGAAAGCGCGCCGTCGTTCGAGCGGCCGGGGCCGCAGACCGACGCCAGCACCTCTTTGGGCACCGGCACGATCGTGGGACGCCGCGGCGCCTCGAGCTTCACGGGCGGCATGGGCGGCGGAGGCGGCGGCACGGGATTCGCGCCGACGACCTGGACCGATTCGGTGAGCTGCGCCACCTGGAGCTGGGCGTCGAGCAGGAAGACATCACTCGCCCGGAGCGTGACGCCGCTGCGGGTGTCGGGCGCGAAGCCCGAGAGCGAGAAGCTCACGGTGTAGCTGCCGGGGGCGAGCGGCGGCGACAGGTACTGACCCACGCCGTCGGTGACGACGCTCACCGGCGCGGGGCCCGGCGTGGCGGCCGTGACGGTCACGGTGACGCCCGGGAGGGCGCCGCCCGACCCGTCGGTCACGCGGCCCGTCAGGGTGGCGCGTTCTTCCTGCGCGGCGACGGGCGACGGCAGGGACGTCAGCAGCACGGCGGCAGTCACGGCGAGGGCGATGGGTCGGCAGCTCACAGTTGTTTTCTCGGCGCGTCGCCGGGCGGCCTGTAGCCGCGCGGGTCTCAGGGCCGGCGGGCCGTCATGTTGAGTCTCCAGTAGTCAAGCGTGAAGGGCGGGTCGGTGGCCGCAGCCCGCGTCGTGACCTCGTCGATGAACGGCGCATGCAGTGTTTCCGGCAGCTTCGCCAGGTGCGGGTGATAGATGACCGTCGTGACGAAGGCCTTGTAGTCCTCGGCCGAGGCGAGTGTCGTGGGCGCCGCTTCGAGATGCGCGTCGATATCCACGAAGCCGGCGCGGGCCAGCCGGTCCGCTGTGTCTTCAGCCGACGCGAACTGCCACACGCCCGTCCAGTCGGCGAAGTACGGCGCGAAAGGGGCCTCGTGCATCACCGTCTCGGCGAGTGCGTGCGCCGCCGCGAGGTTCGGGCCGCCGCCGCACTGCGCGTGCAGACGTCCGCCGGGTGCGAGCGCGCGGTGGATGTTCGCGAAGAGCGCGGCGTGATCCTCGACCCAGTGGAAGGTGGCGGTGCTGAAGACGACGTCGGCCCGGCTGTGCATCGGCAGATCCGGCAGCGCCGCCTGCACGAACGACACGCGCCGGCCGAAGGCCGGGCGCAGGTTCGTGCGCGCCACCATCAGCATGTTCCACGAGCGATCGAGCGCCACGACGTGACCGCGCGGCAGACGTTCGACGAGCGCGGCAGTGAGACGTCCGCTGCCGCAGCCGGCATCGATGACGCGTTCGTCACCCGCGAGCGCCAGCCGGCCGAGCACGCGGTGGCCCCAGCTCGTCTGCGGCGCCGAGACCTGGTGATACGACGTGGCGTTCCACTCGCGCGGTGATTCGTTCATGGCGTGACCCACGCGTAGCAACACTGGTCGTGCAGCACGCCATGCTTGAGGAAGCTCTTCCGCCGCAGCCCTTCGTGCGTGTAGCCGGCCTTCTCGAGCACGCGGCACGACCGCGTGTTCGAGGCGATGACGAAGGCCTCGAGCCGGACGACGTCGAATACCTCGACCGCATACCGCGTCGTCAGGGTGAGCGCGTCGACGGCGATCCCGCGCCCCCAGTACGGCTCGCCCAGCCAGTAGCCGATTTCGGCGGTGCGCCGTTCGTTGCCCCGTCCAGGAATCACGCCGGTGCCGCCGCAGGCCTCGCCGTCCACCACGATGGCCAGCGCCGTGGGCGGCAGGCCGCGGCCGGCGTAGTCGATGAAGGCGCGGCCATCGGCGACGGTGTAGGGATGCGGAAAGACGTCACGGAGCTGCGCCGCGACGGCCGGGTTGTTGGCGTGGCGCACGAGCGCGGGCAGATCGGCCGGCTGCCACGGCCGGACCTGGCACAGGACCCCCTGCAGGGGGAACACGGGCGCGACGGCGGACATGGCCCATGGTAACGGCGCGGGGGGCCAGCTGCGTCATTTCGACGCACGCGCGGTGGCCGGGCATCTGCGCGACAATGGCGCCATGCGGACCCGACTCTTCGCGGCCACCGGTCTCATCCTCGTCGCGCTCCTCGGGCTTCGCGCGCAGGGACCGGTGCAGGTGCTGCCCACGCCGGCCGGGGCCGACGGCGGCATGTACTCGCTCACGACGGCGGCCGACGGCCGCACCTATCTCGTGTGGATCGAACCGGTGCCGGCCGGTGGCCACGCGCTCAAGTTCTCGCGGCTGGACGGCGCCGCGTGGCAGCCCGCCGTGCCGATCGCGCAGGGCGCCAACTGGTTCGTGAACTGGGCTGACCATCCCTCGCTCACCGCCGCGCCCGATGGACGGCTCTACGTGCACTGGCTCGTGAACACGGGGAAGAAGACGGGGTCGTACGGCTACGGTATCCGCGTCGCCACCTCGACCGACCGCGGCGCGTCGTGGGCCACCGCGTTCGAGGAAGGCTTCCAGAACGTCTCCGACTACGCCGGCTTCCTGTCGTTCCTGCCCACGTCGCGCGGCGTGGACGCGGTGTATCTCACGCCGCTGCATCCTGACGACGGTTCGAGCGACGAACACGCCCACGTGAAAACGGTGGGCATCGCGCGCTTCGGCCTCGACGGCAAGGAAGTGTCGCGGCAGATCGTGGACCAGGACGCGTGCTCGTGCTGCAGCACCGACATGGCCGAGACGTCCGACGGCCCGATTGCCGTCTACCGCGATCACGAGGCCGGCGAGATTCGCGATATCTCGATCGTGCGCCGCGTGAACGGCACGTGGACGGCGCCGGCGCCGGTGCATCGCGACGGCTGGAAGATCGGCGGCTGCCCCACGAACGGCCCGGCCGTGGCGGCGCGGGGCCGCGAGGTGGCGGTGGCGTGGTTCACTGCGGCCGGGAACGAGGCGCGCGTGAAGATCGCGTTCTCGAATGATGCCGGCGCCACCTTCACCGCGCCGATCGTCGTCGACGACGGCACGCCCGCGGGCTGGCCCGACGTGCTGCTGCTCGAGGATGGCCGCGCCCTCGTGACGTGGCTCGAGAAGACGGCTGACGGCGTGGGCGACGTGCGGATGCGCGCCGTGACCCGCGCCGGACGTCAGACCGCCCTCACCGTGGCCACCGCGTCGAGCGGACGCGCCACCGGCATCCCGATGATGGCGCGTGTTGGCGCGGATGTGGTCGTGGCGTGGCGTCAGGGCACCGTCAAGACCGCGCGCGTGACCGTGCCGGCGGCCGAGGCTACGCGCCGCTGAGGTGCGCGCGCCCCGTGGCGCGAGAGACCGACACATGCCAGGCCCCGCCGTGACCCCCGCGCCCGCCCGCGCCGCGCTCGTCGTGCTGCCGTGGCTCGTGCGCCTGCGGTGGGTATCGGTCGTGGCCCTCGCGCTCGCCGTGCTCGCCGCCGGCACGCTGTGGGGTGTGCACGTACCCGTCGCGCCGATCGTCACCCTGCTCGCGGCGCTCGCCGCCACGAACGCGGTGCTCGCGTTCCAGCTCCGCTCGCCCGATCCGAGCCGCGTCGTCATCGGCGGCTCACTGCTCGTCGACAGCCTGCTGCTGACCGGCATCCTCTACTTCGTCGGCGGGCCGATGAATCCGTTCAGCACGGTGTACCTCGTGGGGATCACGCTGGCCGCGGTCACACTCGGACACCGCTGGGCGGTGGCGCTCGCCGGCGTGTCGGTGGCGCTCTACGCGCTCACGTTCTTCTGGCACCAGCCGCTCCATTACATGGACGCGGCGTCGGCGGAACATACACTCACGCTGCATCTGGCCGGCATGTGGGTGGCGCTCTCGGCCGCGGCCGGACTCATCGCGCACTTCGTGGGCCGCGTCTCGGAAGCGCTCGCGCAGCGCGAGGCGGAACTCGATGACGCCCGCGCCGCGACGGCGCGCAGTGAACGGCTGGCGGCGCTGCTCTCGCTCGGCGCCGGCGCGGCGCACGAACTGGCCACGCCGCTCAGCACCATACGCACGGCCTCGGCGGAACTCGAACGCGCGGCCGGTGGATCGGCAGAACCGGTGTCGGCGGAGTATCTGCGCGTCATCCGCCGCGAGATCGACCGCTGCACGCACGTGCTCGATCAGATGAGCGGCCGCGCGGCCTCCGCCTCCGCCGCTGATTCGGAGATCGCGGTGGCGCGCCTCGTGGAGGACGTCCGGGCGCGG
>JBIKUN010000156.1:0-9856 GCA_044347565.1 Vicinamibacterales bacterium | reverse complement strand
GGGCGATTGGACGTCGATCACGGGTGGAGACAGCTCCACCCGGTATGCCGCCCACGACCAGATCAACGCCGCGAACTTCAACAACCTGAAGGTGGCCTGGGAGTGGAACGGCAGCGACCTGCCGCCCGGCATGGAGCTGGGTGAGGTCAACGGCCGTGGCCTGCCGATCTACGTGGACGGCATGCTCATCACCGTGTCGGGCCCGCGCCGCACCGTGGTGTCGCTCGACCCGGCCACCGGCAAGACCCTGTGGGCCTTCCAGGAACCGCTGACGCCGCGTCACGAGTACTCGATGCGCTCGAACCACGGTAAGGGCGTGGCCTACGCGAAGATCAACGGCAAGAGCGTCGTGCTCGTCACGACGCCCGGTTTCTTCCTGCACGCGCTCGACGCCAAGACCGGCAAACCCATCGAAGGCTGGGGCGAGGCCGTGCCGGTGCAGGGTTTCGGCAAGACCGGTTCGGTCGACATGCTGAAGGACCTGATTGCCGACTGGCAGCCCTGGAAGCAGACCGAGCAGAAGTACGACGCGTTCAAGGGCCTGCCGCTCGAACTCGGCTACATCACCACGTCGTCGCCGCCGATCGTCGTGAACGACGTGCTCGTCGTCGGCAACTCGGCCGAGCAGGGCTACAACCAGACCCGCATCGAGAACGTGCCCGGCGACATCATGGGCTACGACCTCAAGACCGGGAAGTTCCTGTGGAAGTTCCACGTCATTCCGCGGCCGGGTGAGTTCGGCCACGAGACGTGGGAGAACGATGCGTGGCGCTGGACGGGTGACGTCTCGTCGTGGGCGCCGATGTCGGCCGACCCGGCCCGCGGCCTGGTCTACGTGCCCACGAACGGCGCGACCATCGACTACTACGGCGGCTTCCGCCCCGGCGACAACCTGTTCAGCACGAGCATCATCGCGCTCGATGTGAAGACCGGCAAACGCGTCTGGCACCAGCAGCAGGTCAAGCACGACATCTGGAATTACGACAACCCGACGGCGCCCGTCCTGCTCGACGTGAACGTCGGCGGCCGCCGCATCCCGGGCTTGTTCCAGATGACGAAGCAGTCCTACCTCTACTCGTACAACCGCCACACCGGCGAGCCGATCTGGCCGATGGTGGAGAAGCCGGCGAAGGCCTCGAAGGTGCCGGGCGAGAAGCTCTCGAAGACGCAGCTGCACCCGACCAAGCCCGCCCCGTACGACTTCCAGGGCCGCAAGGAATCGGACCTCGTCGACTACACGCCGGAAATCAAGAAGGCGGCGCTCGAGTGGGCGCAGAAGTACGAGCTGCTCGCG
This sequence comes from Vicinamibacterales bacterium, assembly GCA_044347565.1. Taxonomy (GTDB): domain Bacteria; phylum Acidobacteriota; class Vicinamibacteria; order Vicinamibacterales; family UBA2999; genus CADEFD01. The sequence goes on along the minus strand of JBIKUN010000156.1, from coordinate 8,562 downwards.
GACCTCTTCGAGCCGCCCACCCACCGCGGCAACGCCGAGGGCAAGGGCCCGGCCAACATCTGCCCCGGTGGCGGTGGCGGCGCGAACATCACCGGGCCGCCCGCCGCGGACCCGACGATGGGCTACATCTTCATCCCGACGTTCAACGGCTGCACGCCTACGCTGCTGCACCCCGCGAAGGAACGCGACAACCCGAAGATGACCGGCAAGACGCTGGCCGACTGGGTGCCGATGCGCAGCGGCCTGCCGCGCGTGCCGGCGCCGCCCGAAGGTCACCCGCTCGTCGGTTTCCCCGACGTGTTCAAGGGCCCGGTGGGCCGCATCGTGGCCATCGATCTGAACACGGGCAACCACGCCTGGATGACGCCCCACGGTGACATGGCGCAGCGCGATCAGGACAACTTCAAGGCGAACCCGCTCATGAAGGGCGTCCAGTTCGACGCCAACTGGGGCCGCCGAGGGCACCCGGCGCTTGCCGCCACCTCGACGCTGCTCCTCGCGTCGGGCCAGACGGCCGACAACAAGCCGAACCTGTTCGCCATCGACAAGAAGACCGGCAAGCGCGTGGGCACCGTGCCGACGCCGCGCCTGGGCTCCTACGGTCTGATGACGTACCTGCACGCGGGCAAGCAGTACATCGTGCTCCCCGTGAGCGGCGGCTACACGACGCTCGCGCTGCCGTAACCGGCATCCGCGGCGTTCGCGCCGAGTGATTCGAGAGGCCGGGTCCCGAGCGGGGCCCGGCCTCTTGTGCTGTACGGCGCCGGCGGCCGTCCGGCGTCGCGACGGCCGCACTCGCTCAGGATCGATTCGAGCACTGGCAGCATGATCGCCGTGCGGCGGGCGCGAATCACGAGATCCCAGAGCGGCTCGAACTTCTTCCACCCGGCGGCGTACGCCGCATGTCGCAGCGCGCCGGCGAGATCGGCATGTGCGGCGGCGCCGCGCGCGATCGACGTCCAGCGATAGAACTCGCGATAGGCGCGCCAGTAGCCGTCTTCGAGCGCCTCGGGCGACATCCGCGCCGGCTGGAACACAGCGTGGCGCGTGTCGTACAGGTCCCAGTCGCGGTGGCGCAGCCGCCCGGCCGCCTCCATGCGCTGATAGAGCGCGGTGCCGGGGTAGGGCGTGAGCACGTGAAAGGTCGCCGTCTCGATGCCCTGACCGATCGCCCATTCCACGGTGCGGTCGAAGACCGACGGATCGTCGTCGTCCATGCCGAACACGAATGAGCCGTTCACCATCACGCCGTGATCGTGCAGGCGGCGCACGGCCGCCGCGTAGTCGCGCTTCATGTTCTGGAACTTCCGTTGCGCGGTGAGGTTGGCGGGGCTGAGCGTCTCGAAGCCCACGAACAGGCTGCGCAGGCCGGCCTCGACGGCCTGTTCGAGCAGGCCCGGCGTGAGTACGGCGTTCACGGTGCCGGCGGCCTGCCAGAGGCGCCCCATGCCGCGCATGCCGGCGAAGAGCGCGGAGGCGAAGCGGCGATCGCCGAAGAGGTGATCGTCGAGGAAGTAGAGATGCCGCCCGGACAGACGGTCGATCTCGGCAAGCGCCGCGTCCACGGCCTGCGTGTAGAAGCCCTTGCCGCCGGCGAAGAACGCCTCCTTGTAGCAGAAGTCACAGACGTGCGGACACCCGCGCGAGACGACGATCGAGTTCGGGACGAGGTAGAGGTGCCGCTTGAGCAGGTCGCGACGGACGGGCGGCAGCGTGGCGAGCGTGCGCGTGGTGGAGCGATAGACGGCGCCGGCTGTGCCGCGCGCGAAGTCGTCGAGGAATCGCGGCCATGTGTCTTCGCCGGGACCGAGGAAGATCGTGTCGGCGTGGGCGGCGGCTTCCTCCGGCAGCGAGGTCACATGCAGGCCCCCGAGCGCGACGTGCACGCCGCGCCGCCGGTACGCGTCGGCGAGCGCGTAGGCGCGCCGCGCGTTCGTGATGTAGACCTGGATGACTGCCAGGTCGGGCGTGTCGTCGTCGAGCGCGAGCGGCTCGACGTGTTCGTCGTGGATCGTCACCTGCGCGTCCGGCGGCAGGTAGCCGGCGAGCGTCGCCAGGCCGAGCGGCGGGAAGAGCGAGTACTTGATGGGCCGGAAGAACGGGCTCGTCGCTTCGGTGAGGGCGGGCAGCACCATCGTGACCCTCATCGCGCGGCTCCCAGGGCGACGATGCTCACCTCGCGCTCGCGCGGGCCGTCGAGCTCCACGAGGAAGACGCGCTGCCACCGCCCGAGCTGCAGCCGGCCGCGTACCACGTTCACGCACACCGTCGCCTGGAGCACGAGCGCCCGGCAGTGCGCGTGGCCGTTACGAGGCTCGTCGGGGCCGATGTCCGGCCGGCGGGCCAGGTCGTCGTGGCGGTAGGCCACGCCGAGCGGCGCCAGGCGGGCGAGCGTGGCGTGGAAGTCGTCGTGCAGGCGCGGTTCCGCCTCGTTCACGATGAGCCCGGTCGTCGTGTGCAGGGTCTGGACGTTCAGCAGCCCGGTATGGATGCCCGACTCCGCGGCCAGCCGCTCCAGGCGGTCGGTCAGGTCCACGAACTCGGTGGCGGCGGTGGTGGTCAGGCGGAACTGGGTGTGATGGGTGGGCCGAACGAGCGACAGGGTATCCATGCGAAGCCTCCTGGACCGAGCATTGGCCCCGGAGCGCCACGAAGTCTTGACGGCGGGATGAGCGCCGCGTGAGATGAGGGTGAGATCGCCCGTTCAGGGCCGGCGGGTCAGCCCGAAGGCGAGTCCGGCTCCGAAAAGCGCGCCCTCACCGAGCCCCAGGAGCGCCGCGGAGACCGGACCGAAGCCAGGCTCGCCAAGCAGCCGCGCAAGCGGCGTGAGGCCCACCTGGGCGCCCGCGAAGGCCGTCGAGAGTGCGTGGATGGTCCCGCCGACGAGCGGACGGCCCGCGGCGGCAAGGGCCAGCGCCGCCAGCCCGCAGGCGAGAGCGGTCAGCCCGAGCGTGCGCCAGCGGCGGGGGCCGCGCGGCGTGGCGACGCCCCAGGTGCTGCCGCCTGTGGCCGCGGCGTAGCCGAGCGCCGCCGCGCCGCCGAGCGCCAGGCCGTCGAGTCCGCCGCCGATCGCCACGTCGAAGCCGACGAGCGCGGCGAGGGTCCAGCGCACCATCCACTGGACCGCCAGTCCCACGACCCCGCCGCCAAGCGCGCCGCCGGCGACGAGCGCCGCCGTGCGGCGGGAGCGCAGCACGGTCTCTGCCGCGGCCAGGCCGGCGCCCACACCTGCGCCACCCGCCGCGCCGCTCACCGCGCCGAGCCCCATGAGCACCGGCACCACCGTGAGAGGCGCCGTGCCGCCGGGGCCGAGCGCCAGCAGCAGCCCGCCGGCGAGACCACCGGCCGCCCCGGCCGCGCCGCCGCCGGCCGCCGCCGCCGCCGCGCGTGTGGCGGCGAGGCCCGCCGCCCGCCGCAGGCGCAGCACGACCACGTGCCAGGCGACCGCCACGGCCGACGGCGCGTGGCGTACGGGCACCGCGCCGGCCCCTGCGACATCCCACCGCGTGTCGCGCAGCAGCGCCCGCGCCCGCGCGTGTCCGGCGCGCGTGCCGAGCCGGCGCAGCGCCTCCGCCGTGCCGAGCGCGTGCAGCGCTTCGGCGGCGTCGCGCTGGTCTTCGTCACCGGGCGCGCCGGCGTCGGCCGTGACGCGATCGAGGAGCGGGGCGAAGTGATCCGTCGCAGCCGTGACAGGTGCCGGGGCGGCGAGCGCGATCGGCGCCGCCGCGGCCACCTCGAGCGGCACGCCGCCCGCGGCCGGAGCCACGTCGATCGTGTCGTCGTCTTCGACCACGGCGACGCCGACGAACTGATAGCCGTGCCGCGACACCGTGCGCACGAAGCGCGGCTCGCGCGAGTCATCCCCGAGCGTGCGGCGGATGGTGCGCACGGCCTGGCTGAGCGCGCTGTCGGACACGATGACGTCGCTCCACACGCGGTCGAAGATCTCGCGCCGGTGCACCGCGTCGCCACGGCGTTCGACCAGGTAGACGAGCAGGTCGAAGTAGCGCGGGATGAGCGGCTGCTCCTCGCCGGCGCGCAGCAGGGCGCGGCGGCGGGGCGAGAGCACGAAGTCGCCGAAGCGGTAGCAGGGCACGGGCGGATGACTCAGGACGGTGCGGCGTCTCGGTAGTCGCGCAGGCGCGAGGCCAGCAGGCCCGTGGCCTCGGTGAGGTCGAGGTCCACGACGAGCAGCCCGGCGACGCCGTAGGCCCGGAAGGCCAGCAGGGTGCCGTCGGGACGCGCGACCGCGGAGGTCGTCGGCGAACCGGCGCTGGCGTAGTTCACCGCCGCGACGAAGCAGGTGTTCTCCGCGGCCCGGCAGAGGATGGCCTTCTCGTGGAACGTGTTGGCCGGGTCGGCGAAGGTCGACGGACGATAGCCGCCGGGTTCGGCCTCGTGGAAGTGCGGCAGGAAGACCACCTGCGCGCCCCGCCGCGCGGCCCAGCGCACGGTCTCCGGATACCGCCAGCCTTCGTGGCAGATGGCGAGGCCGAAGGTCAGCGGGCCGGCGCTGTAGACGTGGCGTTCGCTGCCGGCCTCCCACGTCCCGTCTTCCGACGGATCGAGCTGCACCTTGTCGTGGAAGCCAGCGACGGTGCCATCGGCGTGCACGACGAGCATGGAGATGCGGTGCCGGCCCTGCACGATCCGTTCGGTGCCGAGTACCACCGTGACGCCGGCCGCGCCGGCCGCCGCGGCCGCCTGCGTCCAGGCGCCCTCGAGGAAGGCGGCATCGGGGGGCGCCATCCTGCGCGACGCGGTGCGATAGCCGGGAACGAAGTTCTCGGGGAAGCAGACCACACACGCCCCGGCGCGTCCGGCCTCGGCGATGGCGGCGACGGCATCGGTCACCGAGGCCGCGGGCGACGCCGGGAACGGGAGATTCGCGAGGGCGAGCCGCACGGTGGCCATCGGCGATGTGTCTCCTACTTGAGTGTCGCGAGCCGGTCGACGTCGCGACGATCGCCCAGCAGTTCCCAGCGCAGCAGCGCCAGCGGCACGTTGCCGTTCTTCCAGAGGTAGTCGTGGAACGTCCGTAGCGAAAACGCCGCCCCCTGCGCGCGCCGGGCGTCGGCGAGCAGGCTCGTGACCTGCAGCTTCCCGGTCTGGTAGGTAATCGCCTGACCCGGGCCGGCTGCGAACGATGCCGCTTCTTCGAGCGCGGTCGCCGCGTCCATCGGCACGGTCTTCTCGAGGTACTCGGCGGCCTGCGGGATGGTGAAGAGGCCGGTGGCGAGCTTCACATCCACCTCGACGCGCAGCGCGCGCAGGCGGGCGAAGTTGTAGATGATCTCGCGCGAGCGCGGGCTGTCGTGCCAGAGGCCGGCCTGCAGCATCATCTCTTCGGCATAGAAGCCGAGGCCTTCGTTGACGCCCGAGTCGTAGTAGTGGCGGCGGATCGGGTTCTCGTGCGCCCACGACAGCGCCAGCTGCATGTAGTGGCCGGGCACGCCTTCGTGCACGATGATCGGCCGCGGATCGCGCGCCGTCGAGAGATAAAAGTAGGGTAGATCGGGCCGCGGCGCGCGGATGTAGCTGTAGCCGTTGTCCGAGAGGCGCGACGGGCCGGTGAGATCGTCGGTCACGCCGAGGAACGCGATTGGCGCGAGATACGGCGGCAGCAGCAGGTTCAGGTAGTGGCCGAGCCACGGCGGCACCGTGAGCAGGCCCTCGCGTTCGAGGAAGGCGCGGATGTCGCGCTCCTGCGCCGCCGACGTCGTCACCTGTGCGTCGGCATCGGAGAAGATCGCCATCTGCGGCAGCGTGCGATTGCGGCCCTGCTCGAGCGCTTCGAAGGCCACGGCGCGTTCCCATTCCTGCCGGCCCATCGCCACGATCTCTTCCGGCGTGTAGGGCACGAGCGCCACCTCGCGCAGGAAGGTCACGTAGGCGTCGCGGCCGACGGTGGTGTCGCCCGGCATCGTGGCGACGCGGCGTTCGAGCCAGCGCCGCAGATCGACGAGAGCGGCAGCGGCCGTGGCCGCCGGCGCCGCGAACCGTCCGCGATGGCTCGGCACGGCGGCGTCGAGTTCGCGGGCGAGCGTCGCGAGGCGCGTGTCGATGTCGCCCAGCGTGTCGATGGCGAGGCGGGCGAACGGCGCCCGCGTGTCATCGAGGTTCTGCCGCGCCTGGTCGGCGATGCGGGGCACGTGCGCGAGCCGCGCCAGCACGAGGTCGGCACGGGCGGGGCCGACGGGCGGCGGCGGCAGCAGCACGTCGAAGACCGGCCCGAGCGCCTGCTGGATGTAGAACGCCGGATCGCGGCGCCAGGCCGGCGCGCCGTCGAGTTCCCAGCGCACGCGCGCGAGCAGCGAGCCGATGAGGCGGTAGTCCACCTGACGCGCCACCGGCCAGCCGGTGGTCGCGATGGCCTGATGGCGGCGCGTGAAGTCGGCGAGCGCCGTGCGCCGCGCGGCCACCGCCGCCGGCGACCAGTCGGGCAGCCAGTTGGCGGGGCGGTCGATGCGCGGAATGTCGTCGCCGGACGAGGGCTGCGTGGCGGCCCGCCACGCCCAGACGTCGCGGGCGAGGTCATCGAACGGATCGGCCGTGGCCGTGGCGGGGGCGAGGCCCGCGAGAACAGAGAGCAGGAACAGCAGACAGCGCGCGTGCATGCCGAAGAGTCTATCCGTCCGCCGCGAGCCCGTCATCCGCCGCCCGGCTATAGTGAACGGCGTATGACCCGTCTGCTTCCCGTGCTCATGTGTGTCGTCCTGACCGTCGTCGCCGCGCGAGCGGCTGCCGCGCAGCCGTCCGCGGCGCCTCCGCTCACCGTCGAGCGTGTGGCCTCACTGCCGAGCCTCATCGGCACGCCGCCGGCGGCGGTCACCTGGTCGCCCGACGCTACGCGGCTGGCGTTCCTGTGGAACGAAGGCGGCACGCCCTTCCGTGATGTCTGGATCGTGCAGGGGGATGGCCGCGGCCTGCGCCGCGTGACCACCATGCAGACGACCGATCCGGCCCCGCCGCCGCCCGACGGCCCCGGCACCGCCGCGCTCGCCGCGCGCGTGGCGGCCCGAGCCCGCGGCGGCATCAGCGAGGTGCTGTGGGAGGGCCCCGACGCCCTGCTCGTCGTCCATCGCGGCCGGCTCTTCCGCGTGCGCCTCGCGGCCGGCGCCGGCGCCCCCGAGCGTCTCGATCCCGGTGGCGACGTCTCGGACGTGGCGCTCTCGCCCGATGGCGCCGAGCTCGCGTTCCTGCGCGACGGCGATCTCTGGCGCTGGCGGCTGCGCGGCGGCGCGGCCGAACGGCTCACGTCGATTGGTGTCGCGGGCATCGGCACGACGTCGGTGGGCACCTACAACCGCGCCGATCGCGAAGTGGGCACCGGCATCTGGGGCGCCGACTGGCCGCCGTTCGCCTGGTCGCCCGACGGCATGCGCCTCGTCTTCCACGCCGTCGATCGCCGGCACATCCGTCAGGTGCCGTTCCCGTCGTATTTGGCCGCCGAGACCGTCGAGAACCGTCTGCGCCGCGGCTACCCGGGCGACGAGAACGAACGCCGCACGCTGCACGTGCTCACGCTGGCCACGAAGGTGGTCACGGACCTCGCGCTGCCCGAGCCCGGGCGCCGCGCGGTGAGCGACTACGCGTGGTCGCCCTCGGGACGCCTGCTTGTCGATCACGTGTCGGACACAGGTGCCGAGCGCTGGCTCTACGTGGTCGACCCCGGCGGCGCCACGCCGCGGCTCGTGTGGCACGACCGCCGCGACACGCGCATCTATCCGGCCTACGTGGCGCGGTGGCACTGGGACGGCCGCCGCATCCTCGTCGTCGCCGATCTCGACGAGCGCGACCAGCTCTTCGCGATCGATCCCGACGCGGCCGCGCCGTCGCCGGTGCCGCTCACGCCGGCGAACTGGGACGTGGCGGGGGAGCGCGGGGCGGCCATCGTGCAGGTGGTGCCGGGCGCGAAGGCGGTGTTCTTCACGGGCACGGGCCGCGGCCCGTACGAGCGCCACGTGTATCGCCTCGGCGAGGGCGACCGTGTGCCCACGCTGCTGACGTCGGCGGCGGGTGTGCACGTGCCGGTCGTGGCGCCCGATGGCCGCAGCATCGCGTCGATCTGGTCCGATGACCTGACGCCGCCGGAACTGCTCGTGGGCGAGGCGCGCGCTGGCGCGACCCGCACGCGCGTGACGAACTCACCGCCGGCCGAGTTCGCGCGGTACCGCTGGGTACGTCCGCGCTACGAGACGTTCCGGAACGCCGTGGACGGTTTCCCCGTGCACGCGCGCATCCTCGAGCCGGCGAACCTCGACAAGACGCGTCGCCATCCGGTGGTCTTCGGACCGGTCTATTCGAACACCGTGCGCAACCGCTGGGGCGGCATGAACGGCACGCTGCAGCAATACCTCGTGCAGCAGGGCTTCATCGTCGTGCAGGTGGACGTGCGGGGCAGCGTGGGCTACGGACGCCCGTTCCGCGAAGCATTCCTGATGGACTACGGCGGCCGCGATCTCGACGACCTCAAGGCAGTGGCGGATGGCCTCGGCGCGCTGCCGTACGTGGACAAGGCGCGCATGGGTATCTTCGGGAGCAGCTACGGCGGCCTGCTGA
>JBIKUN010000006.1:0-71084 GCA_044347565.1 Vicinamibacterales bacterium | reverse complement strand
ACGAGCGACGGCAAGGTGCTGTCGGTGCGCGAGCGCATGGAGACGCACCGGAAGAACCCGGCCTGCATGTCGTGCCACAAGGTGATCGATCCGCTTGGCCTGGCGCTCGAACACTTCGATGCCACCGGGCGCTACCGCATCAAGGACAGCGGCGTGCCGGTGGACGCGGTGGGCGATCTCTATGACGGCACGAAGATGGAGGGCGCCGATGGCCTGCGGAACGCGCTCCTCAAGCACAAGGACGCGGTGCTGCTCAGCTTTACCGAGCACCTCATGACCTATGCGCTCGGGCGCCGCGTCGAACCGTCGGACATGCCGGCCGTTCGTGCCGTCATCCGCGGCGCGGCGCGCCGCAACTACACGATTGGCGCCTTCGTGCAGGGCATCGTGGCAAGCGATCCGTTCCAGAAGAGCATCATCAAGGCTGCGGCTCCGGTCACGACGGAAGCGGGGCAGCGCTAGGGCACCCGGGGCCGGAACAACCCGATAGGACACACACGATGACATTCCTCACGCAGAAGCATCTTTCGCGGCGCGCGGCTCTTCGCGGCATTGGCGCCACCGTGGCCCTGCCATTCCTCGACGCCATGCTGCCGGCCTCCACGGCCTACGCGAAGGTGGCCGACCGCAAGGTGCGGCTCATCGCGCTCGAGATGGTGCACGGCGCGGCCGGCAGCACCACCTACGGCGCGAAGATGAACCTGTGGGCGCCGGCGGCCACCGGACGGGCCTTCGATCTCGCGCCCACCGCGATGGCGTCGCTCGAGCCCTACCGCGACTACCTCACGATCGTGAGCAACACCGATTGCCGCAACGCCGAAGCGTTCGCCGCGCCCGAGATCGGCGCCGACCACTTCCGGTCGGCCGCCGTGTTCCTCACCCAGGCCAAGCCGAAGCAGACGCAGGGCTCGGACGTGCTGGCCGGCACCTCGTTCGACCAGGTCGTAGCGAAGCAGTACGGACAGCACACGCCGATTCCGTCGATGCAGCTCTGTATCGAGAACGTCGACCAGGCCGGCGGCTGCTCCTACAACTACTCCTGCGTCTATACCGACACCATCAGCTGGGCGTCGCCCACCGAGCCGCTGCCGATGATTCGCGACCCGCGGTCGGTGTTCGATCAGCTCTTCGGCGTGGGCACGACGCCCGAGGCGCGGCGCTCGCGCCGCAAGGACGACCGCAGCATCCTCGATTTCGTGGCCGAGTCGGTGGGTGACCTCAAGGGCCGGCTCGGTGCCGCCGATCGCGCCCGTCTCACCGAGTACCTCGATGACGTGCGCGAGATCGAGCGCCGCATCCAGAAGGTGGAAGGGCAGAACTCGAGCGGCGAGTCTCGCGAACTCCCCGGCGCGCCGATTGGCGTGCCCGACTCGTGGGAAGAACACGTCAAGCTGATGTTCGACCTGCAGGTCGTGGCCTTCGCGAGTGACATCACCCGCAACTTCGCGTTCAAGCTGAGCCGCGACGTCAGCAACCGTGTGTTCGGCCCCAACAGCTCGCAGACGGCGTTCCACACCGCCTCGCACCACCAGGAACGCGAAGATCGCATCCGCGACTTCCAGAAGATCAACGTCTACCACGTGAGCCTCATCCCCTACCTGCTCGGGAAGCTGAAGGCGACGCCCGACGGCGACGGCAACCTGCTCGATAACAGCCTCGTTGTCTACGGCTCGGCGATGGGCAACTCGAACATGCACAACCACAAGCGCTGCCCGCTGTTCTTCGCCGGCCATGCCGGCGGGGCGCTCAAGGGCGGCCTGCACATCAAGGCGGCCGACGGCACGCCGATGGCGAACGCGATGCTGCCGGCACTGCAGGCACTGGGCGTGGACATCACGAGTTTCGGCGACAGCACCGGCGCCCTGGATCTGAACCGCGCCGCCGACACGACGGCCGCGGTGGAGGCATAAGGCGATGACGCGACGGCTGGGCGGCGCGACGCTGGTCGCGGTGTTGGTGGCGGGGGCGTGGCTGCAGGCGGCGGCGCCGTCGGGCCGCAGTGCCGTGGCCGATGCGGCGATGCGCCGCGAGGTCGAGGCCGTGCGCACGCTGCTCAGGCAGGGCGCGGACGTGAACGGCGCGCAGGGCGACGGCATGACCGCGCTGCATTGGGCGGCGACACACGGCGACGCGGCGCTCACGGAGATCCTGCTCTACGGCGGCGCGAACGTGAAGGCGACGAGCCGGCTCGGGCGCTACACGCCGCTCCACGTCGCCAGTCAGAACGGCGCGGCGCCCGTGGTCACCGCGCTCATTGCGCGCGGTGCCGACGTGAACGTCGCGACCTCCACCGGCGCCACGGCGCTCATGTTCGCCGCGCAGGCGGGCCACGTGGCGACGGTCACGGCGCTGCTCGACGCGAAGGCCGATGTGAACGCGGTCGAGCTGGCAAACGGACAGACGGCCCTCATGTTCGCCGCCACGGCCGACCGCGCCGAGGTGGCCTCGCTGCTGCTCGCGCGCGGCGCCAGGGCCGACGTCACGTCGAAGGTCGTGGATCTCGCGGCGCTGACGAGCACCGACGGCGAAGGCCGTGCTCCGGAACCGCAGACCGGGGGCCAGAACCAGGCGCGTCCCGCGGCGCCCGCCCGGCCTGCGGCGCCAGCCAGCAGCGTGGCCGGCGCGACGCGTCCGTACCGCTACAACGAACTCATCGGCGCCCAGGGTGGCCTCTCGGCCCTGCACTTCGCCGCGCGCCAGGGGGCCTTTGCCGCCGCCCGCGCCATCGTCGAACACGGCGGCAAGGTGAACCTGCCGAGCCCGGGCGACGGCACGTCGCCGCTCCTCATCGCGACGCTCAACGGCCACTTCGACCTGGCGAAGTACTTCATCGAACACGGCGCCGACCCCAACCTCGCGAGCAGGGCCGGCGCGACGCCGCTCTACGCGGTGTTGAACGTGCAGTGGGCGCCGAAGGCCGCCTACCCGCAGCCGCGTGCCTACCTGCAGCAGCGCACGAGCTATCTCGACCTCATGACGCTGCTGCTCGACAAGGGCGCCGACCCCGACGCGCGCCTCACGCGCAAGGTGTGGTACTCGGGCTACAACTTCGACCAGTCGGGCGTGGACGAAATCGGCGCCACCGCGTTCTGGCGCGCCGCCTACGCGAGCGACGTCGCCGCGATGCGGCTGCTCGTGGCCCGCGGCGCCGACCCGTTCATTCCGAGCGTGCGGCCGGCCGAGCGCACCCGCGGCCTCGACGGCGTCGGCGAACTGCGCGACGTCTCGACGCTGCCGCCGGTGCCGGTGGGCGGCCCCGGCATCCCGGTGCTCCAGGCCGTGGCCGGTGTCGGCTACGGGAAGGGCTTCGCGGGCAACTCGCACGTCTTCGCGCCTGGCGGCATGCTGCCGGCCGTGAAGTATCTCGTCGAAGAGATCGGCGTGGACGTCAACGAGCGCGACTACGAAGGCAATACTGTCGTGCACCACGCCGCCGCGCGGGGTGACCTCGAGATGATCAAGTACCTCGTGTCGAAGGGGGCCGTAGTCACCCACGTCAACCGCGCGGGTCAGACCACCATCGACCTTGCCAACGGGCCGGTGCAGCGCGTGCAGCCGTTCCCCGAGACCATCGACTACCTCGCGTCGCTCGGCGCGAAGAACAACCACAAGTGCGTCTCCTGCTGAGCGGCCGTGCGGCGGGGCTGGCGCTCGTGGCCGCGGCCACGGCGCTCGGCGTGACGGTGGCGGCGCAGCAGGCGCCGCGTCCGTCGGCGCCGAGGGCCGCCGCCCGGCACGCGACGCCGGATCTCACGGCGCTCTCGGCGGCGAAGCAGAGCGAGCTCGTCGCCACCTACTGCGCCAACTGCCACAGCGAACGCGCGAAGGCCGGCGGCCTCTCGCTGGCCGGCTTCGATGCGATGCGGGCGACCGAACGCGCCGAGGTGGTCGAGAAGATGATCCGCAAGCTCCGCGCCGGCATGATGCCGCCCGCCGGGGCGAAGCGGCCCGACGCCGACACGCTCGCGGCGCTCACCGGCGCGCTCGAAGCGCGCATGGACGAGTTCGCGGCGGTGAATCCGAACCCCGGGTTCCGCCCGTCGCAGCGGCTGAACCGCGCTGAATACGCCCGCGCCATCAAGGACCTGCTCGGTCTCGACGTCGACGTCACGGCCTTCCTGCCGGCCGATACCATCTCCCACGGCTTCGACAACGTGGCCGACAGCCAGCGCTTGTCGCCGACGCTGCTCGAAGGGTATCTGCGCGCGGCGAGCCAGATCAGCCGCCTCGCGGTGGGCGACCGCACCGCCACGGCGAGTTCGACCACGTTCAAGACCTCGCGCACCGCCTCGCAGCACCGCCACGTCGAGGGCACGCCCATCGGCACGCGCGGCGGCATGGCGGTGACGCACGTGTTCCCGGCCGACGGCGACTACACGTTCCGCATGATGCTGCACTCCGGGCCTACCGGACAGCTCTACGGCGGGCCGTATGCCGGGGAGCAGGTGGAAGTCTCGATCGACGGCACGCGCGTGGCGCTCCTCGACATCAATCCGCGGATGGACGAGGCCGACCCAGCCGGGATGAACCTCTTCACGAAGCCCGTGCACGTCCCGGCCGGACCGCACACCGTGGCGGCGGCGTTTCTGAACCGCTTCGACGGGCCCTTCGACGACCTCGTGATGCCGATCGAGCAGCCGCTTGCCGACACCAACATCGGCGAGGTGTTCGGCGTGACCGCGCTCGTACATCTGCGCGACCTCGCCATCACGGGCCCGCACGCGGTCACCGGCGTGTCAGACACGGTGAGCCGCCGCAAGGTCTTCAGCTGCCGGCCCACGACCACCGCCGAAGAGCGTCCCTGCGCCCGCACCATCGTGCGCGCGCTGGCGCGCCAGGCGTATCGCGGTCCGGTGAGCGACGACGAACTCACCGGGCTGCTCACGTTCTACGATCAGGGCCGCGGCGACGGCGACTTCGAGGCCGGCATCCGCACGGCGCTCCAGGCCGTGCTCGCGAGTCCCCGGTTCCTCTTCCGTCTGGAGCAGGCGCCGCCGGCGGCGCGTCCCGGGCAGACCTACACACTTGCCGGCGCCGACATCGCGTCGCGGTTGTCGTTCTTCCTGTGGGGCGCGGTGCCGGACGCGGCGCTCGTGACGCGCGCCGCCGCCCTCACCACCCCCGCGGCCATTTCCGCTGAAGCCACGCGGATGCTCGCCGACCCGCGCGCCGAGGCGCTCTCGACCCGCTTCGCGCACCAGTGGCTGCGTCTGCAGGACGTGGAGAAGGTGCGGCCCGATTACCACTTCGCACCGCACTGGGACACGTATCTCTCGGGCGCGCTCGTGAAGGAAACCGAGCTCTTCTTCGACAGCCTCGTGCGCGAAGACCGCAGCGTGCTCGATCTGCTGAACGCCGACTACACGTTCGTCAACGAACGCGTGGCGAAACACTACGGGCTGCCGAACATCACCGGCGCGCACTTCCGCCGCGTCACGGTGCCCGACTACCGGCGCGGCATCCTCGGCCATGGCAGCGTGCTGCTGGCGACGTCGTTCGCGGACCGGACGTCGCCGGTCAACCGCGGCAAATGGGTGATGGAAGTGCTGCTGGGCTCACCGCCCCCGGCGCCGCCGCCGAACGTGCCGGCGCTCGAAGAGACGAGCGGCAGCGCGGGTGGCCGTCTGCTCTCGGTGCGCGAGCGCATGGAACAGCACCGCGCCAATCCGGCCTGCCAGTCGTGCCACCGCGTGATCGACCCGCTCGGGCTCGCGCTCGAGAACTTCGACATTACCGGCAAGTGGCGCGCGAACGACAGCCTGGTGCCGGTGGACGCCAAGGGCCAGCTCTACGACGGCATGCCGATGGACGGCCCGGCCGGCCTGCGCGCCGCGCTGCTGAAGCACCAGGACGTGTTCCTGCTCAGCTTCACCGAACACCTCATGACCTATGCGCTCGGCCGCCGCATCGAGAGCTACGACATGCCGGTCGTGCGCGCCATCATCCGCGACGCGGCGAAGCACAACTACCGGATGTCGGCATTCATCACCGGGATCACGGCGAGCGCGCCGTTCCGCATGGGCAAGCTCGAACCGGCGGCCCGAACCGACGCACCGGCGCGGTAGCCGATCACCACAGAGCGAGGATTCATGTATCTGTCTCAACGCCATCTCTCGCGTCGCACGATGCTCCGGGGTGTGGGCGCCACCGTGGCCCTGCCGTTCCTCGAGGCGATGCTGCCGGCAGGCCGCGCCTACGCCAAGAGCGCCGCGGCGGGGAAGGTGCGCTTCGCGGCCATCGAGATGGTGCACGGCTCGGCCGGCGCCACCGTGGTGGGCACCGAGAAACACATGTGGTCGCCGGCGGCCACGGGCCGCGCGTTCGACCTCGGCCCGACGTCGATGCGCGCGCTCGAGCCCTTCCGCGAGCACCTGACCATCATCAGCAACACCGACGTCCGCAATGCCGAAGCGTTCGAGCTGCCGGAAATCGGCGGCGACCACTTCCGGTCGAGCGCCGTGTTCCTGACCCAGGCGCATCCGCGGCAGACGCAGGGGTCGGACGTGCGTGCCGGCACCTCCATCGACCAGCACTACGCGCAGAAGTTCGGGCAGGAAACGCCGATCCCGTCGATGCAGCTGTGCATCGAGAACGTGGACCAGGCCGGCGGCTGCTCCTACGGCTACTCCTGCGTCTACACCGACACGATCAGCTGGGCGTCGGCGGAAGAGCCGCTGCCGATGATCCGCGATCCGCGCGTGGCCTTCGACCAGCTCTTCGGCGTGGGGGCCACGGCGGAGGAACGCGCCATCCGGCGCCGGGAAGACAAGAGCATCCTCGACTGGGTGACGACCGAGATCGCCCGCCTGCAGAAGACGCTCGGCCCGGTGGACCGGGCCCGTCTCAGTGACTACCTGGATGACGTGCGCGAGATCGAGCGCCGCATCCGCACGGTCGAGACGCTCAACAGCAGCGGCGAACAGCGGGCGCTGCCCGGCGCGCCGATCGGCGTGCCGGATTCGTTCTCGGAACACGTGAAGCTGATGTTCGACCTGCAGGCGGTGGCCTTCGCAAGCGACATCACGCGCGTGTTCTCGTTCAAGATGGGCCGCGACGCCTCGGGCCGTGTGTATCCCGAGAGCGGCGTCTCGACCGGCTTCCACCCGGCCTCGCACCATCAGGGCCGCGAAGACCGCGTGACCGAGTTCGCGAAGATCAACGCCTATCACGTCAGCCTCATTCCGTACTTCCTCGACAAGCTGAAGCAGACGCCCGAGGGCGACGGCACGCTGCTCGACCAGACGCTCGTGATGTACGGCTCGCCGATGGGCGATTCGAACGTGCACAACCACAAGCGCTGCCCGCTGTTCCTCGCCGGTCACGCGGGTGGACAGCTCAAGGGGCAGCTCCACATCAAGGCGGCCGATGGCACGCCGATGGCGAACGCGATGCTCTCGGTGGGGCAGCTGCTCGGTCTGGACCTGCCGTCGTTCGGCGACAGCACCGCGCCGATGGACCTCAATCACGCCGCCGCGACGACGGCGAAGTAGGGGCAGACGCGATGTTGATGCGACGACTGACAGGACGTGTCGCCGGCGCCGGCCTCGTGCTGGGCCTTACGGCGCTGCTTGGCGCGGCGCCCGATGCGCCGGTGGCGAATGCAGTGATGCGGGGCGATGCGGCGGAAGTGCGCGCGATGTTGCGCGCCGGTGCCGACGTGAACGCGGCGCAGGGCGACGGCATGACCGCGCTGCACTGGGCGGCGATGAAGGGCCAGGCCGACATCGCGACGATGCTGCTCTATGCGGGCGCCAATCACGGTGCCACGACGCGCCTCGGCGGCTACACGCCCCTCCATCTCGCGGCCCGGGCCGGCAGCGCGCCCATCGTGGACGCGCTCGTGGCGGCTGGTGCGAACGTGAAGGCGACGTCGACCTCGGGCACGACCCCGCTGATGCTCGCCGCCGAATCGGGCACGCTGGCCGCCGTGCAGCGGCTCGTCACCGCCGGTGCCGACGTGAACGCACTCGAACAGGCGAAGGGGCAGTCGGCACTGATGTTCGCGGCGGCCTTCGACCGCGCCGATGTCGTGGCGTTCCTGCTCGGCAAGGCCGCCGACCATCGTCTTGTGACGAAGGTCGTAGACCTGGCGACGCTGACCGCGGGCGATCCGCCCACGCGCGGCGGAGCGGCTGGCGCGCCGCAGATTCCCGGCCTCACGCGCCAGTTCCGCTACAACGAACTCATCGGCACGCAGGGCGGCCTGACGGCGCTGCTCTTCGCGACGCGCGAGGGCTACGCGGCGTCAGCCACGGCGCTGCTCGCCGGTGGCGCCGACATCAACCAGGCGAATCCCGGTGACGGCACGACGCCGCTGCTGATGGCCGTCATCAACGGGCACTTCGATCTGGCGATGGCGTATCTGGCGAAAGGCGCCGACGTATCACGCGCGGCTGCCAACGGCGCGGCGCCGCTCTACGCGACGCTCAACCATCGCTGGGCGCCCAAGTCCCAGTATCCGAATCCCAAGGGTTATCAGCAGCAGACCACGTCGTATCTGCAGGTGATGCAGGCGCTGCTCGACAAGGGCGCCGACCCGAACGCGCGCATCCGCCGCAAGGTCTGGTATCAGGCGTTCAATTCCGATTTCGCCGGTGTGGATGAGATCGGCGGCACGCCGTTCTGGCGCGCCGCCTACGCGAGTGACGTCGAGGCGATGCGGCTGCTCGTGCAGTACGGCGCCGACCCGCATATTCCCACCGTGAAGCCGGCCGGGCGGCCGTTCACGGGTGACGGCATCCGCCAGACCACCGATGTCTCGGGCATTCCGCCGGTGCCGGTGGGCGGTCCCGCCGTGCCGCCGCTGCTCGCCGCGGCCGGTGTGGGCTACGGCGAAGGCTTTGCTGCCAACTCGCATCGCTACGCGGAGACGGGTTTCCTGCACGCCATCAAGTACCTGGTCGAAGAGGTGGGGGCGGACGTGAACGCGGTGGATCACGAAGGCAACACCGCCGTGCACCTGGCGGCCTCGCGCGGCGACAACGCGTCGATCGAGTACCTCGTCTCGAAAGGCGCCGTCGTCACGACGGTGAACCGCGAAGGGCAGACCACCGCCGACATGGCCAACGGTCCCGTGCAGCGCACGCAGCCGTATCCGGCCACGATCGCGCTGCTCGAGAAGCTCGGCGCGACGAACAACCACAAGTGCGTGTCGTGCTGAGCGCCTGACGGCGCCCAGCCGCGCGAGCCTCCGCACGCGCCGCCACGCCGCGCCGACGCTAGGCCTGGTCGAACTCCGGATTGGCGGTCACGCGCGTACCCGACGCCGCGAATGCCGCCATGTAGGCGGCGACGCGCCGCCGGCATTCCTCACGGTCCGTGTTGTCGAGCGTGAGATTCAGCAGGTCGATGTACCACGGCGCCTTGGCCGGGCTCTCAACGAGCGTTGCCACGAGATCGCGGGCAATGGGCAGCGTTGTGGTCTTCGACTCGTCGTGCACGTCGCGGCTGCTGGCGGCGAGGAGCTTCGCGTATTCCTCGTCGAGCAGGCGGGCGAAGAGCGCCGGCGTGAGCGTGTCGCCGGCGGCGACGCCCGTGCCGGCATCGGCCTCGGTGAACGGCGCCTGCTTGTGCAGCCATTCCCAGAGGATACTGACGCGGATCTCGCCCGTGGCCATGTCTTCCATCAGGTAGAGGACATCGTCGTTGCCGAAGAAGTCCGCGGGCTTGAGGGCCGCCGCCTGCAGCCCCTGGCCGAAGGCGTTGCCGTACTGGATGGCGACGCTCAGCAGATCGCGGGCGCCGCGCACGGTGCGGGGCGCCGGCTCGAGCGCGCGCAGCGCCGAGGCGTCGTCGTCCGTGTAGGCAAGCGGCGGGAAGCGGCGTCCGCGCTGGTTGGCTTCGCCGACGCGTTCCCATACCGGCCGCACGATGTGCACCATCTTCCAGTGCGCCACCCACTTGCCGCTGGCGCCGGCCGTGCGTTCCCGTTCGGCCCCGGCCACGGCGCGCGCCATGCCGGCCTCGACGCCCGCCGCCGAGCCCACGGGGATGTTCGGCTCCATGCCGCCCTGCCAGAGCGCCGTGCGGCCGTGGCGATCGGGGGTGTTGACGGCGCGGCGCACGCGGTCTTCGTAGGCGCGCATGTAGCCGTAGGTCATGGTGATGGCGTCGATGTTCGGGTTCCGGAACTCGCCGTCCCACGCCACCGCGTCCGACACGCTGTTGATGTAGTCCCAGCGGCCGGTGTTGAAGCCCACGAAGTGCGCGCCGAGCGCGGCGCGGATCTCCATGAGCTGGTAGCAGGCTTCGAGCTGCTCGACGAGCACGTAGGCCTTGATGGCGCCGTGCGGCAGGGCGAGGTGCGCTTCGAGGGCACTCAGCAGGTCGTGCCACAGGGCGGCTTCCTCGGCCGTCTGGATCTTCGGCAGGTACAGCACCACCGGCCGGCCCAGGGCGGCCAGCCGCGTGTGCACGTTCACGACATAGAGCACGAGGTCGACGATCGAGGCCGAGAAGCCGGTGCCGTCCTCCCAGCGCACGTGGCGGTCGTCGAGGTGGAGGCCGCGGGCGCGGAAGACCGGCACCGTGACGTCGAGCTGGCGCTTCCAGTCCGCGACGATCGGGCGGCCGAAGAAACCCTGCGCCCACTGGTTCATCTCGCCGGCCACCTGGGCGGCGACCGCGAGGAAGACCTGTTCGCGGCCGAGCGCCAGGCGCAGGTTACGCTGGTTGTCGAGCGACATCGTGGAGCGCTGGCCGAGGGCGTCTTCGCCGTCGAACATCCAGCCGTCGGCGCCCGAGAGCAGCGCGTAGGCCACGTTCCGCAGGCTGGTCTCGAGCCCGGCGCCGGGCCGCGCCGCCGGGCCGGTGCCCTGAATCCACTGGCGCTCGAGGGCCGGCGGGATGTCGCCGCCGTCGAAGGCGCCGGCGCGGGCGTCGGCCACGCGGATCGATGTGCGGCCGATGACAGCATCGGCCGGCAGGAAGCCGATGTGGGCGCGCCCGGTGGCACGGGCGGCCCGCCGCGCCAGCCGCGCCTGCATGAGCGCCTGGCGGTCGCGGTCGAACGGCGCCAGCAACTCGAGCGCGGTGAGCGCCGCCGGCGTGAACACGTCGGCGTAGCGCGTGGCCAGCGTGCCACGAATCTGGAGGGGGCCTGCGGCCTGGTGGGCGGGCGCACGAGTCGGCATGGCGCGGGAGTGTACCGCAGTCGGGCCGGCCCGGGCGTCTGCGAATGTGTCTCGCGTTGACGCGGCGCGCGCCCGGGTATACAAAGGCACCCTATGTTGCAGCGTGTCTTGTTTGCGGGCCTGGGGCTGCTCGTGTCGGTGGCGGCCGTCGCCGCCCAGCCACCGGCGCCGGCCGCCGCCGGTCAGGAAATCAAGGGGCAGGCGCCCGACCGTGGCCGGCCCACCCGGCACGACGACGAGCAGCCGCTGCTCGACTTCGACACCTACTTCCTCGGCGCGCCGTGGACGTTCGAGTGGGACGTGCCGGAAGGGCCGCTCGGCGAGGCCGGCCGCATCACCGGCACCACGACCTACAGGGCGCTCGGCGGCAAGTTCTATGAGGCCCTCACCGAGGCCGAGGGCCCGGGCGGGAAGTTCACGGTGCGCGAGACGATCAGCTACCACAAGGACTACAAGGCGATCGCCCGGCACGTCGTCGACAGCCGCGGCTTCAGCTACGACCAGATCGCGCACATCGGCGCCGACCTCGGCGGCTTCTACAACGTGCTCTTCGAGAGCGCGCCCTTCACGGCCGGCGGCCACACGGTGCGCATCAAGCACACGATGCGGCTGAACGCGCCGCTCGCCTATCGCGTGGCCACGACCGTCTCGGTCGACGGCGGCCCGTTCGTGAACTACGGCAATCCCTGGTGGCGCAAGCCCGTGCCCGGCGGCGGGCGCTAGCAGTCTTCTGAGGCAATCGACATGATGCGACGTGTGATGGGTGGAACGATGGCGGCGCTGGCGCTGCTGCTGGCGATGACCTCGGGCGCGACCGCGCAGGGCGAACAGTACCGGCTGGTGCCGAACTGGCCCACGCTGCCCGCCGGCATGTGGTTCGGGTTGAAGGAGGCACCGGCGCCGCCGGCCGAACGCGAAGCGCAGGCGGCCGCGCGCCGCGCCCGCGGCCAGATGGGCGGCGGGGGCGGCCTGCCCACCAATCAGCCCGGTATCTCGGGGCTGGCCATCGACCAGCAGGATCGCATTTACGTCTTCAACCGCGGTCCGAAGCCCGTGATGATCTTCGACACTGCCGGCAAGCTGCTGCTCGCCGGCGGCGACCTCGAGTACAACGGCAAGACCATCAACAAGGACTGGGAGCACTCCGGCGCCGTCGACTGGGAAGGGAACATCTACATCATCGAGCGTGATGCGCACCGCATCGTGAAGGTGACGCCGAAGATGGACAAGTTCCTGCTGCAGATCGGCACGACGATGGAGAAGGGCAACGGCCCGAATCACCTCGACCTGCCGTCGGGCATCGCCGTGCTCAGGAGCGGCAATATCGTCGTGACTGACGGCTACGGCAATAACCGCGTCATCCTCTACGACAAGAACGGCAAGTTCATCAAGCAGGTGGGCAAGGGCGCCGGCGGCCCGGCCGACAAGGGCACCGGTCCAGGCGAGTGGGTGCTGCCGCACAAGCTGGCGGTGGACGCGCAGGAAAACCTCTACATCATCGACCGCGAGAACAAGCGCCTGCAGGTGTTCGACAAGGACCTGAACTACAAGCGCGAGATCAAGAACGAGTGGAATCCCTGGGATGTCCACATCTCGCGCAAGGGCACCGAGGGCGTGGGCTTCATGGCCGACCACCTGCTCGAGCGCGTGCACAAGTTCTCGCTCGCCGACGGCAAGCTGCTGGCGACGTGGGGCTCGCAGGGCACCGGCCCCAGCCAGTTCGACTGGGTGCACGGCATCGTGGTCGACTCGAAGGGCGCGGTCTACGCGGCCGACACCTACGGTCAGCGCATCCAGAAGTTCGAGCCGGCCGGCACGTCGCGGTAGTTCCGAGGGGCGCCCGTCCGTCCGGGCGCGCTCGCGCAGCGTGCGCGTGGAGGCGTCCGGCAGCACGGCGCGGGCGCCGCTCAACTGCAGCACCGACACGGCGACGTCCGCGAGCGACACCGGCACGGCGACCGTGGCCGGCGTGAGCGACGGCGCGCGTACGATGAGCGATACGCGCAGCGTCGAGTCGTAGGCGAGCATGCCGTGCGTGGACTCCCCGTGCTCGCCGAGGCCCTCGCCGTGGTCACCGGCGACGACCACGATGGTCGAGTCCGTCAGGCCCTTCGCGTCGAGGCGGGCGAGCAGCCGGCCCACCTGCGCGCCGGCGTAACTGGCCACCACGAACGACGAGCTGCACCGCATGCAGGTCTCCCTGCGGGCGATGATCGATGTCGACGCCCTGACGGGGTTGGCCAGCCGCAGTGCCCTGCGCGACATCGCGCGCAGCGGGTAGCCGCGGTCCCGCAGGCCGCGCCGCCCGGCGGCCGTGTCTTCAGCCGCCGGCAAGCCGCGTTACCGTCCAGTAGAGTCCCACCGCCGCGATCGCGAGTGAGGCCGGCACGACGATGCGCGCGTGATACCACGGGCGATCGCGCCACCAGCCCACGGCGAGTGCCACGGCCGCGATCACGGTGAGCTGGCCGGCCTCCACGCCAAGGTTGAAGCCCACGAGCCCGAGCGCGAAGTCGGCGCGCGGCAACTGCAGGCCGGTGAGCACGCCGGCGAAGCCGAGGCCGTGCAGCAGGCCGAACAGGAACACGAGCGCCACCCGCGCCCGTGTCAGCTCCCGCGTCCTCAGGTTCTCGACGGCGACGTAGACGATCGAGAGCGCAATGAGCGGCTCGACCACCGCGGCCGGCAGGGTCACGACGCCGTAGAGCGCGAGGCCGAGCGTCAGAGAATGGGCCACCGTGAAGGTTGTGACTTGTACCAGCACCGGGCGCAGACGGGCCGCGAGCAGGAACAACCCGACGACGAAGAGGATGTGGTCGAGCCCCCTGGGCAGGATGTGGGTGTAGCCGAGCCACAGGTACTCCCCAAGCCGCGAGGCCAGCGTGGGCCTCGTGAACGGGCCGCCGAGCGGCAGGGAGGTGCTCCACGCATCGCCCTGCACCCACTCGGTCAGCGTCGAGCCGTCGGCGAGCGCGATGGTCAGCGGATACGGATCGGCGACCATGCCGTAGTACCAGCGAACGCGGCGCGCGGTGGGCGGCATCTGGCCGCGCAGGGTGTAGGTGGCGAGGGCGAACTGGCCGCCGGGTGTCTGCGCCGGCGGTGGCGAGTACTCGCTCGACACCGGCCGCACTTCGTGGCTCACCACCGCTCCGCCGGGCTCGACCATCTCCACGAAGAGCACCACGCGGTCGATGGCCGCCGGCGCGAGCGCGGTGAGCCGGGCATCACGGCCGACGGTCGAACCCTGCTCTGCCACGGTGCCCCCGGCGAACGACTCCATCCGCAGCAGCAGCCAGGCCGGATCGTGGGCGAGGCGCAGGGTGAACGCGCCGTCGGGCGCGAGCGTGAGGTGCACGATCGTGCGCTCCAGGTCGTGCGCCGTCACGCGGACCGCCAGCACGAGCGCCGCCACGGCCGCGCCAGCGGCCCACCGCCGGGTCTGTGGCGCGCCGGGCATGGCCGTTATTCTACCGGCGGGTTCCCTGCCGTCGGGCCGGATCCGCGGGCCGACCTGCGCTAAACTTGGCCGTTCGGTGCGTGCCCGGTCCACTCTTCTCGGGGAGCCATCCATGACGCGTCGCCTGATTGCAGGCCTCATCAGTGTTGCCGGATTCGCGGGCAGCGCCGCCGCCCAGTCCGCGCCCGCCGCGCCGACCTTCGCGAAAGACGTCGCGCCGATCATGTTCGCCAAGTGTGCGAACTGTCATCGCGCCGGCGAGGTCGCGCCGATGTCGCTGCTGTCGTACCAGGAGGCCCGGCCGTGGGCCAAGGCCATCAAGGCCAAGGTGGCGAGCCGCGAGATGCCGCCCTGGGGCGCCAACCCGGCGCTGTCGCTGCCGATGCGCAACGACGTCAGCCTGAGCGACAAGGAAATCGCCACGCTCGTCGCGTGGGCCGACGCCGGCGCGCCGCGCGGCAACGACGCCGACCTGCCGCCGGCGCCGACCTTCGTCGAAGGCTGGACGTATGGCCGCGAGCCCGACGTGGTGCTCGAGATGCCCGTCGAGTTCGAGATTCCCGCCGAAGGTGAACTCGGCGTGCAGACGTTCTTCTCGAAGATTCCGTTCACCGAAGACAAGTTCGCCGAGGTGCTGGAACTGCGTCCGGGCAACCGCTCGGTGGTGCATCACTCTGGCGTCTTCGTCGTGGATATCCCGGAAGGCTCGCAGGTGGTGGACGGCCGTCTCGTCGGCCCCGACGGCAAGCCCTTCATCGAGCGCACCGAAGCCGGCCTGCCGAAGACCGACACCGGCACGCTGCCCGGCGCCTCGAAGCTGCTCTCGTGGGTGCCCGGCCGCGGCGTGGACGTGCATCGCGCCGCCGTGGGCAAGCGCATTCCTGCCGGCAAGTATCTGAACTGGCAGCTCCACTACAACCCGACCGGCACGCCCCAGACGGACCGCTCGCGTCTGGGCATCTGGTTCAACAAGGTGCCGGTCACGCACGAACTGCTCATCCGCCAGGCCGGCGATCCGCTCGC
Source organism: Vicinamibacterales bacterium (assembly GCA_044347565.1). Classification (GTDB taxonomy): domain Bacteria; phylum Acidobacteriota; class Vicinamibacteria; order Vicinamibacterales; family UBA2999; genus CADEFD01. The sequence goes on along the minus strand of JBIKUN010000006.1, from coordinate 55,469 downwards.
CACCGACACCGCGTCGGCCTCGCTCTATCGCGCCGAAGGCAAGGAAGTGCTCTACAAGGCGGATACCGGCAGCACGCGCCGCAGCCGCACCACGCCCAACATTCCGCCCTACGTCGAGAACTGGTCGATCATCGGCATCACGCCGGTCACCGAACCCATCACGCTCTACGCGATGTCACCGCACATGCATCTGCGCGGCAAGAGTCTGCGCTGGGTGATCGTGTATCCCGACGGCCGCGAGCAGACCATCCTCGACGTGCCGAAGTTCGACTTCAACTGGCAGTTCAACTACGAGCTGAAAGAGCCGCTGAAGATCCCGGCCGGCAGCAAGATCCTGGGCCTCGGCATCTACGACAACTCGGTGAAGAACCGCTGGAATCCGGCCCCGCACCTGCCGGTCTACTGGTCGGAGCAGAGCTGGGACGAGATGTACCAGGCGTTCACCGAGTACACGGTCGACAGCCAGGTGCTCTCGGGCCCCGGCGCGAAGCTCACGACGTCGCAGCAGCCGCGCCAGCGGTAGGCGGCACGAGCGGCCATCCGCCCGCGCGAGCGACACGATGGAGATTCCGCTCAGTCCGCTCGAGTTCATGCGCCGGGCGCGACGGCTCTACGCCGCGCGTGAGGCGGTCGTGGACGGCGATCTGCGCTGGACCTACGCGCAGTTCTTCGATCACTGCGACCGCTGGTCGGCAGCGCTGCAGACGCTCGGGGTCGCGCCGGGCGACCGCGTGGCCTACATCGCGCCGAACACGCACCAGCAGCTGGCGTCGTTCTACGCGGTGCCGCAGATTGGCGCCGTGCTCGTGCCGATCAACTTCCGCCTGGCACCGGAAGAGTTCGAGTACCTCATCCAGCACAGCGGCGCCACGGTGGTGTGTGTCGATCCGGACTTCGTCGACGCCGTTGAACGCCTGAGACCGCGGCTGCCGGGCGTGCGGCACTTCGTGGCGCTCGGCGGCGCGCGCGACGGCTGGCTCGACTACGCCGCGCTCGTCGCCGCCGCGTCGCCCGCGCCCGTGCGCCCGGCGGTGGCCGAGTCGGATCTGCTGACCATCAACTACACGAGCGGCACCACCTCGCGCCCGAAGGGCGTGATGATCACGCACCGGAATGCCTGGGTGAACGCCGTGGGCATGCTCGTCCACATGCCGATGTCGGCGGCGGATCGCTACCTGTGGACGCTGCCGATGTTCCACGCCAACGGCTGGACGTTCACGTGGATCGTGACCGCCATCGGCGGACGCCATGTGTGCCTGCGCAAGGTCGAGCCCGTGGCCGTCTTCCGCCTCATCTCGCAGGAACAGGTGACGTTCCTCTGCGCCGCGCCCACCGTGCTCATCGCGCTCGCGAACGCCCCGGCGGAGTTCAAGGCCGGTGTGCCCGCGGGCGTGCGTGTGCTCACGGCCGGCGCGCCGCCGGCCGCCGCCACCATCCAGCGCATCGAAGACGACCTCGGCTGGGTCGTGACGCAGCTCTACGGCCTCACCGAGACCTCGCCGCTCATGACCATCTGCGAGCCGCTGCCGGAACACGCTGCGCTCGCGCGCGACGATCGCGCGCGCCAGAAGGCGCGGCAGGGCGTGGAGCAGCTGACCGGCGGGGAAGTGCGCGTCATCGACGCGGCGGGCGTCGAGGTGCCGGCGGATGGTGAGACGCGCGGCGAGATCGTGGTGCGCGGCAACGTCGTGATGGCCGGCTACTACCAGGACCCGGCGGCGACCAGCGCCGTCATGGGCGATGGCTGGTTCCACTCGGGTGATGCCGCCGTCGTGCATCCCGACGGCTACATCGAGATCCGCGATCGCCTGAAGGACGTCATCATCAGCGGTGGCGAGAACATCTCGTCGGTCGAAGTGGAAGCGACGCTGCTGCGCCACGCGGCCGTGCTCGAAGCGGCGGTCGTCGGCTTTCCCGATGAGAAGTGGGGCGAAGCGCCGCACGCCTTCATCGTGTTCCGCGCCGGCTGCGAGGCGGCGCCGGCCGAACTCCGCGCGTTCTGCCGCGGGCATCTGGCCCACTTCAAGGTGCCGCACAGCTTCTCGCCGGTCTCCGAACTGCCGAAGACCGCCACCGGCAAGATCCAGAAGTTCGTGCTGCGCAAGGGCCGCCCGAATCTCGCCGCGCAGTAGCGCGCGCAGGGGGCGGTCCCTGTCAGTGGCGATGGGCGGCGCCGCTGCCGAAGCGGCCGTAGTAGCGTACGAAGACGTGCATCGAGAGCGGACGCCCGTACGATTCCTGCAGGTTCGCTGGCACGCGGTAGGTCGTCACGTCCGCGCCGAGGCCGAGCCGGCCGAATGTGCCGCTCATGACGTCCTTCACGCCTCCGAGCGTGAAGGCACCCACGCGTGATTGCCGGTGGGTGTGGCCCTGGCCAATCGGGTGGAAGCCGGCGTCGAGGATGTCCTTGTCGAGCCATTCGATGCGCGTGTACGCGGCCCACGCGGCCGATGGCCGGACCACCGCTTCCGCGAGATACGCCTCGAGGTTGCCGTGCGCCTCGCGGTTCTGGCCGGCCGCCACCGTGACGGCCAGCGTGCGGTCGCCGCGCGTGCGCGTGTAGGCGAGCGAGGCGGTACGGCGTTCGGCGTCGTAGGTCGAGAGCCGCTCGGGACGCGTGAGCCACGCCACCGAGACCTGCGCGTCCCAGCCGCCGCGCAGATAGCTCACGCGCACAGCCTGCGAGTCGAGCCGTCCGAGGTCGAGGTCGGTGCGCTGTTCGTCGGGCTCCTGGCCGCGGAACAGCGCCGCTTCGACGCCGAGGCCGCGCGCTTCGAGGCGCGTGCGCACGACGCCGTGTGTGATGTGCGTGGCATCGAGCTGATGGTGGCTGAGCGGCACCTGCGGGTTCTCGATCGCCGAGGCGCGGTGCATGAAGGGCTGCGGACCGATGGGCGGCCCGCCGACGAACGCGGCCCCCACCGTGAGGCGTGCCGGACCTACGGCGCGCGCCGTCTCCGCGCCGAGGTGCATCGCGAGGTCGTGCGGATGCTGGTAGTCGATGAGCGGCGCGTTGCCGAACGTCTCGCCGGTCTGGAAGACCTGTGGTGAGCCGAGGTCGGCGAGCGTGAAGGGCTCGAGCGTGCCGCCGGCGATGATCGTGGTCGTCCACGCGCCGGTCGTGCGTGCCGCCGTCGCCATCAGCCAGTTCTGCGACTCCCACGCGTCGAAGTCCGTGAACTTCCGATCCTGCCGGTTGTAGCCGGCGAAGATGTTGGTCTCGACCCGCCACTGCCAGGCGTCGGTCGTCGGCGCGTCGTGCACGTGCACGTCGGGCGTCGCCGGCGCGGTCTGCGCGGCGGCGGGCGCCGTGACGAGGAGCGCCACGCCGAGGACGGCGAGCCCGCGGGCGAGGCGGCGCATCACTGGAGCACGATCAGGCCCGCGAAGATCGTCACCGTAGCATGGACGCCGCTCGAAGGCGAGCCGCCCGCTCACGCGAAGTGCGACGCGACGATCGGCATCGCCAGCGATCCGGCGGCGCTTTCGACGTAGAGCTGGCCGTCCATCACGTTCACCGTCCACTGGGTACGGCGCTCGAGTGCGGCGGCGAGGGCGTCCACGAACGGCGTCTCGAAGGCATAGACGGGGATCTCGGCGGCTCGGTGCACTTTCTGGCCATCGAGCTGCGCCAGTACCTGCCGCAGGTCGCGGTGGGTGTAGAGCGCGGCGCGGCCGGCCAGCTTGCTGCCGCGGTGCAGCCGGTCGGCTGACGGCATGCCGACTTCGATCCACGCCGTCGTGCGGCCGGTCAGATCCTTCACGAGCACGGCCGGCTCGTCGGCGGTCGAGAGCCCGTCGCCGAAGGTGATGCCGTCTTCGTATTCGAGCGCATAAGCGAGCAGTCGGGTCACCAGATACTCCGCCGTTTCCGACGGATGCCGGGCCACGCGGAGGTCCAGCGTCTCGTAGACGCCGCGGTCCACGTTGGACAGATCGATCGTGACGGCGTAGACCGTCGAAGACTGGGCCATGCGAGGCCGGATGGTACCACCCTGCGCTATCATCCCGTCGCCCTGATCGCCTGCCGCCTTCTCACACCGTTCGCTCGCGCCTCGTTCGCGTGGTGTGTCCTCGCCGTGCTCGCGGGGGCGTCCGCCGCGCAGGCTGGTCAGGCGCCCGCTCCCGCAGCGGTCGCGGCGGGCAAACGCGCGTCGGCCACGCGAGTGGATGCCGGTACGATCACCGTGGACGGCCGGCTCTCGGAAGAGGTGTGGCTGCGCGCCGCACCGGTCACCGACTTCGTGCAGAAGGAGCCGACCCAGGGCGCGCCGCCCACCGACGCGATGGAAGTGCGCTTCGCCTACGACGCGCGCGCTTTCTACGTGGGCGCACGGATGTCGAGCGTGAACGCGCGCGGCATCCAGGCGCCGCTCGGACGCCGCGACATCGTCGACCAGGCCGAACGGCTGCTCATTGGCCTCGACACCTTCTTCGACCACCGTACGTCGGTCGTGCTCGGCGTGACCGCCGCCGGCGTGCGGCTCGACCGCTTCCACGGCGCCGACACGGAAGAGACGTTCGATGCGACCTACGACCTCGTGTGGGACGCCGCCACCACGATGGACGCCGACGGCTGGACGGCCGAGATCTGGATTCCGTTCGCGCAGCTGCGCTTCAACCCGGTCGATGACCTTACCTGGGGCCTGAACATCCAGCGCTTCCGCCCGACGATCAACGAGGAAGACGACTGGGTGCTCATCCCGCGGACCGTGCGCGCGTGGTCGTCGCGCTTCGGCGAGCTGAAGGGCGTGTCGGACGTCCCGGCGGCGCGCCGGCTCGAGGTGTCGCCGTATGTCGCGGCGGCGAGCACGGTCTATCCGTCGGGCACCGGGAATCCTTTCCAGGAGGGGCTCAATCCCGTGGGGCGCGTCGGTGCCGACGTGAAGATGGGCCTCGGCCCGAACCTCACGCTCGAAGCCACGATCAATCCGGACTTCGGCCAGGTCGAAGCCGACCCGGCCGAGGTGAATCTCACCGCATTCGAGACGCGGTTCCCGGAACGGCGGCCGTTTTTTCTCGAAGGCGCAACGCTCTTCAACATCGGCCATCCGAACTTCTACTACTCGCGGCGCGTCGGCGCGCGGCCGGTCGGACCCGCCGTGGGCACGTACGTGGACTATCCCACCAACAGCACGATTCTCGGCGCGGCCAAGCTCACCGGGCGGCTGCCGTCGAAGACGTCGGTCGGGTTCCTCACGGCGGTCACGGCGGAGGAGTCGGCGGAAGTGGCGACCGGCCCGGCCCTCGACCGGCGCGACATCACGGTGGCGCCGCGCGCCTACTACGCGCTCGGGCGTGTGCTGCAGGAGTTCGGCTCGGAGGCCTCGACCGCGGGGCTGCTGGCGAGCGTCGTGCACCGCGACTTCGCCCCGGGCGATCCGCTGGCCGATCTGCAGACGCGCGACGCCGTGGCGTTTGCCGGCAACACGACGCTGCGTTTCGCTGGCGGCCAGTACGAGTTCCGTGCCGCGGCCGGCGGCTCGATCGTGAGCGGCACGGCGAAGGCGATCGAACGCGTGCAGCGGGCGAGCGCGCACTTCGCGCAGCGGCCCGACCGCACGTATTCGCCGCTCGACCCCACGCTGACCTCGCTCGGTGGCTGGACGTTCCAGGCGAATTTCGATCGCACCGGTGGCCGCCACTGGCTGTGGGGCGTCAACACCAAGATCGACTCCGAGAACTTCGAGACGAACGACTTCGCGATTCTGAACGGCGCCGACGGGTGGCTGAGCAACGCCACGCTGCGCTACCGCGAGACGCAGCCGGGCCGCATCTTCCGCGCCTATTCGCTTCGCGCCGACATCAACACCGACACCACGCTCCGGCGGCTCGTGCAGGCGGGCTACCTGCGGTCCACGCTGGATCTCACCTGGGCCAACTTCTGGACGACGTCCATCGCGGTGCGGCGCGATCTGCCGCAGACGAGCGTGTCGCTCACGCGCGGCGGTCCGCTCATGGGCCGCGGCCCGGGGGCGACCGCCGTCGTCACCCTCGGCAACCGTGCCGGCGCGCAGACACGCTGGACGGCGGCCTCTACGCTGTCGCGCAACGACGACGGCTTCCGCCAGCGGCGGGTGAGCACGCTGCTCTCGATACGGCCGGCGCCGCGCTGGCAGCTGTCGGCCGAGCCGTACTACGAGCGGCTCACCGAGCCGCAGCAGTACGTGTCGACGCTCGCCGGCGGACGCGCCGAGACCTACGGCTCGCGCTACGTGTTCGCGTTCATCAACCGCAGCACCATCGCCACGCAGTTCCGTCTCGGGCTCACGGTGAAGCCCGACATGAACCTCGATGTCTATGCGGAGCCGTTCGCGGCGTCGGGCCGCTACTACGACTATGGCGAACTCGCGGCGCCGCGCAGCCGCGACCGCCTGCTCTATGGCACGAACGGCACGACGATGACGGTGCTGCCGGACGGCAGCCGCACGGTCGGGGTGGACGGCACGACGTTCTCGCTGCGCAACCGCGACTTCAACACGCTGTCGTTCCGCAGTAACGTCGTGCTGCGGTGGGAGTGGCGTCCGGGCAGCACGCTCTTCGTCGTGTGGCAGCAGAGCCGCGCCGGTACGGAGGTCCGCGGCGACTACGTGGGTCCAAGCGACATGTTCCGCTCGCTTGGCGCGACCGGCACGAACTTCTTCGTCGTGAAGACGTCGTTCTGGCTGCCGGTGCGCTAAGCCTTCTCGGGCTCGGCGAACATGTCCTCGAACACGCGGTAGTGGCCGCCGTTCATGCCGAGTGACGTGTACACGGCCTGGGCGCGCGTGTTGGTCTCGTCGACGTAGAGCCGCAGTCCGCCGGCCCCGGCCGCGAGCGCCTCGGTGCGCGCGTGGGCGTAGAGGGCGCGGAACACGCCCAGCCGGCGCGCATCGCCGGCCACGTGCACCGACTGAATCCACCACACCGGCCGGTTCCGCCAGTCGCTCCACTCGTAGGTGATGAGCAGCTGGCCCACAACGCGGCCCTCGTGTTCGGCCACCCAGAACTGGCCGGGCACGCGCCCGTCGATCACCGCCTGCACGCCGGCCCGCAGCGTGGGCAGATCGAGCGTCAGACGTTCGGTCTCGAGCGCCATCGCGGCGTTTCCGGCGACGAGCGCCTCGAGGTCGGAGGGACGGGCAGCACGGATGGCAACAGCAGGGCGTGACGTCATGTGACAGGAACCGCAGCAATTGTAACGGGGTCTGACCCCGTTACAATGCGGGCGATGGCGCGCACCGCTGATATCGCTGTCGTGGGCGCCGGCCTCGTCGGGCTGGCGACGGCGCACGCGCTCGCCACCACGCATCGGCGGCGCGTCGTGGTGTTCGAGAAGGAGCCCCACGTCGCCGCGCACCAGTCGTCGCACAACAGCGGCGTCATCCATTCCGGCCTCTACTACGCGCCTGGCAGCGCGCGGGCCCGGCTGTGCACCGAGGGCCGCGTGCGGATGGTCGAGTTCTGCCGCGCGCACGGCATCGCGCACGACGTCTGCGGCAAAATCGTCGTGGCGACGTGCGAGGACGAACTGCCGCGGCTCGAAGCGTTGCGCCTGCGCGGTCTCGAGCACGGGCTCGCCGTCACGGCACTGACGCCGCGCGAGTTCACGGCCATCGAGCCGCACGCCGCCGGACTTCGCGCCCTGCACGTGCCGGAATCCGGCATCGCCGACTATCCCGCGGTGGCGCGGACGCTCGCGCAGGAGATCGCCGCCGCCAGCGGCGCCGTCGAATGCCGCGCCGCCTTCCGCCGCGCGCAGGACTCACCGGCCGGTGTGCGGGTGGAGGTGTCGGACGGTGTGTGGGAAGTGGGCGCCATGGTGGCGTGTGCCGGGCTCCAGGCAGACCGCGTGGCCGCGGCGTCGGGCGTCGAGACCGACATCGTGATTGCGCCCTTCCGCGGCGAGTACTACACGCTCGCGCCGGCCCGTCAGTCGCTCGTGCGGAACCTCATCTACCCAGTGCCGGACCCGCGTTTCCCGTTCCTTGGCGTGCACTTCACGCGGATGGCGGCCGGCGGCGTCGAAGCCGGCCCGAACGCCGTCATCGCGCTGGCCCGCGAGGGCTACACGTGGGGCGATGTCTCGATTGGCGACCTCGCCGACTTCGTGCGCAGCCGCGGCGCCCGCCGGTTCGTGCGCACGCACTGGGGCACCGGCATCGCCGAGATCCGCCGCTCGTTCTCGAAGGCGCGTTTCGCGGCGACGCTGGCGCGCCTCGTGCCGTCCATCACCGCCGACGACCTCCGCCCCGGCGGCGCCGGCGTACGGGCGATGGCGCTCACGCCGCAGGGCACGATGGTGGACGACTTCGCCTTCGTCGAACGCGGGCGGATGGTGCACGTGCTGAACGCGCCGTCGCCGGCGGCCACGGCGTCGCTCGCCATCGGTCACCACGTCGCCACCCGCGTTCTTGCGCGCATCGGCTGAGCGGCGCGCCGCGGCCCCTATAATCGACACGCCGGGCGCGACGCCGGCCCTTCCGCGACAGGACGGCGTATGCATCAGGGTCTGAAAGCGTGTGGAGCGGCGATGGCCGCGGTGGTGCTGACATGGGCGGCCGGGCTCGGGGCCGCGGCGCCGCAGCAGGCGACCGCGCCCGCGGCGGCAGGCGCCCCGGCAGCGGCGCAGAACCCGTTCAGCGCCGGCACGTTCTCCGAGTTCCGGCTGCGCGCCGTGGGGCCGGCCCTGATGTCCGGCCGTATCAGTGCCATTGCCGTGCATCCCGACGACAAGCAGACGTGGTACGTCGGCGTGGCGTCTGGCGGCGTGTGGAAAACGACGAATGCCGGCATCACCTTCACGCCCGTCTTTCAGAACGAAGCGTCGTATTCGATTGGCGCCGTCGTCATCGACGCCGCGCATCCGAACACCATCTGGGTCGGCACGGGCGAAGCCAACAATCAGCGCAGCGTGGGCTGGGGCGACGGCCTCTACCGCAGCGACGACGCCGGCCGCACGTGGCGCAACGTCGGGCTGAAGACGTCCGAGCACATCGGCCGCATCGTCGTCGATCCGCGCGACTCGAACGTGGTGTTCGCCGCCGCCTACGGGCCGTTGTGGTCGTCCGGGGGCGACCGCGGCCTCTACAAGACCACCGATGGCGGCGCGACCTGGACGAAAGTGCTCGAGATCAGCGAACACACCGGCGTGAGCGACGTGGCGATCGACCCGCGGCGCCCCGACGTGATGCTCGCCGTCGCGCACCAGCGGCGCCGGCACACCTGGACGCTCATCCACGGCGGACCCGAAAGCGGCCTGCACAAGTCCGTCGATGGCGGGAAGACCTGGCGGCGCGTGCGCACGGGGCTGCCCACGGGCGATCTCGGCCGCATCGTCATCGCGTTCGCGCCGGCGAAAGCCGGCGTCGTCTACGCCAAGGTCGAGACCGCCGAGAACACCGCCATCTACGTCTCGCTCGACGCCGGTGAAAGCTGGGAGCGCCGCGGCACCGTGCAGGCGCAGCCGATGTACTACAAGAACATCCACCCCGATCCGAAGGACGCCGACCGGCTCTACGTGCCCACGGTGGAAACGCAGATCTCGGATGACGGCGGCCGCACGTTCCGCACGCTCGGCGAGCGCAACAAACACGTCGACAACCACTATCTGTGGATCGATCCCGACAACACCGACCACCTGCTCGAGGGCTGCGACGGCGGGCTGTACGAAAGCTGGGACGGCGGCACGATGTGGCGCCACTTCGCCAACCTGTCGGTGACGCAGTTCTACAACGTCGAGGTCGACAACGCCTCGCCCATCTACAACATCTACGGCGGTACGCAGGACAACAGCACGCTCGGCGGGCCGTCGCGCTCGCGCGGGCCCGACGGCTCGACCAATAACGACTGGTTCATCGTGACCGGCGGCGACGGCTTCGTGGCGCGCGTCGATCCCACCGACCCGAACATCGTCTACGCCGAGTCGCAGTACGGCGGCATCGTGCGGCTCGACCGCCGCACGAGCGAACGCGTCAACATCCGGCCGGTGGAAGGGAAGGGTGAGCCGCCGCTGCGCTTCAACTGGGAAGCGCCGTTCATCATCAGCCCGCACAACCCGTCGCGGCTCTACTTCGGCGCCAACAAGCTGTTCCGCAGCGACGATCGGGGGAACACGTGGCGGGCGGTGAGCGGCGATCTCACCCATCAGACCGACCGCAATATGCTGCCGGTGATGGGCCGCGTGTGGCCGCCCGAAGCCGTGGCCCAGCACCAGTCCACGGCCACCTGGGGCAACATCTCGGCGGTGGCCGAGTCGCGCCGGCGTGAAGGGCTGCTCTACGTGGGGACCGACGACGGCCTCGTCCAGATCTCACTCGACGGCGGCACGAACTGGCGCCGCAGCGAGCGGCTGCCCGGGTTGCCCGACTACGGCTCGTACGGCGTCTACGTGCAGCGGCTCTACGCCGGCAAAAGCGACGAGAGCACCGTCTACGCGCTCTTCGACAACACGAAGAACGGCGACTTCAAGCCCTACATCTTCAAGAGCACGACGCGCGGCGCCTCGTGGACGGCGATTGCCGGTGACCTGCCGGCGACCGGCCCGGTGCTCGCCTTCGCCGAAGATCCGGTGAATCCCGACCTGCTCTTCGTCGGCACCGAGTTCGGTCTCTTCTTCACCGTGGACGGCGGGAAGACGTGGATTCGCCTGCGCACCAATCTGCCGACGATTCCCGTGCGCGACCTGGCCATGCAGGAACGCGAGCACGATCTCGTGCTCGCCACCTTCGGCCGCGGCTACTACGTGCTCGACGACTTCTCGCCACTGCGTCAGGCGTCGGCGGCGACCTTCGGGAAGGACGCCCACATCTTCCCGACGAAGCCGGCCGTGATCGAACTCCCGGAAACCGGACGGGCGCGCGGGTTCCAGGGCGAGCAGTTCTGGATGGGCGAGAACCGTCCGTCCGGCGCCACGGTGACCTACTGGGTGAAGGAGACGCCGAAGACGCGCCGGGAACAGCGCCAGGACGCGTTCCGCGCCGCCGAGGCGAAGAAGGAGACGCCGCCGTATCCGTCGCCGGCGCAGCTCACCGCCGAGGCCGATGAAGAGGCGCCGCAGACGTTCCTGACGGTGACGAACGCGGCCGGCGCCATCGTGCGCCGCCTCGTGGTGCCCGGCGCCCGCGGCATCCATCGCACGACGTGGGACCTGCGTGGCACCGGGCCGGCCCTGCCGCCAGCGGTCGGCACCGGCGGCGGCGGCTTCGGTGGACAGCAGGCGCTCGGCGGCTTCGTCGCGCCCGGCACCTACACGCTCACACTGTCGCGCCGCGTGGGTGGCACCACCACGACGCTGGGCGATCCGCAGGCCCTCGCCGTGCAGCCCGATCCGGCGATCACGCTCACGCCGGCGCAGACGACATCCGCGCGCGACTACCAGGAGCGTGTGTTCCGCCTGCAGCGCACCTTCACGGGCGCCCTCGAGCAGGCCAACCAGCTGCGCACACGCACGCAGGCGATCCGCCGGGCGGTCGTGGCATCGAGCGCGGCGCTGCGGATGCTCGACACGGCCGTGGGCTTCGATACCCGCGCGCTCGCCGTGCTGCGCACGCTGCGCGGCAACGAGACGCTGCGCGGGCTCGAGTCGGGCGCGCCGTCGAGCGTGCAGGCACGGGTCAACTCCGCCTCGGCGGGCGCGCGCGGCCTCACTGGCGCGCCGACGGCGACCCAGCAGCAGAACTACACGATTGCGTCCGACGAGGCGACGACGGTGGTGGGCCTGCTCAGGGCCCTCGAGACCGAGGTGCGGACGTTCGAGCAGGAACTGGAAGCGGCCGGCGTGCCGTACACGCCCGGGCGCTGGCCGGGGCAGTAGGGCGCGCTACTTGATGAGGGTGATCGGCACGTCGACGACGTGGATCACCTTCATCGCGGTCGATCCGAGCAGCAGGCTCTGCACGGGGCCGAGGCCGCGGGTGCCCATCACCAGGCTGTCGCAGCCGAGGCGGGTGATGTGGGCGGCGACCTCGGAGGCGATGTCGCCCACGGCCGCATGCGTGGTCACGTCGATGCCGGCCTCGCGCACGATCGCGGCCGCGGGCTCGAGGATGGCCTGCGAGGCCGACGCGTGCCAGCGGGCGATGTCGTCGGCGCCGAGGTGGCTTCGTACTTCCCACGCATCGATGGCCGGCTGCACGTGCACGAGCTGCACGCAGGCGCCGGCCTGGCCGGCGAGCACGCGCGCCACCCACCGCACGGCGCGCGTCCCGCTTTCCGAACCGTCCACCGGCACGAGTACGTTCGTCATGAGGGGATCCTAGCGCAGGCGCGGTACCAGCGGCGCGCGCCGCCGCGCGTGGCGGCCGGTTTCGCGGCGCATGGCGGCATCGAATCCTGGAACCGAGGCGTGGACTCAGCCGGGGGCGCCCCCCGACGGCCAGCGGCTACCACCGTGGTCGAACGATGGTCGGGGCGACTGGATTCGAACCAGCGACTTCTCGCTCCCAAAGCGAGCGCTCTACCAGGCTGAGCTACGCCCCGACGCCGTGGTGCTGACCGCTGGCGTCCGGTCCCCGCATTGTACCCGCCTGCACGACTTCTGTGTGACGCGCCGCGGCGGCCGGGCGGCTGCGCTCTCCTGACGCCCGTGTCTCGCTACTTCGTCACCGGCGCCACGGGATTCGTCGGCGCCGAGGTGGCCAAGCAACTGCGCACGCGCGGACATCAGGTGGTGGCCCTGGTGCGCTCGCCCGAGAAGGCGTCGCTGCTCGCCAAACTCGGGTGCGAGCTGCATGTGGATGACATCATGGCGCCCGGCACGCTGCGTGCCGGGATGCGCGGCGCGGACGGCATGTTCCACCTCGCTGCCTGGTACAGGCTCGGGGCGCCACGGGCGCGGCCGCTGGCCGAGGCCGTGAACATCGAGGGCACACGGCACGTGCTCGACGTGATGCGCGAACTCGGCATCGCGCGCGGCGTCTACACCAGCAGTCTGGCCGTCTTCTCCGACACGCACGGCGCGCTGGTGGACGAGTCGTACCGCTTCGATGGACCGCACCTGTCGCTCTACGACGACACGAAATGGCGTGCGCACTACGAGGTGGCGCTGCCGGCCATCGCGCAGGGGCTGCCGCTCATCATCGTGCAGCCGGGCGTCGTCTACGGGCCGGGAGACACGAGCGCGGTGCGCAGCATCTTCGTGAACCACCTGCGGCGCCGCCTGCCGTTCGTGCCGGCCGGCACGGCCTCCTGCTGGGGACACGTGGACGACACGGCGCATGCACACATCGAGGCGATGGAGCGCGGACGTACCGGCGAGAGCTACATCATCGCCGGCCCGGCGCACTCGCTGCGCGACGCGGTGCGGGCGGCGGCGCGGGCCAGCGGACGCCCGGCGCCGATCGCCGGTATTCCGCCGGCGCTGCTGCGTGGCCTCGCCCGCGTGATGGACGGCGTGGAGACACTCGTGCCCCTGCCCGAGGGCCTGAGCGGCGAGACGCTGCGCGTGGCCGCCGGCGTGACCTACCTGGGCTCGAGCGCGAAGGCGGCGCACGAACTCGGGTTCGCGCCGCGGCCGCTCGACGAAGGTATGCGGCATCTCATGGAGCACGAGATGCGCGTGCTCGGCATCGCGCCGCGTTAGGCGGACGTCGCGTCGCCGGCCACCGGCTTCAGCATGCCGCGCCGCATGATGCCGGAGATGAGGGCGATGGCCTCCGGTGTGGGCCGGCCCATCTGCTGCTCGACGCCGAAGATCGACTCGACCGAGAAGTAGTAGATGAAGGCGCGCGTGGCAAAGAGCAATGCCGGCGCGAAGGGGACGTCGTCGCGGAAGCGCGTGTCAAGATCGAGGCTGGCGCGGTGCGTGTCGGCGAACGCCTCGAAGCGGGTGGCGAGGTCGGCGTAGAAGCGCTGGATGTGGCGGCCGTCGAACTCGACCGCGTCGACGTAGTAGAGCGCGAGATACGGGCGCCAGCGCGTCAGCACCTGCTGGGCGGCGTCGGCCAGGGCGGCGAAGTCGTCGAGGAAGTCGCCGCGTTCGAGCACGACGTTGATGGGGAAGTCGGGCCGCTTCGTGATGGCCTGGAACTGCTCGAGCAGCGCCTGGAAGATGGCTTCTTTGTCCTGGAAGTGATGGTACACCGAGCCGGTCGAGACGCCGGCCTTGCTGGCGATGTCGCGCATGCTGGTGGCACCGTAGCCGTGATGCGAGAACGACTCGAGGGCGGCGTCGAGGATGGCGGTGCGGCTGCGCTCGGAGCGTTCGACCTGAAGCATGGCTGTGGGGACTGAGGTTACTTCAGGTCACGCACCCAGTGGACCAGGGCGGCGACGGCCTGCGCGCGATGGCTCACCGTGCCTTTGGCGTCGCCCGCCTCGGCGAGGGTGCATCCAAGGGCCGGACTGAAGAAGATCGGATCGTAGCCGAAGCCCTCGTCGCCCGCCGGGGCGTGGGCGATGCGGCCCTCCACCACCCCGCGGCTCTCGAACAGCACCGCGCCGTCCCTGGCGACGACAAGGGCGCAGACGAATCGCGCCGTGCGCGCCGCGTCCGCGACGTCGCGCAGGCGGTGCAGGATCTCGTCGAAGCGCGCCGCGTAGGTGGCGTCGGGGCCGAGGAAACGGGCCGAGTGCACGCCCGGCGCGCCGCCGAGGGCGTCCACCTCGAGGCCGGAATCCTCCGACACGACGTATTCGCCGGGGTGCCGCGCCGCGTAATGCAGGGCCTTGATACGGGCGTTGCCCTCGAAGGTGTCGGCCGTCTCTTCCGGTTCGGCGCCCGCGGGGATGGGCGCCAGCGTCTCGACCCGCACCGGCACGCCGGCCAGCAGGCCGCGCACCTCGCGGACCTTGTGGGGATTAGTCGTCGCGAAGCACAGCACGCGCATCAGCGGCCCAGGATTGGCCGGCAGATCTCGCGCTGGGCGGCGATCAGGCGGTCGATGCCGCTCGTGGCGAGCTCGAGCAGGCCGTTGAGCGCCGCCTGGTCGAAGGGCTCACTTTCCGCCGTGCCCTGGATCTCGACGAAGCGGCCGTCGCCGGTCTTCACGATGTTCATGTCGACCTCGGCCTTCGAGTCTTCCTCGTAGGCGAGGTCGAGCAGCGGCATGCCGGCGACGATGCCGACGCTCGTGGCCGCGACGTAGTCGTTCACGGGAATCGTCGTGAGGCCGCTCGTCTCCTTCAGACGGCCGAAGGCCAGCACCATCGCCACGAAGGCGCCGGTGATCGAGGCCGTGCGCGTGCCGCCATCGGCCTGGATGACGTCGCAATCGAGCCACAGCGTGCGTTCGCCGAGCCGTTCGAGCCGCACGACCGATCGCATCGAGCGGCCGATGAGGCGCTGGATTTCCATCGTGCGGCCGCCCACCTTGCCCTGCGACGCCTCGCGCGTCGTGCGGGTGTTGGTGGCGCGGGGCAGCATGCCGTATTCGGCCGTCACCCAGCCCTTGCCGCTGCCGCGCAGGAACGGCGGCACACGGTCTTCGATCGAGGCCGCGCAGATGATCTTCGTGTGGCCCACCTCGATGAGCACCGAGCCTTCGGCGTGGGCGAGATAGCCGGGCGTGATCGTGACGGGACGCAGGTCCCCGGGAGCGCGATCGAATTGTCTGGTCATGGGACGCGGATGAGCCCTTCATTCTTTCGCAAGGGCTCACGCAAGTCCACATGTCCGGTGAGCGTCTCGACCTCGCGGCCATCGATCAGGATCTGCACGCGCGTGACGGGCGTGAGGTTCGTGGTGAGGACCGAGACGATGGCGTAGGTGGCCATGAGCTCGTTGTGCGATCCGCCCGGCAGCGCCGAGACGAACGTGCCGTCGAGATCCACGTAGGCATCGTCGCGGCCGGTGAGGAACACGCCGCGCACGGTCACGCCTTCGGGCACGGCGCGAGTGAGCGGTTCAGGCGGCGTGGCGGCCAGCTGCGCCTCGACGAGCGCCCGCGCCTGCGCGGCCGGCGAATCGCGCAGCGGCACGTCGATCGCACGGGGCTCGAGCAACGTGCCGTCTTCCGACACGAAGTAGAGGATGGCGGAGATGCGCGGACCGACCGCCGCCGGCGTCTCGGCGGCCGGCGTGACCGGCTCGGCATCCGGCGTCGGCGCCGACAGCCGCCGCTCGAGGAACGAGAACATCAGCCAGCCGAGGCCCACGACGAGGGCGCCGATGCCGACGAGCGCGGCCACGCGGCGCGGCGTCATTGGGCCGGCTTCTCGGCGCGGCCGCGGAAGGCGGCGATGGCCTCGAACACGGCGAGGGCCACCTTGTCCTGGTGCGCGGCGCTCGTGAGCGCCTTCTCCTCGTCCGGATTCGAGAGGTAGCCGACTTCGACGAGCACGGCCGGCATGTTCGCGCCGACCAGCACCCGGAAGGGCGCCTGCTGCACCGGGCGCAGGCTCATCTCGACCTTGCCGCGCAGCGCCGACTCGACGAGCGCCGCGAAGGTGGCCGACTGCTCGAGATGGCGCAGCTGCGCCGTCTCCCACAGGATGAGTTCGATGGCGCGCGTGCCGCCGCCGAGCTGCGGCAGCGCGTCGGGCTGCTGGATGGCGCGCCGCGACTCGAGGCTCGCGCGGTCCACGCTCAGGTAGTAGACCTCGGCGCCCTTCACCGTGGACCGCACGGCCGCGTTGGCGTGGATGCTCACGAAGAGATCGGCGCGGTTGTTGTTGGCGATGGCGGCGCGCTGGTCCTGGTCGAGCGTGCGGTCGTCGTCGCGGGTGAGGATGACACGCAGGCCGAGCCGGCCTTCGAGCAGCGCCTTCAGGCGCCGGCTCACCTGCAGCGTGACGGTCTTCTCGAGCGTGCCGCCGGGGCCTTCGGTGCCGGTGGCGTCGCCGCCATGGCCCGGGTCGATGACGATGGTGCGGAAGCCGCCGGGCGGCGGCAGCGATACGGCGGGTCCCGGATCGCCGGTGCCGGCGGCGGGCGGTGTGAGCGGCGCCGGTGGCGTGGCCGGCGCACCGGGTGTGAGCGTCTCCGCTCCCGCGGCCAGCAGGTCGACGACGAGCCGCGTCGTGCCGGCGTCGATCGGCTGCACGGTGGTGCGGTGTGACTGGAAGCGGGGGCCGGTGGCGAGCACGAGGCTCGCGCCTTCGCCCTGACGGATGCCCTGCAGCAGCGGATTGGCCGGCACCGTGGGCACGGCCGCGTCCACCCCGTCGGCCGCGAAGGTGACGATGAGTTCGCTGCCGGTGCGCGTCACGGTGGGCTCGGTGGCCGGTGCAATCTCGAAGGTGATCTGCGCGGCGCTCGCCGCGAACTCGCCACGGATGACCACACGCGGCACGCGCAGGTCGCCGATGACGAAGAGCCGGCCGGCGCGGCGGAAGTCCACCCGGCGGTCGAGCAGCACGCCGACGACTCGTGCCACGAACTCCGGCGTGACGACGAGCCGGCCGTCCTGCCGGAGCGGCGGTGCCGCGAGCGACACGAGCCGGCCCTGCGCCGACACCACGTTGCGTTCGGGCGTGAGCACGGCCGAACGTCCGCCCGCGGCGACCGTGGTCGTGCCGGTCACGCGGTCGTCGCGCAGGGTGAGGCCGAGCGCGGCGGCCACGTCATCGAGCGACAGGTAGTCGCCGCCGTTCACCGTGGTGACCGTGAGACTGCGCCGCCCCTGCGCGCTCACGATCGTGATCGGCGCGGGTGACGGGCCCTGCGCCACGGGCGCGGTGCCCGCGACGGCGAGTGTCAGGGCGACACACAGAAGAACGGCCAGACGACGCACGACGCCTCATTCTAGCGTGGGCGGCGCGGGGCCATCCGGCGCGGTATGATCGGCCCCTCGGATTCACGGAGGCGCGACACGATGAGCAAGCAACAGGTGGCGGGGGCGGTGCTGGTGGTGCTGGCTGGTCTGGTTGGCCCGGGGGCGGCTCTGGCCCAGACGGCGCGTCCGGCGACGTTCGACCTGTGGGCAGCCGGCAAGACCGCGTTCGGGGTATTCGTGCCCGACGAGAACCCGGCGCCGCGCGGCCCGAATCGAGGCCCTGCGGTCTACACCGTGGCCGGCGGCCAGGCGCTGGCGAAGAACCCGCTCATCGACTTCGTGTTCCTGAACCTCGAAGGCGCCTACGACCGCAACGCCGTGATGGCGATCAGCGAAGGCCTCGGCAAGAAGGGCACGCCGGGGCGCAAGATGCTGCTCGTGCGCATCCCCTCGCTGGCCGAGGCCGGCCCGGCCGAGACGCTCGTGCGCATCAAGGAGATCCTCGCCATGGGCGCCGACGGCATCACGCTGCCGCACATCGAGAACCTCGATCAGGGCCGCCAGGCCATCAGCCTCTTCGCCGACGCGCGCGCCAACGTCTGGTCGGCCGCCAACCCGACCGGGAATGTCGTCGCGATGCTGATGCTCGAGGACCCGGGCGCCGTCGCGCAGGCCAAGGACATCGCCGACATCGGCGGCTACAGCGTGCTCGCCTGCGGCATCGGCAGCCTGACCGGCGCGCTCAAGGGCGACCGGGCGGCGGCGGAGAAGGGCAACCAGGAGATCCTGGCCGAGACCTCGCGCACGAAGCTCGTGAACATGCTGACGGCGAACGAGAAGGACGTGGCGCAGCGGGTCAAGGAAGGCTTCCTCGGCCTGCTCGTGCCGAACGACGCCAGCATCACGCTGGGCCGCGCCGCCGCGGGACGATAGCGTCGGGTCTCTGCCGCAGTCGCGTTGGCGCGGTGTCCGGTCGTCGGCTCCTTGGGAAGGTGATCCGCCGGTGACAGGACCCGCCGGGCGGGACAGCGGCCGCATGCCGACTGCGGTGCTATCTCTTCACGAACTTCTGCACGCGCCGTCCGGTGCCCACTTCGGCCGTGTAGAGATCGCCCTTCGAGTCGACCGCGAGCGCATGCAGGAAGATGAACTGTCCGGCGTAGCGGCCGATGCGGCCGAAGGCGCCCACTTCGGTGAGGGTGGCGCGGTCGTAGATGCGCACCTTGCCGTTGCCGGCATCTGCGAGGTAGAGGAAGCGCTGGCCCGCGTCCGGTGAGAAGCCCACGGCGAACGACGTGCCGAGCAGCTTCGTTGTGCGGTCGATGAAGATCTCGCGCTCGTAGACGCCGGCCGTCGTGAATACCTGCATGCGGTTGTTGCGGCGATCGTTCACGTAGACCTTGCCGTCCGTCGACACACGGATGCCATGCACGAGGTTGAACTGCGCCGGCGGCGGTCCGGAGGTCGTGACCACTTTCGACGCGGCGTCGTCGGGCGGCTTGCCGTAGGCGCCCCACATCCGCTTGAAGGCGCCGGTATCGGCGTCGTAGACGATCACGCGCCGGTTCACGTAGCCGTCGGCCACGTAGAGCTCGTTGGTCCTGGGGTCGACGTAGACGTCGGCGGCGTTGTTCACATTCGCGGTGTCGAGTGAGCCCTTGCTCTGCCCGCGCTTCCCGATCTGGAACAGGAAGCGGCCATCACTCGTGAACTTCAGGATCATGTTCTCCTTGCCGTCGCGCAGCCGCGGGCCGCCGGCCGACGTGATCCAGACGTTGCGCTTGTGATCGACGTGAATGGCGTGTTCGTCCTCGGGCCACTCGTAGCCGGCGCCCGCTCCGCCCCAGCCCCCCAGGTAGCGGCCGCTCGCGTCGAACTCGAGCACCGGCGGCGCTGCGGTGCAGCACGCGGCCTCGGGGTTCTGCGCCTTCTCGTCATCGGTGAGCGACCACGGCCGGTGCAGCACCCACACGTGATCCTGCGCATCGACGGCGACGCCCGTCACCTGCCCGAGCGTCCACTGCGGCGGCAGCGTGGGCCACTGCGGGTCCACCGCGAACACCGGCACGGGCGTGGCCTGCGCTGCGAGATGCGACGCGCCGCGCTCAGCGCCGATGAGCACGGCCAGCGCGCCCACACCCAGGGCAAGTCGTCGAGCGAGGGTCATGGCAGGCGTCTCCGGCCTCAGTACCCCATGGCGTAGCCGGTGCGGCGCGGGTCGGCGCCGGCGGTCTTGGCGCCGGTTTTCGGGTCCACGCGAATGACCTGCATGTGCCCCAGGCTGCCCCAGCCTGGCAGCACCTGCACGGTGTGGCCCATCGCCTTGAGCGCCGCGATCGTCGGGGCCGGCACGCGGCCTTCGATCTGCACGGTGATCGCGGCGCCCGGCTTGTAGAAGTTCGGTGTGGCGTCGAGCACGAACCGCGGCGCTTCGATCGCTTCCTGCACCGGCATCTGGAAGTCCACGAGATTCAAGAGCACCTGAAATTCCGTCTGGCCAATCGTCTCACCGCCGGGCGTGCCGAACACGAAGGCGAGCGCGCCGTCTTTCAGCACCACGACCGGCGAGTTGTTGAGAATCGGAATCTTGCCGGCGCCCACGTAGTTCACGTCGGTGGGGTAGGGCGATGTCGACCCGATGCGCATGCCGTTGTTGAGGAGCAGCCCCGTGTTGCCGACGACGACGTTGTTGCCGAAGAGACCGCCAAGCGTGGGCGTGCAGCCGACGGCGTTGCCGAACTTGTCGACGATCTCGAACGACGTCGTGTGGAGTTCGCCGTCGTAGTTGTCGTCGAAGGCCGGGCCCTGCGCTCGCGGCGACGACGTGGGGGAGCCCTCCGGCATGCCGGCGGGCGGATAGAGAATCGCCTTCGCGGGATCGAAGAGCTTGCGGCGTTCGTCGGCGAAGCGGCGCGAGATGAGGCCGGCCTGCGGCACCGAGACGAACGCCGGGTCGGCGACGTAGCGGTAGATGTCGGCCTTCGAGATCTTGATCGCTTCAATCGCCGCGTGGAGCGCCGCGGGCGATCCGGAGCCGGCGGCCTTCAGGTCCACCGGCTCGATGAGGTTCGCGCCCATCAGCACTTCGAAGCCGCCGCGTGAGGTGGCCGGGTTGCTGTAGACGTCGTGGCCGCGATAGGTCGTGTGCAGCGGCTCCTGCCATTCGGGCTTGTAGGCCGCGAGATCCGCCGCCGTGAGCACGCCGCCGTTCGCCTTGAAGAAGCGGTCGATCTCCTGTGCGATGTCGCCCTTGTAGAAGCGGTCGTAGGCGGCCTGGATGGCGGCTTCGCGCGACGCGCCCTTCGCGAGCGCCTGCGCTTCGGCCTCGACCATCTTACGCAGTGTGGCCGCGTAGTCGGGATTCTTCAGCAGGTCGCCCGCTTTGAGCGGCTCGCCGTTCGGCAGGAAGATCTTCGCCGTGGTCGGATACTTCGCCAGGTTGTTCCGGCCGCGCGCGATCGAGGCGGCAAGCATCGGGTCGATCGGGTAGCCCTTCTCGGCGTAGTCGATCGCCGTGGCGAAGACATCCGCCACCTTCATCGTGCCGAAGCGCTGGAGCTGGATGAGATAGCCGCCGATGTTGCCGGGCACGATGCCGGCCTTCATGCCGGCATTCAGCGTCTCGGGCGTCATGTCGGCGGGCACGATGCCCTTCGGCGCCGCCCCGGCCATCGAGAGCGACCAGACCTTGCCGGTGCCCTTGTGATAAATGGTCATGAAGCCGTTGCCGCCGATGCCGTTCATCTCGGGTTCACCGAGCGCGGCCATCGAGCCCACGGCCGCCGCGGCGTCAAACGCGTTGCCGCCCTTGAGCAGGATCTGGAGCCCGGCGGATGACGCAATCGGATGGCCCGACGTGACCAGGCCGTTCAGCCCGGCGACGGCGGGGCGCGTGAAGCCGGGACGCAGCGCCGCCGGGGCCTCGGCGGCCTGCTGCTGTCCGATGGCGATGGCGGTGCCGCAGACAAGCACGGCGGCGGACGTGAGCAGCAGGCGGCGAATGCGCATCGGAACGCTCCTTCGGAAAATCGGTGTGTAGAGTATAGGAGCAACCCCCGGCCGCGGCGACGCCGTGAGAGACCCACACCTCCGTGCCCTCGTCCACCACGCAAACGCCTCTCTCGCTGGCACTTGCCACCGTGCGCGCGCTCCCCGTGAAGGGCACGAGCGCGGTCACGGCGTCACGCGCCGGCGTGCTCATCGTGGAAGACGACCTCGGCATCTACCGCCTGCGCGGCGCAACCGCCACGCTCTGGGCCGGGCCCGACCTGCATCCGGCGCTCGCCGACCTCGAGGGCATCACCGCGAACGAGACCGGCGACATCGTGTGGGCGCTCTCGGAGGAACACGGCACGCTCGTCGAGTTGCGCCTCGGCGCCCGCGGCCCGCGGGTCGCACGCACCGCCTTGCTCGAGCGGCCGGGCTCGACGAAGAACAAGGGCTTCGAGGGCCTGGCCTGGCTCGCGCCGCGTTTCTCGCCCACCGGACGGGCGGCGCTCGTGGCCGTGCACGAACACAAGCCGCGCCGCGTCTGCCTGTGCGATCTGCGCACGCTCGCTGTGACCGACGACCTCAAGCTGCCGCGCGCCGCCAAAGGGTTGCTCGACGATCTGGCGGACGTGGCGGTCGATCCGGTGACGGGTCTCCTCCTGCTGCTCTCGGAGGAGAGCCGCCGCATCGTCGTGATGCGGCTGGCCCACGACGGACTCCAGCTCATCCAGAGCTTCGACCTGCCGCTCGAAGACGGCGAACGGCCCGAAGGCCTGGCCTTTCTCACGTCCCCGCGGCTCGCCGTGGTCACCGAAGGGCCCGCACGTCTCATCACGTTCCGCGTGACGCGCCGCGCCGCGACCCGGGTGTAAGCTAATCCACGGCGTACGGCCGGCCGCCGCGCGCCCCCAATCGACAGCCTGTCCGGAGGACATCATGGTTCGTGTGCGCACGACGTCGGCGCTCGTCGCCGCAGTGGCGGCGGTGCTCGTGTGGGCGGCCGCGCCCGCCGCGCAGCAGTTCGGCTCGATCACGTTTCCCACGTCCGGCGCGCCCGCCGCGCAGGAGGCGTTCCTCACCGGCGTGAAGGCGCTGCACAACTTCCAGTTCGATGAAGCCGCCGTCGCCTTCCAGGCGGCGCAGAAGGCTGATCCGAACTTCGCGTTGGCCTACTGGGGCGAAGCGATGAGCCACAACCATCCGCTGTGGGCGCAGCAGGATCTTGCGAAGGCGAAGGCCGTGCTCGACCGCCTTGCGCCAACGCACGAGGCGCGCCTCGCCAAGGCGACGCTGCCGAAGGAGAAGGCGCTGCTCGAGGCGATGCAGACGCTCTACTTCAGCCCGGGCGACAAGCTGACGCGTGACCTCGCCTACGCGAACCAGATGGCGCGGCTCTACGAGCAGTATCCCGGCGACCACGAGATCGGCACGTTCTACGCGCTGTCGCTGCTCGGCAGCGTGCGGCCCGGCGATGCCGGCTTCCGCCGCCAGGCGCTCGCCGCGTCGATTGCGGAGAAGATCTTCGCCGCCAATCCGAAACATCCCGGCGCCGCGCACTTCGTCATCCACGCCTTCGACGATCCCGATCACGCGCCGCTCGCGCTCGAGGCCGCCAATGCCTACGCGAAGATCGCGCCATCAGCCGCGCACGCGCTGCACATGCCCTCGCACATCTACGTGCAGCGCGGCATGTGGGAACAGGTGGCGCTCTCGAACATCGATGCCTACAAGGCGGCCGTCGATCTCAATGCCAAGCTGAAGCTGCCCGAGGGCCGCGAAGACTTCCACACGCTCGGCTGGCTCGGCTACGCCCACCTCATGCTCGGCAAGTTCGACGAGGCGAAGAAGAACGTCGAGGCGGCGAAGGGCGCGGCCGACCGCAATCCGAACGCCGCCAACATCCGCGACGGCTATCTCGGCATGCGCGCGCGCTACATCCAGGAAACGGCGCAGTGGGAGAAGCTGGCGCTGCCGGCCGCCCCGGCCGCGGCCGCCGCCGGCGGCGAACACGCCGGCATGCCGGGCATGGCGATGCCGGGTAATGCCATGGGCGTCTCGGAAGGCGCGGCCTCGTGGGTCTACATCGTCGGCGTGAGCGCCGCGAAGCTCGGCGACATGGCCACGGCCGAGGCTGCCGAAGCGCAGCTCAAGGGCTTCCGCGAACGCGCTGCCGCGGGTCCGAACGCCTATGCGGCGCGTCCGCATGCGATTCGCGAGCAGGAGCTCGGCGCGATCATCCGCTGGGCGAAGGGGCAGAAGGACGAGGCGCTCGCGTTCGCGAAGCGCGCGACGGAGGTCGAGGTCACGATGGCCGCGCCCTCGGGCCCGCCCGAGCCGATCAAGCCGGCGTTCGAACTCTACGGCGAGCTGCTGGCCGAGGCCGGCCGCGACAAGGAGGCAGCCGCCGCGTTCGAGCAGGCGCTGCTGCGCACGCCGAACCGCACGCCCTCGGTGAAGGGCCTCCAGAAGGTCCAGGCGAAGCTCGGCACGTCCATGCGCTGAGAGCCTTCGCGTCAGTCTGCGCCGGATGCCGCGCCGTGGCGCCGTGGCATCCGGCGGTGTCGCCGGACACCTGCGGGTCCCCCCTCGCACGTCGGGTCGAGCACCGGCGCGCCACATGAGGAGGGGGACGTGTCGCACGGAGTTGAGCGCCGGCCGGGTCTCGGCGCGCTGCTGGCGGCCACGATCGTGGCCGCCCTGACGGGCGTGGAGGCGCGGCAGACGGCCTGGCCGCTGGCCGACGCGCCGCACCTCATCGAAATCACCAAGGTGCAGGGGCTCGAAGATCCCGGAGGGCTGCCCGACAGCGACTGGGTGCATCTGCATCGCGGCCACCATGCGGCGCCCGATGCGCTCACGGCCACGCTGCAGGTACGGCTGCTCGAGCGCGGCAACTACTGGACCGAGATTCCGCCGGCATCGAGCGGTCTCAGCCGGCTGCGCGTGCTGGTGCGCGGCACCGCGGTGACACCGTGGCTGCCCATCGACCAGATGGCCGCCATCCGCCTCGACCTGGCCACGCCGGAGCTGTCGGCCCTGCCCGATGGCGTGCACGACCTCACGATCGACGTCGAGGGCGCGGCCCGCCGCGACTACCGCCCGGCCCCGATCTTCGTGCACATCACGACGGGCCGGCCGGTCAGTCCGCTCGTGCCCATCCTCTCCGACTACGCGCGCGCCGGCCCGCATGTCACCTACGTGAACGCGGCGGGGCGGCGCTTCCGCGGCTACCCGATGGATCCGCGCGCGGAACCGTGGTCGGCGCCCCCGCATCAGGCCGATCTGTATCTCGAGCGCATGATGCCCAACGCCGAGTGGGAGAAGGGGCTGCAGATGTGGTGGGAAGAGTTGCCGCACCAGCTGCCCTTCGTGCGGGAACTCGCCGCCAAATACTCGAACGACGACCATCGCGACCTGCGGGTCACGGGCAAACAGGAACGGATGCCGTTCAAGGACGGCCCGCGCGGGGTCGGCTGGATGGGCAATCTCATCACCGGCCAGGTGGACAGCGCCGGCCGCTTTGCCTTCGCCGAATCCGGTGGCCGCGTCGGATATCTGCTGCCGGATGGGGAGATCGTGACGGTGGCCGGCTGGCGTACCGCGCCGGGGAAGGATCCGGTCTGGATCACGAAGTCGATGGCGCAGATCCGCGGTAACCAGGAACTGCGTGGCGTGTGGACCGAGGGGCAGTATCCGGGCGAGGCGGGCGGCTTCCGCACGCCGCTCGACATCGCGATCGATCCGCGCGACGAACGTATCTGGTACGTGGCGTCGTTCGAGGACCACTGCATCTGGAAGGTGGTGGTGGACGACGCCACCCGCGTCGGCACGGTAAGTGTGTTCGCGGGCGACCCCGCGCACCAGCCCGGCGCGGCCGACGGCGCCGGGCAGGCGGCGCGGCTCAACGGGCCGACGTCCGTCGTCTTCGACCCGGTGGCCGACGTGTTGTATGTCGCCGATCAGGGCAATCACGCCATCCGCCGCATCACCCGCGACGGGCGCGTGACGACCCTCGCCGGCCGGCCCGACATGGAGGCCGCGCTGTTGGCGCGTGGCGTCACCGACATCTACAACCACGCGCAGACCCGGGCGGCCAGCCGCCTCGAGGTGAGCGCCGCCGACGCCGCCCGCGGCGTCCGCCCCGACATCTACGTGCCGCAGACGGTGCGCGTCGACAGCCGCGGCCGTCTCATCGTGCTCGAACTCGGCTACGGCCTCATTCGCCGGATCGATCCCCGGACCGGCGAGACGACACGCCTCGGCGCCGTCGACAACAAGTTCGAACGGTTCGCCTTCGGCTGGGCCTGGCTCGACGTCGATCGCTGGGGCACGGCCGGGCCGAAAGACGGCATCTACTGGTGCAAGTCGGTGGGCGGCGGTGTGGACGGTGATCCGGGGCAGGACCGCTTCAACGAGGTCTACGCCTGGCTCCCGCCCGACGGCGGGCAGTCGCGATTCATCTTCGGCGACGACTGGGAACCCTACCCGAATTCCTGGGGACGCAACGACGCCACCGGCACGCCGCACTATCCGTGGCTCGTGGCCGTGGATCCGCGCGGCGCCGTGCTCATCGCCGGGATGGGCGAACACGGCGTGAGCCGGCTGCGGGGGCGGCGCGTCGATGACCCGGTGCCGGGCCGCTACTATCCCGACTACTACGAAGGCGAACAGGACTGGAATCGCGGCGGCGTGTCGGGGGCGCTGGCGTCGTTCGCGCTGAAGCACGGCTGGGATGGCCACAACCTGCTTGGTTTCGCGGACGCGTGGGGGCTGCGTGGTGACGAGACCGACCAGCAGGTCTTCGACCACTTCAACGCGCCGTCAGAGCTCCGCGCCGATCCGGTGGCGGGCCCGCGCTGGGCCGAGTACGTGCGGCTCAATGGCCGCTCCGGCAGCGGCGGCCGCGTGGCGCAGGCCGATCCGCTGGCGGTGGACGTGAACCAGGCCACGTTTCGCGCCGGCGACACGCTCGTCGCCACGGTGCGGGCGACCGCGGGCATCGTCGGCGGGGCCGTGGATGCCTACGTCGTGGTGCAGGGGCCCGATGGCGCGCTCTTGTCGCTGCTGTCGCAGGGGGGGCTTCGCCCCGGGCTCGCGCCCCTCGCCCGCAGTGTGGTGCTGCCAAGCGTGAGCGTGCCCTTCACCTTTCCGCTGCCGGCGGGCACGCCGCCCGGCGTGTATCAGTGGCTGGCCGGCATCACCGCGCCAGGCACGCTGTCGCTGCAGTGGCCGCTGCGCGTCGCGCCGTTCACCATCGCGCCGTGAGCGGCGGCCGTCAGAAGCGCCGGGTGTAGACGACCTTCGCAGCGCCGCGGCGGTCGAGCGTGCGGAAGCGCTGGTTGGCGGCGAAGCGGTCTTCGATCCAGTTGTGGGTGTAGACGACGAACACGTCGTTGCCCGGCACGACGATCCAGCGGAAGCGCGACTGCCAGCCGAGCACGCGGCTCACCGAGTCGTACTGGATGTTGTTGACGAGGAACATGAACGGGCTGAACTGCGTGTCGATGATGGCCCGGTGGACCCGCGTGTTGAAGGTGCCCTCGGCGAGCGCGACACGGTTCCACTCGTTGGCCAGGTTGATGGTGACGCCCGGGCGCGGGCGAATGCCGACATCGAACGCCATCTCGCGGCGCGTACCCGAGAGAAAGCCGCCCCATTCGAGGCGCGGACGCACGGCGACGAGGCGCTGGTTGGCCGTGTTGGCCTGCACCGTATAGCGTGTGAAGTGATACTCCTGGCCGGCCGGCAGGGTGATGCCGGCGCTGATCGCGAACGGATCCTGCAGCCGTTCGTAGGACGGGGCGACGTTCACTTCGATGTTGTCGCCGGAGTGGAACTCGATGCGCCCGAGCCGCACGTTGATCTCGCGCGTCACCCAGTCGTTCTTCATGTCGGTGATGAGATCGGTGCTGAACCCCCAGCCGTAGCGGCGGATGTAGCGGTGCTTGAACGGGCGCGGCATGTAGTAGCCGAACGGGAAGGCCTGGCGCTGCCCGCGGCGCGGCGTGAAGCCGATGGCCGGATCGAAGCGCTTCTCGATCACGTTGAAGCCGGCGCCGGCTTCCCAGATGTCGTTCGGGTAGAACAGGAAGCCGCCGAACGACATGTTCTGGCCGGTGTCGGCCGGGTTGGTCGCGTAGAGCAGGTACCCCGAGGCTTCGAGGTTCTTGCTGCCGCGGAAGTTGCGAGTCGCCAGCCGGGCATCGAGGCCGAGCGTGTGCCGTGTGGGCAACGCGGTCTGCCCGCGCGTCGCCCGCCCGGTATAGATGCCGCCGACGTAGGACTGCTGCAGGATCCGGCGCCGCGTGCGCAGCACCAGGAAGTCTTCGGGGAGCGCCCCCTCGTCTTCGCCGGTGCGCACGTACAACGCGCCGATATCCTGCTGTCCGGCCTGGCCGGTGACCTTGGTGCCGATGTCGACGCGCTGCGGCTGACCGCGGGCGTCGAGTCCGATCCGGCGCGAGAAGAAGGCGCGATTGGCGAAGTCGAAGAAGGTGGCGCCGTCGAGGAAGAACGTCCGGCGCTCCGGCAGGAACAGCGGGAACCGCGTGAGATTCACGAGGCGCTGGTCCACCTCGGTTTCGGCGAAGTCGGTGTTGACCGAAGCCACGCCGCGCAGGCTGGGGGTGAAGTTGTAGGTCACGTCGCCGCCGATGTTGGCCGAGCCGTTGCGGGCGACGGCGGGCGTGCGCCCGGGCGCGTCGGCCAGGTAGCCGGCCGCGTACGGCTTGAGCTCCCAGCCGCGGCCCTGCGCGATGTCCTTCAGGCCGAGCAGGAGGCCGGCGGTCGCCATGCGGCGCAGCCCCTGGTTGCGCTGATGTCCCGTCCACAGCAGTTCTTCGTTCTTGCGGCGCACGGTGCGCTGGAAGTTGATGCCCCACGCCGGGGCATTCGGATCGAAGGCGAGGGTGATGAACGGGATGTCGATCTCGACGACCCATCCGATCTCACTCTGCTTGACCCGGGCGTTCCAGATGCCGTCCCACTCGCGGGCGTTCGAGCCGCCGGGCCCCATGAGTGCATCGGCCATGAGGCCGGCCGGGTTCATCTCGAAGAAGTAGCCGGTCTGCTGGTTCAGGAACGTGTCCATCGTCCACATGAACCGGTCGTCGGCGCTCAGGAACTCGTCGCGCTTGCGCGTGTTGCCCTTGAGCTTGTCGGGCTCTGAATCGAAGAGCGTGGCGCCGATGTAGAGATGGTCGCGGTTGAAGGCGATGCGGATCTCGGTGCGTTCGGTGGGGGTGCCGCCGAGCACCGGGTCCTGCATGATGAACTCGCCGCCGTGCTGCGCCCGGCCCCACACCGGTTCGTCGAGCACGCCATCGAGCACGATGTGTTCGCCATCGCGCAGGCGCTCGGCGGTCATCGTGCGCCGGCCCGACGAGAGGATGTCGGCGGCCGGCGGCGCGGTCTGCGAGGCCGTCTGCGCGCGCACCGGCAGTGGCGCGGCGGCCAGGGCGGCGAACGCGAGCGCGGTCAGCAGATTACGCACGGCGCGCCTCGGCGATGAGATCGGCCAGGCGCCGCAGCTGGCGGCCGTCGGCGGTGCGGTTGGCGGCGGCGAGCCAGGCGAGATAGGCGCGTTCGAGCGCCGGGAACTCGCGATCGAGGATCGAATACCAGGCCGTGTCACGGCTGCGCCCCTTGTAGATGGTGGCCTGGCGGAACAGGCCTTCGTAGGTGAAGCCCAGGCGCTCGGCGGCGACACGCGATGGCGCGTTGAGCGCGTCGCACTTCCACTCGTAGCGGCGGTAGCCGAGCGCGAAGGCGTGCCGCATCATCAGGAACATCGCCTCGGTCGCGACCGACGTACGCTGCGCCCGCGGCGAGAAGTTGATGTGGCCCACTTCGATGGCGCCGGCCGCCGGGTCGATGCGCAGGTAGCTGGCCACACCCACCGGCTGCCCGGTGGCGCGATCGAGCACGGCGAAGAAGTACGGATCGGCGGCCACGGCCACGGCGCGCAGCCAGCGGTCGTAGTCGTCGAAGGTGGCGAACGGGCCGACGGGGAGGTAGGTCCAGTTGCGGCCCTCGGTGTCGAGGGCACTGGCGTCGTGCAGCGCCCGCGCGTGACGGTCGGGATCGAGGCGTTCGAGACGTGCCCACGTGCCGTCGAGCGCGAGCACCGTGGGCCGCGGCGGCGCCTGCCAGCCATCCAGTGGGTCGCCGATCGGCTGGCCAAGGGCGTTGGTGCGAGGCGTCATTGTGCGGTGGTCCCGAACGCGCCGGCCGGCGGCGCCGCCATCACCCGGCGCAGCGTGCGGTCGGGGGCGGCGAGGAGCCCGCTGGCGGCGAAGCTGTTCTGCGAATCCGGCTCGAGCGCGGCGGCGGTGAGCGTGCCGAGCGGCTGCGCGAGATCGACGAACCACGTGCCGGGCGCCACCGAGTCCTGACGGCGCAGGCGCCGCACCGAGAGGACCGCGATCGGCGCGCCGTCGTCAATCGCGCCGCGGGCGTCCTGCCGCGCGCCGGCAGACTGCGCCACGATGCGGTAGGTCTCCACAACCCAGCGGCGCTCGACGGCGGTGGGCGTGACCTGCACGCCGAGCAGGCGCAAGCGCTCGACCGCAGCCGTTTCGCCGGCGTCGATCAGGTAGCCGCAGGGGCGCGGCCGCGCCCGCACGATGCGCAGCGTATCCGCGGACCGCCACGGCACGACGATCCGCCGTTCCGCGCCGCTCACGGCGTCGAGGAAGGTCATCGGCATCCGCACCGGTGTATGTTCGGCGGCGATCGTCAGCATGCCCGCGCAGGCGCCGGCGGCCACGGCCGCGTCGGCGGCGCGGGTGACGGCGACCAGCCGCGGCCCGCGCGCGGCGGCCTGCCGCACCACGGTCAGTGCCGCCGTGACGTGTGTATGCACGCGGCGCGCGAGATGCGCGCGGCCGACACCGACGCCGCGGGTCTCGATGAGCAGCGACACTGCCTGTCGCAGGCCATTGACGTTCCGGCCGGTGTCGGGTTGCACGCCGCCGGCGGAGACCACGCGGTCGGCCGGATCGGGCGATGTCGTGTGGTACGTAAAGACGCGCAGCCCCTCGGCCGTGAGCCGCTGCCGCACGGGTGCCAGGAAATGGCGCGCCGCTTCACGCGCGATCGACGGCTCGAGGTTGCCGACCGTGGCCGGCTGGAGGAGCGCGTCGTAGTGCTGCACGACACCGTACTTCTTCACCCAGCGGTCACCGGCCGTGAACTCGTGCAGGTCGAGCACGACGTCCGGACGCACCCGCCGGCTCACGGCGGCGATGGCGCGCGCCTCCGGCGTCTGCAGCAGGAGGTGGTCCCGATTGACGTCAGCGCCGCTGGCGGTCGCGCGCACGAACCGTTCGGCGGCATCGGGATTGGCGCGCGGCATCACATAGACGTTGACGCGGTCGAGCAGGCCCGAGCCGTCGCCGGCCAGGCGATCGACGAGGGCGAGGGCCGCTTCGCCGCCGGCTGGTTCGTTGCCATGCTGCTGCGCCAGCACCAGCACGCTCGGCCGCGCGGCCGAGGGACCGCCAGGCGCGGCGAGCGTCACGAGGAGCATCGCCCGGCCCTGCTGCGACGTGCCGACGTGTTCGACGGTGACCGTCTGCGGCGCGCGCGCGGCGACGGCGGTGACGAATGCCTCGGCCTCGTCGTGCGAGGGCAGGGTGGTGCGGCCCGCCGCGAAGGCCGGCGTGGGATAGGCCACGGATGGCTCGGGAAACCGCGCGGCCACGGCCGGTGGCTCCGGCGTGACGCGCGCGGGATCGAACTGGGCGCCGGCGCGGATGCCGCCGGCGGCCAGCGCGCCCGCCAGCGCGGCACAGGCGAGGCGCCGGCCGCGATGCGGCACTGCGAACCGGCTCACGCTACTTGCGCAGCGTCGCGGCGAAGAAGTCCATCGTGCGCTTCCATGCCTCGGCCGCCGCGGCCTTGTCGAAGCGCGGTGTCGTGTCGTTGTTGAAGCCGTGCTGCGTGCCGGCGTACATGTGCATCGTGTACCTCACGCCGGCCGCCTTGAGCGCCGTTTCGTAGGCCGGCCACGCCGCGTTGATGCGCTCATCGGTGCCGGCGTAGTGGATGAGGAGCTGCGCCTTGATCTTCGGCACGTCCTCGGCCGCCGCCGGACCGCCGTAGAAGGGCACCGAGGCGAGCAGGTCCGGCACGCGGGTCGCGAGGACGTTGCAGACGCCGCCGCCGTAGCAGAAGCCGACCGCGCCGATCTTCCCGTTGCACTCGGCGTGCGTGCGCAGGAAGCCCGCTGCGGCCACCATGTCTTCGCGCGTCTTCGGCTGTTCGAGTGTCCCGAAGAGCGTGCGCGCTTCGTCTTCACCGGCCGCGGGGTAGCCGCCGAGCGGCGTGAGCGCATCCGGCGCGAAGGCGACGTAGCCGTCGAGCGCGACGCGGCGGGCGATATCTTCGATGTGCGGGTTGAGACCGCGGTTCTCGTGGATGACGAGCACGCCCGGGAGGCGTCCGGCAGCCTTCGCCGGGCGCACGAGGTAGCCCTTCATCTTCCCGTAGCCCTGCGGCGAGGCGTACTCGACGTATTCGGCCTTGAGGCGGGCGTCGTCCTTGGCCACCTGCTGCGCTTCCGCGAACTTCGGGCTCAGGTCGTCGAGCAGCATCGAGGCCGTCATGCCGCCCACGGCGTACTTCGCGGCCTTGTCGAGGAACCCGCGCCGATCGAGCGCGCCATGCACGTAGGCATCGAAGAGGATGAGCACTTCGGGGTCGAAATCCGCTGCGGTCTTGCGCGCCATGCTGGAGCCCTCCGGCAGGGGATATTACCCTACGGTCTCCGTCTCACGGCGCCGCCGACCAGCTGCTGCACCTTCTGCCAGGTCTGAAGGCCGATCGCCTTGCCCATGGCGCGCGAGGCCAGGTCGCCGCTCTCGAAATGGATGCCACCGTATCGGCGGCTGATGCCGGCTTCGTCGGCGGCCTCGTCGAAGGTGGGCCAGCGCAGCGTGATGTCGGTGGCGGGCGTCAGACCAGGCTCGATCGTCGAGGTGCCGGCCCTGAAGGTGTGCGAGGCACCGAAGAGCGGGCTGCGCGTGTAGGCGGTGAGCACCGCGGCCGCCGCCGCGCTGAAGCCGCTGTGGCCCGACGTGTACTCCGCAAAGGCCGGCGTGGCGATGTAGGGGCGGAAGGCGTCGCCGGGGATGAGGCGCGTGCCGAGCCCGGGGCCACCCCAGGCGGCGATGGTCCTGCCGGCGCCGAGGAAGCGGATGGCCGAGATCGGCCGCACGTAGTCGTAGGCGATCTTCGCGTCCCATACGGCGATGCTGGCGTCGAGCAGCGCGTTGCCGAGCGCGAAGTACATCACGACGTCCTGGCCGAGGGTGTGGCGGTCGCGCGCCGACACCCACCACGCGAGCACGGCCCAGTGGCCAGGCGGCGTCTCGGTGTTCGGGCCATCGGCCCAGTACTCGGCGATGACCTTCTCGCGATCGGTGAGATCCGCGCTCAGCTGCCGCACGGCGTCGGCTTCCGTCGCGTACCGCGGGTCGGGGTAGAGCGGCGGCGGACCGGGGCGGAACTGCGACGGCGAGGTGAGGGCGAAGGGCGTCACGAGGCGCCACTGCGGCGCGATGAAGGCCTGCGCCGTGCCGTCGGCGGCGCGCAGCGGCTGCCAGCGGTTGGGATCGCGCAGCAGCTCGGGCGTGTTCACCGGCGCATAGCCGGTGTAGTCGGCATAGGGACCGGCCCCGGCGAGGCCGAGCTGGTTGGCGCCGTCGCCGTGGCGGCTGGCGATGACGAGGGCGGCGCAGCGGCTGCCGAGGCCGGCCGGCGTCGTGGGATCGCTCGTGGCCGCCGTGGCCAGTCCGAGCTCGCGCAGCAGCGGGTCGAAGAGCGTGGACGTCTGCGATGGGAAGAGGTCGACGAGCGCGCGGTAGGCCGCGAGACTCACCGCATCGCGTACGTGCGCCTCGTCGCGCTCCGAGTACGGGCGGCGCAGGTCGCCGTCCCAGTACACCCCCACCGCGACCGGGTCGTAGGCCGCCCACGCGTCGTACATCGCCGTGTGCACGATGGCCAGGGCGCGCGCGGTCCACATCGGGCGGAAGCCCGTGCGCCGCACGGCCTCGACGAGCGAGGCATTCCAGCGCACGACGACGCTGGGTTCGTAGGCGCCCCGCGGCACGGCCTGGCCGGGAGTCCCGGCCCCCGCGGGGACGGCGACGGCGGGAAGGGTCATGGCCACCAGGACGACAACGGCCAAGGCGCGGCGCCGGAGCGTATACATGAGTCGATTCAGAGTGTAGCGCGGCGGCGGTGCGCCGGGCGGTATACACTTCCGACAGCGCCCGCGCCGGGCGAGTCACGCGTGTCCTCCGCTCCCTTTCATCTCGCCTACCTCGGCTGTGGCTTCATCACCCGCGTCCACAGCAGTCACCTGCGCGCGCTCGGGGGAGACGTGGTGGCGAGCTACGCCAGCCGCGACGCCGCCAGGGCCGAGGCCTTCCGCGCCGAGTTCCGCGGCCGCGCCGCCTTCGGCAGCTACGAGGCCGCCATCGCCGACCCGTCGGTGGACGCGGTCGTCGTCGCCGTGCCGCCGCGGTTCCACCGCGACCTGACCCTCGCGGCGCTCGCCGCCGGCAAACACGTGCTCGTCGAGAAGCCGGCCTTCCCGGCGATGGCCGACTACGAGGCGGTGCGGGCGGCCCGCGACGCCGCCGGGCGGATCGTCCTGGTGGGAGAGAACGACCACTACAAGCCGCTCGTGCGCACGCTGCAGCGGCTGCTCGCCGATGACGTCATCGGCGAGATGGTGTTCGCGCACTTCACCACCATCGCGCACCGCCTGAAGGCCGCAGACGACTGGCGCAACGACGAGTCGATGGCTGGCGGCGATGCCTTCTTCGAGGAGGGCATCCACTGGCTGCACATCGCCGGCTGCCTCGGGCCGCGCATCGTCGCCGCGCGCGGCTACCGGCCGTCGGTGTCGCGCGAAGGGCCAGACCGCCGAGCCAAGAGCATGATGGTGGCGCTCGAGTACGACAACCAGGCCGTCGGCGCGCTCTATTACTCGCGCGAAATCCCGTCGTTCTTCCAGGGCCTGCGCATGTCGAAGCTCTTCGGCCGGCGCGGCGTCATCTCGTTCGAGTCGAATGGCGTCTTCGTCATCGCCCGCGGCGGCGCCGTGCCGCGGCTCCTCGTGCCGGGCTTCCGCGACATCCGCGGCTACCAGGCGATGTACCGCGATTTTGCCGGCGCCATCCGCGGCGGACGCCCCCCCGAGATGTGCCTCGAGCGGGCGATCGAGGACCAGGTCCTCATGGACCAGATCTACGCCACCGCCGACGGCGGCGCGGCCGTGCCCCGGTGAGCCGCGTGTCCGCCACGGAACGGTTCGACGTCATCATCGTGGGCTCCGGCGCCGGCGGCGGCACGATGGCGCACGCGCTGGCGCCGACGGGCGCGCGTATCCTGCTCGTCGAACGCGGCGAGGCCGTGCCGCGTGAAGCAGAGAACTGGGATCCGGCGGCGGTCTGGCGCGACCTGCGCTACCGCACGCGCGAGACGTGGGTCGATCGGGAGGGCGCCGAGTTCCTGCCGTACACGCACTACTGCGTCGGCGGCAATACCAAGTTCTGGGGCAGCGTGCTCATCCGGCTGCGCCGCGAGGATTTCGGCGTGCTGCGGCACGTGGACGGCGAGTCGCCGGCGTGGCCCATCGACTACGAGACGCTGGCGCCGTACTACGACCGCGCCGAAGTGCTCTACGGGGTGCGCGGGCAGGCGGGCACCGATCCCACCGAGCCGTCGCGCGGGCCCTTTCCGCATGCGCCGGTGCCGCATGCGCCGATGATGCAGGCCATCGTGGACGACCTGCGGGCGCAGGGGCTGCGGCCGTTCCATCTGCCGCTCGGCCTGCTCGGTCCGGGCACTGAGGGCGGCTGCGTGCTCTGCAACACCTGCAACTCGTTCCCGTGCCGTCTCGGGGCGAAGAGCGATGCGGAGGTGTGCGCCGTCACGCCGGCCGCGGCCTTCCCGAACGTCACGCTGTGGACGAGTGCCCTGGCGCGCCGGCTCTGCACGAACGCGGCCGGCACGCGCGTCGAGGCGGTGGAGGTCGAGCGCGCGGGCGCGGTCGTGCGCGCCGAGGCGCCGACGATCGTGGTGTCCTGCGGCGCGGTGAACTCGGCGGCGCTGCTGCTGCGGTCGGCCACGGATCGCCATCCGCGCGGGCTCGCCAACTCGTCGGACATGGTGGGCCGCCGCTACATGGCGCATCTCGCCACGATGATGCAGGGGTTCCATCCGTTCCGCCCGAACGACACCGTGTTCCAGAAGACGGTGGCCCTCAACGACTTCTACTTCGAGGGGCCCGGCACGCCGTTTCCGCTCGGTCATCTGCAGTCGCAGGGGCGCACGCACGGCATCATGGCCAAGGCCGTGGGCGACACGATCGTTCCCGGTATCCCGCTCCGCGCCTACGATGCCTGGGTGGCGCGCGGCGTCGACTGGCTGGCGATGTCGGAAGACCTGCCGCATCCGGAGAACCGCGTCACGATTGCCCCCGATGGCCGCATCCGCCTCGACTATGCGCCGAACAACCTGCGCGCGCACGACCGGCTCGTCGACGAGGCGACGCGCCTGCTGAAACGGCTGGGCTTCTGGAAGGTGATGCGGCACTCGCACAAGGCGAAGAACACGACGCATCAGTGCGGCACGTGCTGCTTCGGCACCGACCCGGCCACTTCGGTGCTCGACCCGTTCTGCCGCACGCACGACGTCGAGAACCTGTTCGTGGTCGACGCCTCGTTCTTCCCGTCGTCGGCGGCCGTCAACCCCGGGCTCACGATCATCGCCCAGGCGTTGCGGGTGGCCGATCACATCCGCGACATCGCGCTCTAGCCGGTCCCTGTTACCATTCCGGGCCATGCGCGCCCGTTCCTTCAGTCACGTCGGCCTGACCGTGTCGGATTTCAACACGGCCGTCCGGTTCTACTCCGAGATCTTCGGCTGTCCGCTCGTCGGCGTGGCCGACACGCCGCCCGATCGCGTCCGCGCCTTCTTTGGCGTGGATGCGCCCCTGCCGTCCTGCAAGATCGGCTGGATCCGCGTGCCCGGCGGCGGCGTGCTCGAGATCTTCGCGTTCGAGCCGAAGCTGCCGGCGGAGGTCATCCCCTGGCACCGCGTCGGCCTCACGCACTTCTCGTTCAACGTCACCAACCTGCAGAAGTGGCATGACCATCTCGTTGCCAAGGGTGTCGAGATCGTCAGCAAACCCGAGAAGTCGCCGCGCGGCCATTCGTTCTTCTTCGTGCGCGACTTCGACGGCAACCTCATCGAGCTGATGGACCTCGGATTCATGTATCACGTGCTGAACTGGGGCGGACCGCTCGGCGGATGGCTGTTCCGGCGCGGGATGTACAAGCAGTACTACCTGCCGTCGCCGCCGCGCTGATCGCGCCGGCGGCCTCCAAGCTCGGCCGTTCTTCATCGCTGGCACGAATCCTGCTTCTGTCTTGAGGCGTATCCAGGCTCAACTGCCTGTTCCCATGACGAGGTAGGACGCATGAACGCGCCGAAAACACGGCAATTTTTCGACGTCGCCCCCCGCTGCCACCCCCATCGCTCCAGTTGGACGGCCCTTGCACTTTTCGTCGTGCTCGTCCAGTTCTTGGACGTGCACCCTGTGTCCGCGCAGGCGACCGACGTGTCCACGGCCGTGCACTTCCTCGAGCAGGCCACCTTCGGCCCCACCGCCGTCGACGTCGCGAACGTGCAGGCCATCGGGCCCGCAGCGTGGGTCCAGCAGCAGCAGGCCATGCCCGAGAGCCCGATTCCGGATGGCCTCGACGGCAACGCCGTGCGTGCTCAGGTCTACCTGCACATGGCGAACGGACCCGACCAGTTGCGCCAGCGCGCCATCTTCGCGCTGAGCCAGACGATCGTGGTCTCGGCCAACAAGGTCGGCGACGGCGCGGCGCTCACGCCGTGGATGCGGCTCCTGTCGCGCAACGCCTTCGGCAACTTCCGCACCCTGCTGCAGGAGGTGTCGCTCAGCCCGACGATGGGCAGGTATCTGGACAACGTCTTCAACCGCAAGGCGACGGCCACGACGTCGGCCAACGAGAACTACGCACGCGAACTGCTGCAGCTCTTTTCGATCGGCACGTGGGAGCTGAACAACGACGGCAGCCAGAAGCTCGACGGCGCCGGCAACCCCATCCCGGCCTATTCGCAGGGCACCATCGCGGAGTTCGCCAAGGCGCTCACCGGGTGGACGTACCCGCCGATGCCCGGCGCGACCTCGGGCAACAGCAACCCGGAGTACTTCGTCGGCAACCTCGTGCCGACCTCCAGCGCCACCCGCCACGACACCACCGCGAAGACGCTGCTGAACGGCTCCGTACTGCCGGCGGACCAGACAGCGGCGCAGGACCTTGACGGGCTGCTCAACAACATCTTCGCGCACCCGAACGTGCCACCGTTCATCGCCACGCGGCTCATCCGCTCGCTCGTCACGAGCAACCCGAGCCCGGCCTACATCAACCGCGTCGCCAACGTGTTCATCAACAACGGCGCCGGCGTGCGCGGCGATCTGGCGGCGGTGTTCGCGGCCATCCTGCTCGACCCCGAGGCGCTGAATCCTGACGCCACGCTGCACGGCCGGCTGAAGGATCCGATCCTGCACATCATGGGTCTCGGCCGCGCGCTCAACGCGTCGCTCGGTGACCCCGGCAGTTTCCAGTTCGTGTTCACGAATCTCAGCCAGCGCGTGTTGACGCCGTCGACCGTCTTCAGCTTCTACTCGCCGACGGCGAAGATCCCCTCGGCCCAGTCGCTCTTCGGACCCGAGTTCCAGCTGTATCCGCCGGCGCTCGCCATTCAGCGCGCGAACTTCATCTACGGCATTCTGACCGGTCAGTACGGGGCGGCATTCGCGGTGGACATGACGCCGTTCCGCGTCGTCGCGAACGACACGGCCGCCCTCGTCGAGAAGGTCAACGCGACGATCATGATGGGCAGGATGTCGCCGCAGCTGCGTCAGATCATCGTCGATGCGACGAACGCCATTCCGGTGACCGACCCGAATCAGCGGGCGCTCGGCGCCGTGTATCTCGCCGCCATCTCGAGCGAGTACTCCGTGTATACCGGCGGCACGAGCGCCGGCGGCGTCATCCCGACCACCGTGCAGGCGCCCACCGGGCTGTATGTGGCGTCGGTCTCCGGCAACACGGTCACGCTGCGCTGGAATCCGCCGCAGCTCGGCCCGGCGCCCGAGACGTATGTGCTCGAAGGCGGCGTCACGGCGGGAACGACCATGGCCGTCGTGCCCACCGGCAGCACCGCGCCGTTCTTCACCATCACGGCGCCGAACGGCTCCTTCTTCGTGCGCATGAAGTCGTCGAGCGGCGGCGCGCTGAGCCTGCCGTCGAATGAAGTGCGGCTCCATGTGAACGCCGCGCGCCGGCCCGATGCCCCGACGAACATCCAG
Source organism: Vicinamibacterales bacterium (assembly GCA_044347565.1). Taxonomy (GTDB): domain Bacteria; phylum Acidobacteriota; class Vicinamibacteria; order Vicinamibacterales; family UBA2999; genus CADEFD01. The sequence continues at coordinate 16,424 of JBIKUN010000006.1, read as the reverse complement.
GGCGCGGTGCGGGGCTCGGCGCTCTGGCTCGCCTGGCGGAACGCGTTCTCCGGCGGCACGCCGCAGAGCCTGATACTCGATGTCACCGGCTCGGCCACCGTGTCGCTGCCGATTCCGCTCAGCGAGGAGTTCAACCTGCCGGGCATTCCGGACGGCACCTTCACCTTCCGCCTGCGGGCCGTGAACGCGGCCGGCGCGAGCAGCCAGTCGGGTTCGGTGACGTTGACCGCGCCGTCGACCACCTGCGCGCTGCCGCGCGTGCCGATCAACTTCCAGGTCACCAGGACCGGCAACGTCATCAGCGCCTCGTGGGAGACGCCGTCCGGGGGCACGCCGGCTGCCAGCTATCGCCTCAACGTGTCGGGGGCGCACGTGGGGTCGTTCCCGATTGCCGGCCGCGGCTTCGCCTCGGGCGCGCCGGGTGGCACTTACAACTTCAGCGTGCAGGCCGTGAACGCGTGCGGCGCCGGCCCCGTGACCGCGTTCCAGACCGTCGTCATCCCGTAGCCCGAGAGTACGCACCATGCATACGCACAAGCCTGCACGCCGGAACTTCCTGAAGCTGAGCACGCGCCTGGCCACGCTGGGGCTGACGGGCCTGGGCGTCGGTCCGGCCCGCTCCTGGTTCGTGACCGACGCCGCCGCGGCGCCGGTCGGCGACTACAAGGCGCTCGTCTGCGTCTACCTGTTCGGCGGCAACGACTGCAACAACACGATCGTGCCGCTCGACACCGCCCGCTACACGCAATACCAGACGCTGCGGGCGAGCCTCACGCTGGCGCCGTCGCGGCTGACCTCGCCCATCCTCGATGCCAGCGGCAATCAGTACGGCATGCATCAGTCGCTGGCGCCGGTGAACACCCTGTTCAACGCCGGCCGCGTCGCCGTGGTGCTGAACACAGGGCAGCTCGAACGGCCCTTGACGCGCCAGCAGTACCGGGACGGCGCGCTTGCGCCAAGCAATCTCTTCTCGCATTCCGACCAGACGCTGCAGGCGCAGACGGCCACGTCGAACTCGACGATTGGCGGCTGGGGCGGGCGGCTGCTCGACGTCTTCGGCGTGAACGACACGCTCGGGGCCGTGTCGGTGTCGTCACCGGCGGCGTTCCTGCAGAGTGGCGGCGGCGCGCCCAACGTCATTCCACCGGGAGCCAGCCTCAATCTCTCGGGGCTGAACATCTCCCCGTCGGCGGCGGCGACCGCCCGCCGCAACGCCGTCAACGCGATGCTGGCGCTCGATGCCGGGCACCCGCTGCGCACGGCGGCCAACGACGCCTTCGCGGATGGTCTGCAGCTGGCGGACACGCTGACCAACAGCGGCACCGTCAGCAATCTCAACACCGTGTTCCCCGGTACGGGCCTCGGCAACCAGCTCCGTGAAGTGATGAAACTCATCCGGCTGCGCTCGCAGATCGGGCCCGGCCGGCAGGTCTTCTTCTGTTCGATGGGCGGGTTCGACACGCACACCTCGCAGGATGGCAATCACACGGCGCTGCTCGCCGAACTCGCAAACGCGCTGAACGCGTTCTACAACGCCACCGTCGAGACCGGTCTGTCGTCGCAGATTACCGCCTTCACGCAGTCCGAGTTCGGCCGTACGATTCAGCCGAACGGCACGGGCACCGACCATGCCTGGGGCGGCCACCAGTTCATCATCGGCGGCGGCGTGCGCGGCGGCATCTACGGCCAGATGCCGGAGTTCGCGCTGGGCGGTCCGGATGACGCCGGCAACCGCGGGGCCTGGATTCCCAGGATCTCGACGTCGCAGTTCGGCGCCACGCTCGGCAGGTGGTTCGGCGCGACGCCGGGCGAACTGGCCGTGGCGTTCCCGAACCTCTCGCAGTTCCCGACGGCCGACGTCGGCTTCATGCTCTAGGGGCGGGCCCGGCCGCCGCGCACACACGCCGTGACACCACGTCTCGCCGCCGTGAGGCGGCGAGACGTCGGTACGGCCCGGCGGTGGCCGAGATGACGCCGTGACACCCGCCCGGTAGCATAGGAGGCTGGAGGCGTGCCGTGCGCGTGAGGTCCGGTCCCCAACTGAGCGCGCTTGCCGCTGTCGTGCTGCTGGCCACGGCGTGTGCGCCGCCGGCCGCACCGCCCGCGCCGGGGCTCGTCGAGGAGCGCCGCCTGGCGATGGGCTCCGAACTGCATCTCACGGCGCGCACGCACGATGCGCCGCGGGCGCGTGTGGCCTTTGCCGCCGTATTCGCCGAGGTCGATCGCCTCGAGGCGCTGCTGAGCACCTGGCGGCCGGAGAGCGACGTCTCGCGCCTCAATGCCGCGGCTGGCGGCGCCCCCGTGCGCGTGCACGCCGACACTCGCGCCGTGCTGCGGGCCGCGGCGCAGGTGAGCGCCTGGACGGACGGGGCGTTCGACGTCACCTTCGGCGCGCTCGCCGAGGTCTGGAAGTTCGACCACGACCAGGACAACCGCGTGCCATCCGCGGCGGAGATCGCCGCGCGCGTGCCGCGCGTGGACTACCGCCGCGTGGTCATCGATGAGGCCGCCGGCACGGTGGCCATCACGCGCCCCGGCGTGCGCGTGCACCTCGGCGGCATCGGCAAGGGCTACGCGGTAGACAGGGCCGTCACCATCCTGCGGGCGGCGGGGCTGCGCGACTTCATGGTGCAGGCCGGCGGCGATCTCTACGTGGCCGGTGCGGCGGGGGAGTCGCCGTGGCGGCTCGGCATCCAGGATCCGCGCGGCGCGCCTGACGCTCCGTTCGCCGTGCTCGAACTCTCGAACGCGACATTCAGCACGTCAGGCGACTACGAGCGGTTCTTCGAGCAGGACGGCGTGCGCTACCACCACCTCCTCGACCCGGCCACCGGACAGCCGGCGCGCGGCACCCGCAGCGTGACCATCGTGACGAAGGAGGCGCTCTGGGCCGACGGCCTCTCGACCGGCGTCTTCATCCTGGGGCCGGAGCGCGGCATGGCGCTCGTCGAGCGCCTGCCGGATGTGGAGGCCGTGATCGTCACGGCGGAGAATCAGGTGCTCGTCTCGACCGGGCTGCGCGACCGCCTGATCGTGCGCCGGCCGCCCACGCCGTAGCCGGCGCGGGGCTAGCTCCTGACGGGCGTGAGCGGAATGGCCCCGCCGGCCTTGCGCTTCTTGTAGTCGAGGATGCGCCAGTGCGGGCACTTGGCTTCATCGGCGTAGACGCGTTCGCAGTCGTCGCAGCGCACACACTCGGTCTGGATGATGCGCGGGCCTTCGATGGCCCCCCACTCGCAGGTCTTCTCGCAGATCTTGCAGGTGTTGCATTCCGACCAGCGCTTGATCTTGAAGACGGTCAGGAACGAGATGACGCCGAGCGTCGCGCCGAGCGGACACAGGAAGCGGCAGTAGAGATTGCGCACGAACACGGTGGTGGCGAGCAGCAGGCCGAGCATCGCCCAGAGCAGCACCGACGACTCCGAGCGGCCGAACATCCAGAACGGCTCGACGTAACGGTAGACCATCGTGTTGTGCGTCAGCGCGTAGTAGGTGAGCACCGTCGCGAGGATGCCGAACTTGATGTAGCCGGCGCGTTTCTCGAGGCCCTTCGGCACGTCCACGCGCCATGTCGACGGCAGGATCGCGTCCATGAGCTGCGTGAAGGCGCCGTAGGCGCAGACGCGCCCGCAGTAGAAGCGGCCCCAGAGCACCGTCGACACCACGGTGAAACCGGCAAACAGATACCAGGCGATGTTGTGCTTGAAGGGCGGGAAGCTCCAGTCGACCACGCGGAAGACGTCGGTGATCGACAGCAGGTTGCTCTTGGCGAACCCCATGTAGAGCACGGACGCGGCCAGCGTCACGTACTTCAGCCGCACGCTCTTCCGGTGGAAGCTGACGTAGGCGAGCAGCAGGAAGGCGATGAGCGGGAGGATGTCGACGGCCTGGGCCGACAGCAGGTCGCTCCAGGTCTCGACCGGCTCCTCCTCGAAGCCCCAGGGATCGTCCGGCTGAATCACGGCTTGAGGTTGGCGGGATTCAGGAATGCCTTGGCCATGATGCGGGCGCTGTCACGGATGGCGCGCGTGGCGCTCGACACCGAGATCGTGGCCCGCGACACGGCGTGCACGTCGCCGCCCACCTTGAACGGCTGGCGGATGCTCTTGCCGGTGAACTGGGCGCTGAACTCGGGCGGCTGCACCGAGAAGTAGCCGTAGGGTTCCGAGTCGTAGTCGACGATGGCGCCGGTGAGGATGCCGGTCAGGTCCATGCCGACGAGGACGTGGATCGGGCCGTGGTAGCCGTATTCGGCCGGCACGACGTCGGTCGTCCAGAAGGCGTAGCCGAGCAGCGGCGGGTTCGGCGTGGTCTTCGGATCGGCCGCGTAGGCCTTGAAGTGGAGGGGCGTGCCCTCCAGCGCCGAGAAGGCCGCCGCCTTCGGGAACAGGGCCCGCAGGTGGGCCTGCGGCTTGGGATTGGTGAAGATCCGGTCCGCGGCCAGCACCGCGATTCCCGCGGCGGCCACGATGGCCACAACCGCCCCCGACATCCGTGTCCACTTCGCCACGCGCCGTCTCCTCGAGGTGCTTCGGGCGCCTGGAGCCGGCCCCGGATCAACAGTCTACGCTATACTTGAGTTCTCGCTTCTTTGAGCGCTCCCGCCGCGGACGCGCTTATGCCCCAAAGCAACGAGTTTGTTCGAGCCCGGTCCGGAGACAGGTCCGTCCCCGCCGCCGGCTCGCGTTGCGGCATTGGAGCGTGCGAAGTGATTGATCGACCCGACCATATGGCCGCGTTCGAGTTCGTCGTGGTCAGCTCCCTTCGCGCCCTCCAGCTCGTCCGCGGCTGCACCCCCCGGGTGCCGGCCGGACACCGCCATACGACCACCGCCCGCGCCGAAGTGGCGACGGGGATGGTCAGACGCGAGCCCGCGCCGCCGAACGCCAAGCCGGTGGCCTAGGATGCGTCCTTCAGGAGTCTGTTAAAGCAATGCCGTTCACCGCTCTGGGGCTGTCGCCCCGCACCATCAGCCCGCTGGCCCGACTGGGCTACGAGACGCCCACGCCCGTCCAGGCGCAGACCATCCCGGCCGCCCTGCAGGGCCGCGACGTCCTCGCCCGCGCCCAGACCGGCACCGGCAAGACGGCGGCCTTCGGGCTGCCGATGATCGACCGGCTCGCGGCCGTGCCGCACGGGCAGGGCATCGCGCCACGCGGCCTCGTGCTCGTGCCGACGCGCGAACTCGCGCTGCAGGTCAAGGAATCGCTGTTCGAACTGGCCCAGGGCACGCGCCTGCGCGTGATGACGATGGTGGGCGGGGAGCCCATCATGCCGCAGGTGCGCACACTGCGCCGCGGGGTGGACATCGTCGTGGCCACGCCCGGCCGCCTCATCGATCACCTCGACCGCAAGACCATCGACCTGCGCACGATTGAAATCGTCACGCTCGACGAAGCCGATCGCATGCTCGACATGGGCTTTCTGCCGCCCCTGAAGCGTGTCATGAGCCTCGTGCCGGCCAACCGCCAGACGCTGCTGCTCTCGGCCACGCTCTCCAAGGAAATCGTGGCGGTGGCCCGCGCCTTCACGAAGGATCCGGTGCGCATCGACGTGGCGCCTGAACACGTCGTGGCCTCGACCGTCGTGCACCGCGTGTTCGCCGTGCCGCAGGAGCAGAAGCGCGACGTGCTCGCGCACATCCTCACGACGGGACCCACCCGCCAGACGCTGGTCTTCTGCCGCACCAAGCACGGATCAGACCGTGTCGGCCGCTTCCTCGAAGGCGCCGGCCTGCGCGTCGCCGTCATCCACGGCGACAAGAACCAGGGCGCCCGCAAGCGCGCGCTCGCCGACTTCAAGGCCGGTCAGGTCTCGGTGCTCGTCGCGACCGACGTCGCGGCGCGCGGTCTCGACATCGAGAAGCTGCCGCTCGTCGTCAACTTCGATCTGCCGCTCGTCGCGCAGGACTACATCCACCGCGTCGGCCGCACCGGCCGCGCCGGCCAGGAGGGCGAGGCGATCTCGCTCGCCACCACGGCCGAACGCGCGCTGCTGCACGACATCCAGAAGCTGCTGCCGTCGCCGATCGAACGCGCCGTGCTGCCCGACTTCACGCCGTCGACGCCGGCCGCCCGCGGCCCGCACGCCCATGCCGCGCCGCGGCCGCACGATGCCTCGCGCGGGCCCAAGGCCCCGGGGCACGCCCCGCACCGTGGCGCGCCGTCGCGTCCCGGCGGCGGCCGTCCGGGCGCGAGCGCGCACCGCAAGGGCCCGCGCCGTCCCGGCGGCGCGCCCCGCGCCGCGACCTGGCGCTAGCGCGCCGTAGCGTTTTTTCGTGATGCACCGGCTCTGGCGGTTGCGGCCCGAAGAAGGGTTGCTCGTCTTCGGATTCATCGCCTCGGCGCCGTGGTCGTGCTGGCGGCCGTCGTGGTCTGGGTCCATCGCTATCTGCACCGCGCCCCCTCGGCCTCGCGTGCGCGGCATGTCGCCGAGTTCTTCCGCATGGCGCTGCCGTTCATCATGTGCATCGCCGTCTACACCCACCTGCACGACACCGTGCGGTTCGTGGCGCCTCGGCCAGCGCCTGACGGCCCGGCCGCCGGCCCTGCCATCCCGCCGCGCCGCGTGTAGTATGTCGGCATGTTCCGACGTCTGACGCTCGTCGCCCTCGCCATCCTCGGCGCCGCCGCGCTGCCGCACGCGCAGAGCGGGCCCGGCACCGCCGCCTTCGAAGCCGAAACCCTGAAGCACTTCCAGGCGCTGCTGCGCCAGGACACGAGCAGCCCTCCGGGCAACGAGATCCGCGCCGTGGAGTACCTGAAGCAGGTGCTCGATGCCGAGGGCATCCCGTATCAGGTCTTCGCGAAGGACCCGCAGCGCCCGAACCTCGTCGTGCGCATCACGGGCAACGGAAAGAAGAAGCCGGTCCTCATCATGGGCCACACCGACGTCGTCACCGTGGACCCGAAGAAGTGGACGTTCCCGCCCTTCGGCGCGACGGTCGACGGCGGCTACGTCTACGGCCGCGGCACGGTCGACGACAAGGACAACCTGGTGGCCGGGCTGATGCTCATCCTGCAGCTCCACCGCACGAAGGCGGCGCTCGACCGCGACGTGATCCTGCTCGCCGAATCCGGCGAAGAAGGCGCGCCAGACGTCGGCGCGCAGTTCATGGCTGACAATCACTTCGACGCCATCGACGCCGAGTTCTGTCTCGCCGAAGGCGGTGGCGTCGTGCGCCGCGGCGGCAAGGTGGTGCAGGCGAACGTCGGCACGACCGAGAAGGAACCGCGCCCGGTCGAGATCATCGTGACCGGTCCGGCCGGTCACGGCTCGGTGCCGAACCAGAACAGCGCGGTACTCGGCGTGGCGGCCGCGGTGGGGAAAGTGGGGGCGTGGAAACCGCCGCTGCGCCTCAATGAAACCACCGCGTCGTACTTCAAGCGGCTGACGACGATGGTCGAACCGGCCGTGGCGCAGAAGTACCGCGACCTGCTCCACCCCGACCCGAAGGTGCACGGCCCGGCCGAAGACTGGATGCTCGTGAACGAACCGCAGCACTGGTCGATGACGCACACGTCGCTCGTGCCGACCATCATGGCGACCGGCTTCCGCTACAACGTGATTCCCTCGGAAGCGAAGGCCACCTTCGACGTGCGCCTGCATCCCGACGAAGACCAGGACAAGTTCCTCGACCTGGTGCGCAAGGTCATCAACGACCCGAAGGTCGAGGTGCGCTGGGCGCGCGACCGGTATCGCCCGGCCGGCGGCTCGCGCCTGAATACCGAGGCCTTCACGGCGATCGAGGCGCAGATCAAGAAGCACTACGACACCGTCGCCCTGCCCACCATGGGCACCGGCGCGACCGACATGTCGAACATCCGCGCCAAGGGGCCGCAGTGCTACGGCATCGGCCCGGCCCTCGACAGCGAAGACGGGCAGAAGGGCTTCGGCGCGCACAGCGATCAGGAACGCATCCTCCTCGAGGAGCTGCATCGCTTCGTGCGTTTCCAGTTCGACGTCGTCATGGATCTCGCCCGCGCGAAGTGACGCGCGGGCGCTTGCCGGGGCCCCGGACTCGGGGCTCGGGGGAACATCATGAACATGCGTGCGATAGCGCTCGGCGCACTGCTCGGGATCGCCGGCTGTTCGGCGCCGGTGCCGCCAATGCCCACCTATGACCTCGTCATCGCCAACGGGCGGGTGATGGACCCGGAGTCGGGCCTCGACGCCGTGCGCCACGTCGGCGTGCGCGGCGGCCGCATCGAGGCGATTTCGGAGTCGCCGCTGCAGGGCACGCGCGTCGTGGACGCGGCGAACCACGTGGTGGCGCCGGGGTTCATCGACCTGCACGAGCACGGGCAGCAGGACGACTCCTACGCGATGATGGTGCGCGACGGCGTGACCTCGGCCTTCGAGCTCGAGGTCGGCACCGGCGACGTCGCCGGCTGGTACGACGCGCGCACGGCCGGACAGCGCGTGAACTTCGGCGTGGCCGCCGGCCACATCCCGGCGCGCAAGACGGCGCTCGGCGATCCGGGCGCGGGCTTGATGCCGGCGGGCGTCGGGGCGAGCGCGGTGGCGACCGAGGCGCAGCTCCAGCAGATGGAGGCCGCGATCCGCCAGGGGCTGAAGGACGGCGCCGTCGCGGTCGGGTTCGGCAGCGCCTACACGCCCGGCGCGCCGATGTCGGAGTTCGAGCGCATGTTCCGCGTCGCGGCCGCCGCCAATGCCTCCGTGCACATCCACATGCGCGGCGACATCTCCGGTCTGCAGGAGACCATCGCCGCGGCGAAGGCCGCTGGCGCCCGCCTGCACATCGTGCACGTCAACTCGGTCGCCGGCGACCAGATCGACCAGTTCCTCGCCGCCATCCAGGCGGCGCGCGAGGCCGGACAGGACGTGACCACCGAGGCGTATCCCTACGGCGCCGGCATGACGGAGATCGAGTCGGCGCTCTTCGACGACTGGAAAACCTGGCCCGACGAGAGGTTCGGCCTGCATCAGCTCGTGCGCACCGGTGAACGGCTGACGCGGAAGACGTTCGAGACGGCGCGTGCCGCAGGCGGTACGGTCATCATCCACGGCCGCAGCGAGGCGCAGACGAGGGCGGCCATCGTGAGTCCGCTCTCGATGATCGCGAGTGATGGATTCATCGAGAACGGCAAGGGCCATCCGCGCACATCAGGCACGTTCGCGAAGGTGCTCGGGAAGTACGTGCGCGAGGAACGCGCGCTGCCGCTCATGGACGCGCTCGCCCGGATGACGCTGATGCCGGCGCGCCGGCTCGAAGGCCGCGTGCCGGCGATGTCTGCCAAGGGGCGGGTGAAAGTCGGGGCCGATGCAGACTTCACGGTGTTCGACCCCGCGACCGTGATCGATCGGGCCACTTACGAGGATGCCACGCTGCCATCCGCCGGCATTCCCTACGTGATCGTCGGAGGTCAGCTCGTCGTCGAGGGGGGGCGCCTCACGAACGCCCGTCCGGGCCGCGGAATTCGCGCACCGCTGATGTAAACTTGTCGCGGTTTTTTGAACCGAGGCTCCCTTCAGTGTCTGAATCCCCTGCCTACGTGCCCCCGTTTGTTCGTGTGACTGACGACGCCGCGCTCCCGCTCAACGCCGCGCAGACCGGCGGCGACGATGTCGACGTCGATGGCGATCTCGACGATGACGATGGCGACATCGTGGTCGAGCGCGACCGCGACAGCGATGACGATGCCGACCCCGACCTGAGTGCGGCACCGCCGCCGCGGGGACGCGAAGGGCTGCCGCCTTCGTATCGCATGCGCGCCGAGCCACACTACGTCGAGGCGCTGGTCGACCGGTCCCTCGCCGGCTTCGAGCCCGTGGTGGCGGCCCCCGTGACATCGCCGGCCGCGGTCGCCGCGCTGCCGTCCGTGCCCGCGCCGCCCGTTCCCGCGGTCGAACCGACGGCCACGGCCGCGTCGCTCACCGTGGCGGCCACGGCGCTGGCCGATGCCTTCGACGCCATCCAGGCCGCCCTGCGCGATGTGCCGCTGCGCGGCCGTTCGCTGCGCGACCGCGTGGCCATCGAGCTCGCGCGCGCCGAAGCCACGCGCGGGCGCTGGCTTGCGGATGCCGCCGTCGTGCTGCAGGTGGAGCCGCTGCCGGCCCTCGACGAAGTCGATCTGCTGCGGCTGCTCGGCCAGGTGTTCGAGGCCTTCGGCCCCGAGAATCGCCTGAGCGGCGGCGCCGCCGCGATGGCGGTGCCGCCTGGGCAGTGCCACGTCTTCGGTGACGAACGGCTGCTCACGACGGCCCTGGGCGCGATGCTCGCGGCCGTGCGCGCCCTCATCGAAGATCGCGGCGATGGGCGCAAGGTCAGCGTGGCGCTCGGTCCGCGCCGCGAGGCGGCGACGCGCACGATCGAGGTGTGCCAGTCGGCGGTGCGGCTGCCGGCATCGGCCTACCCGCGTTTCTTCGATGCCGACTGGGCGGACCATCCGGCCGGCGCGTCCGGCGCGATGCTGCTGGCGGCGGCGCGGAAGATCGCGCGCGCGCACGGCGGCGGCCTGGACGTCTCGCCGCTCGAGGGCGGCGGCAGCCGTCTCGTGCTGAGCGTGCCGGCGGCCGACTGACGGCGCCGGCGCGGCTAGCCCAGAAACATCCGGTACATCACCCGCCCGGGCGCGAACGCGAGCAGCCCGGCGATGATGAGCGCGCCGAAGTACATCCCGCGCATCGAGGCCTGATGCGCGGCGAGATTCCCCGCCTTGATGGCGCGCAGTGTGCGCCAGATGCCCTGATACGTCAGCAGGATGAACAGGTGGATGAGGCCCAGCTTCAGCGGGCCGATGCTCACGCTCCAGCCGGCGAACGAGCGGATGAAGATCGCGGCAAACGCCGTCACCGCCATGAGCGTGAGGTAGACCTTGCCGGCGAGGCGGTGGTAGGGCGAGCCCTTCGTGCTCAGGAAGAGCAGCCAGGTGCCGAGGAAGAAGGCCGGCACCACGGTGACGACATGGACGATGACCGCCACGGGCGCGTCGAGGAGCGGCTGCAGAGTCATGCCTCAGTAGACGCGACGGCCCGCCCGGTGTTTCGTGCGGCTGCATGAAGGGCCGAAGTCGCCGGTCGGACGGCGCCTGACGCCGGTCGAGCGGCAGAGGGCGCCCGGCCCGCCGTTGCCCGGCGCCGCTGCCAGCGCGTAGCATGTCACCCCATGTCCACGACGCCGCTTGCGACCGACCAGGCCCATCTGATGCATCCGCTCCATCACCCCTCGGCGTACGCCGGCACGCGGGTGTGGGTGAAGGGGGAGGGCGCCCGCATCACCGACGGCACGGGGCGCGAGTACCTCGACGGCCTCTCTGGCCTGTGGAACGTCAACATCGGCCACGGCCGCCGGGAACTCGCCGACGCCGCCCAGCAGCAGATGTCCACGCTGGCGTTCCATTCCGCCTACGCGGGCGGTACGAACGAACAGGCGATCCGGCTCGCCGAGCGCCTGAGCGGCCTGGCGTATCCGTCGATCAACACGTTCTTCTTCACGAGCGGCGGCGCCGAGTCGTCCGAGAGTTCCTTCAAGACGGCGCGCTTCTACTGGAAGGCGCTGGGCAAGCCCGGCAAAATCAAGGTGATCTCGCGGCAGCGTGCGTATCACGGGCTGACGCTCGCGGCGATGAGCGCCACGGGGCTGCCGGCCTTCTGGCCGATGTTCGAGCCGCGCACGCCCGGCTTCAGCCACATCGAGGCGCCCGACCCGTACCGCTTCGCCCACACCGACACGAGCGTGAGCCTGGGCGTGGCCGCGGCCAACAGGCTCGAAGAGGCCATTCTGCGCGAAGGCCCCGACACCGTCGCCGCCTTCATCGCCGAGCCCGTGCAGGGGGCCGGCGGCGTCATCGTGCCGCCGCCCGACTACTTCCCGCGCATCCGCGCGATCTGCGACCAGTACGACGTGCTGCTCATCGCCGATGACGTCATCACCGGCTTCGGCCGCACCGGCACGTGGTTCGGCCTCCAGCACTACGGCGTCGAGCCCGACATCATGCAGTTCGCCAAGGGCATCACGAGCGGCTACGTGCCGCTTGGCGGCATCGGCGTGTCTGACCGCGTCCGTGCCGTCATCAACGGCGTGGGGCCCGGACAGCGGTGGATGCACGCCTTCACCTACTCGGGCCATCCCACCTGCTGCGCGGTGGCGCTCGCCAATCTTGACGTGATGGAACGCGAAGGGCTGGTCGAACGCGCGAAGACGAGCGGCGCGCGGCTGCACGAGAAGCTGACGGCACTCGCGTCGATGGACGGTGTCGGCCACGTGCGCGCCCTCGGCCTCATGGGCGCCGTCGAAGTCGTGGCCGACCCGGCCACGAAGCAGCTCTTCCCGCCGGCGCTCGGCGTGAGTCAGAAGCTCATGGACGGCATGCTCGAACGCGGCCTCTACACACGCGCGGTGATGGACTGCATCTGCATCGCGCCGCCGCTCGTGACGACCGACGCCGAACTCGACCGCATCGTCGACATCATTGCCGACACGATTCCGGCGGTGCTGGCGTCGGCGCGCGCGGCGATGGCGAAAGGCTGAGGTGAGGCGGCGGCCGCGGGGCCGCGTCAGCGGCTGGCGGCGACGCGCAGGCTCGGCCGCGACAGGGGCGCCTTGGCCGGACGCAGCGGCACGCCGGAGGCGCGGGCGAGCGCGGCGGCCAGCTGCGGGGCGATGAGCGCGAGCTGATGCGCCACTTCGGCGGCGAGCGGCGTGTCGCTGTAGGCGGCCAGCACGCCCGTCGTGTGGCCGTCGTCGACGAGCGGCGTCGCCACGCAGTAGCGCAGCGTCGTCATCGTCGCCGACGTGCCGAGGTCGAGCCGGGCATCCGAGTTGATGATCTGCTGGCGGTTGGCCGCGACCCAGCCGCTCACGCGTTCGCCGAGCGAGATGGCGTCGTAGCCGGTGCCGCCGGGGTGTTCGCGCGTCGCGTACTCCGCCACCAGGCGTTCGGCGCCGGGCGAGGTGATGTAGAAGACGAACTCGGTGGATGGCGACATCGCCTTGAGGTCGAGGGCGATGAGGCCGGCGACGTCGGCCACCCGCGGCGGACCGGCGAGCAGGCGCGATACGCTCTCGAGGGCGGTCTGCGGCGCCAGCAGCACCGGCGCCTGGGCGGCAGCCGGCGGCGCGGCCGGGGCCGCGGTGGCGGCGGCATCACGCGCGGCCGCGAGCTTGTGCATGGCGCGGCCGAGGTTCGGTTCGGCCTCGACCACCTTGCCGAGCGAGGGCAGCAGTTCGAGGAACGTGTCGACGACGCGCGGGTCGTACATCGAGCCGCGGCGTTCGACGACGATGGCCGTCGCCTGCTCCTGCGTCATCGCCGGGCGGTACGGGCGGTCCGAGGTGAGCGCGTCGTAGCAGTCCACGACCGAGAGGATGCGGGCGCCGACTGGAATGTCCTCGCCCTTGAGGCCGCGCGGATAGCCGCTCCCGTCCCAGTTCTCGTGGTGGGCGCGCACGATCGGCACGACCGGATACGGGAACTCGATCGACGAGAGGATGTCGGCGCCGACGTCGACGTGCAGCTTCATCGCCTCGAACTCGGCGGCGGTGAGCTTGCCGGGCTTGTTCAGGATATGTTCGGGCACGGCCAGCTTGCCGGTGTCGTGCAGCAGGGCCGCGGCTTCGATGGCCTTCACTTCATCGGGCACCGAGACGCCGAGGGCGCGGGCCAGCGCCACCGAATAGGTCTGCACGCGGCGGATGTGGCTGCTCGTCACGCCGTCCTTGGCGTCGATGGCGCTCGAGAGTGCCTGGATGGTGGACATGTAGAGCCGGTCCACCTGCTTCACGTGGCGTTCGGCATCAGCCAGGCGCCCGAAGCGCGAATGCAGGCCGAGATAGACGATGACGACGAGCGGCGCGGCGGCGGCGAGCGCCAGCACGCCGACCTGGCGGGCGAGCAGCGTGAGGATGAGGGCGGCCGAGGCCGACGCCGCCTGGCTCACCGCCAGCATCGCGAAGTGATTGCGCCACACCTCCAGCGGGTGGCCGCCACGTTCGAGCGCGGCGGCCGTGGCCGTGATCCCGGTGTGCACGAGGAAGTGCACGACCGCCATGATGGCGAGCGGGCCGACGAGCGTTTCGAGCGAGACTACGTCGCTTGCGAGCGGCGAACGGCCGAGCAGCGCGAGGAACGCCTGCGCGCCGAGCCACACCGAGAGGGCGGGGTTGGCGGCGTTGAAGAGCATGCGGTCGGCGCTGTGGCCGCGCCGCCACGACATGATGAAGCCGTCGGCCGCCATGGCGACCGTGGCCGGCGCCGGTCCGAAGAGGACCGCCGAGGTGAGGAGGAACGTGTCGGCCATCGACGCGTGCACGGGCACGCCGGGCACGCGCAGCGACAGCCGGCCGAAGGCAATGGCCAGGCCGGAGAAGAGCATCCACTCCGCCGGCTTCGGCATCGTGACCAAGGTCGTCAGCGACTGCGCGATGGTGAAGAGGCCGAGCGCCGTGACTGCCGCGACATAGCGCGAGAGCACCCGGGTGTCGTGCGGGGGGCTCGCGGCGTTGGTGGCAGGCATCGACATGGCGTCTGACGGGCGTGATGCAAACTCTCCGCCATGTTTGGGGAGGGACGGGATCCAGGGGGTACGCGCGGCCACCGGCGATTTCCGGCCCAGTTTCGCCTGCGGGCCGACGGCGCCCCGGCAGCGGCGGTCAGGGGTGAACCGGCAAACCACGGTGCCGCCGTTATTGCTGCTCGGCGCCAGCCGATTTATCGGTTGCGCCAGTTCGTGAAGAAACGCGCAAACCCCTACGAGTCAGTATATTATGGCTAGAAGACGCCGATAAATTCTACGGACACGATGGGACCTAAACGCCTGGCGTCGCAGCTCGCACATCTCGCGGAACAGGCGGGGGCCACGGCGGCCTCGCTGTATCTGCCGACGCCCTGGAATTCGGCCGCGCCGATCGTGCTCGTGCATGCGGGCGACGGCCCGCCGCTGCCGGAGCTGGCGTCTGCCGCGGCGGCGGACGCCTTCGCGACCGAGGTGCTCGAGACCGGTGCCTGGAACGGCGTGCCGGTGAGCGCCGACGGCCTCATCCCGAGCCGCGGGGGCCACGGCGTGCTGATTGCCGCGCCGCTCCTCACGAGTCTCTGGGCGGGTGTTGGTGGCGCCGGACCGAGCGTGAATCACGCGCGGCGCCGAAGCGCCGACCAGCGGCGGCTCTCGCCGGCCGCGGGGTGGGTGGCGCTGCGCATGCCCCCGCCGGTGATGGCGACCGGCCCGGGCTCGATGCTCGCCGTGGCGCATGCGCTCGCCTCGACCATCGTCAGTGTCTACTCGGTCCTCACCGATCCGCTCACGGGCCTGCCGGGCCGTCACGAACTGATGGGCGTGCTGCGCGCCGACCTCGATCGGGCGCGGCGCCGCCGGCTGCCGTGCGCGCTGCTGCTCGTGAATCCGCTCGGCCTCGAGGCCGTGAACGACCAGTTCGGCCGCCGCGCCGGCGACGGCCTCATCCGTGAAGTCGTGCAGACGATGCAGGTGCTGCTGCGCCGCTCCGACGTTCTCATGCGCTACGGCGGCGCCATCTTCGCGCTGCCGCTCGGCAACGTCGGCGCCGATGCGGCGCGTCTCGTCGCCGAGCGCGTGCGACATCACGTCGCCGGCCGCGCCTTCCTGCAGGAGAGCGTGCGGCTGCACTGCGCCGTCGGCATCGTCGCGTGCGAGGCCGCCGAGGCCGATGGCCTCGAGCCGCTCGATCTGCTGAAGCGCGCCAATGAGGCACTCGGCGTGGCGCGCCAGAAGAACGGCGAGGAGGCGGTGTTGTGGCACGACGCGGCCGGTGATGCCGGCGGGCCGTCCACCGACCGCCTGCTCGGCATCTTCACCGGCCACACCGACAAGGACTACCGCAACATGGGGCTGCTGTGGGACGTCCTGCAGGTCCTCTTGAGCGCTGCCGGCACGACAGACCTCGCGGCCAAGGTGGTCGATCGGCTCTTCGCCGTGCTGCATCCGACGCGCGCGTCCTTCTTCGTGACCGGGGACGCGGGGGAGCGGCTTGTGTTCGGCGAGCAGCGGCACGACGAGGCGGAACCGCGCCAGCTGCAGCCGGCCGATCTCTCCGAAGATGAACGCGCCGTTGTCACCGCGGCCGTCGGTGCCGGCGCCGTGCGCCAGCGCTCCACGCACGTGACCACGCCCGACGGCGAACGCCGCCCGCACGTGGCGGTGGCCGTGCCGCTCGTGACCGAGGGCCGCACGCTCGGCGCCATCTGTGTCGTGGGCCGCCCTGAAGTGCTCGAGCTCGATCGCACCGACGTCCACGTGCTCACTGGCGTGGCCGGGCAGCTCGCCGTGGCGCTGGACCGCGAGCACCTCGCCGAGCGGCACCGCGTGCATGCCGAACACGAGCGACGGCGTCTGCTGGCCGAGGTGCAGGAGCTGCGCTCGCAGCAGAGCCCGATCGTGTTCCAGTCGGCGGTGATGGCCGACGTGCTCGCGCGCGCCCGCCGCGT
>JBIKUN010000042.1:0-29412 GCA_044347565.1 Vicinamibacterales bacterium | reverse complement strand
TCGCCGCCACCGACACGACCGTGCTCGTCACCGGCGAAAGCGGCACCGGCAAGGAGATGCTGGCGCAGACGCTCCATCAACTGAGCAGCCGCCGGAGCAAGCCGTTTGTCATCGTCGACTGCGGGGCCATTCCGGCCACGCTCATCGACTCGGAACTCTTCGGCCATGAGCGCGGTGCCTTCACTGGCGCGCAGCAGCGCTCGAGCGGACGCCTGGCCATGGCGGATGGCGGCACCGTGTTCCTCGACGAGATCGGGGAGCTGCCGCTCGACGTGCAATCGCGGCTCCTGCGCTTCGTGCAGGAGAAGACGATCTCGATGGTGGGCGGCACGCGCGCGCGCAAGGTGGACGTGCGCATCATTGCCGCCACCAACCGCCGCCTCGAGGATGAGGTGCGGGCCGGCCGCTTTCGCGAGGATCTGTTCTACCGGCTCAACGTCGTGCGTCTGCACATCCCGCCGCTGCGCGAACGGCCGGAGGACGTCAAGCTGCTCGCCGAGCATTTCGCGCGCGCCGCTGCTGCCGAGCAGCGCAAGCCGCTCCAGGGCTTCACGGCCGACGCCGAACGCCGGCTCGCCGCGTATCCGTGGCCGGGGAACATCCGCGAGCTGCAGAACACGGTCCTGCAGGCCGTCGTGCTCTCGGACGCCGACCGGCTGGACGTCGAGGATCTGAAACTGCCCGAGCCGCTCGGCGCGCGCGTCACCATGCTGCCGACGCAGCCGCGCACGTTGCCGCTCACCGCGGCGGGGCCGGCGCACGACGGGCCCGGCTACGACGAGGCGTGGGACCACCTGCGTCGGGCGCTCGAAGGGGAAGTGCAGCGGGCGGCGTCGGCGAACCCGCGCCTGAACCTGCCGCTCGGCCGCTGGCTTGCGTACGAGATCGTGCTCGTGGCGCACGAACAGGCGGCCGGCATCGGCGCCCGCGCCGCCGCCCGCGTCGGGCTGCCGCAGACCACGTTCGCGCGGCGGCTGCGCCACGCCGAGACCGATCGCTCGCTCACGGCGCGTCCGGCGACCTGGAACGCGGTGAAGGCGGCGCTCACCGCCGTCATCGGCGCGCCCGACCTGCCCACCGAGGCGCTGGCGGATAGCGCCGAAGCGCTGCTGCTCGAGATCGTGCGGGCGCTGGCGCCGACGCCCATCGTCTATGCGGCGGCGCTCATGGGACTCTCGCCGCCGACGATGAAGCAGCGCCTGCAGGCGCGTGCGGCCTCGTAGGCGCGCCGGAGCCTGGTTCACTTCGATGGGCCCGGTGGCCGTGGCGCGCAGCAGCCACCATGGGCATGGCTCGCGGCGTCGTCAGGGACGCACGGCCTCCAGCAGGCGGTCGAGGGCGGTGTAGGGGGCCACTTCGGGATGATCGTAGATGTTCCAGCCGGTCACGACGGCGACGAGTTCGAGTTCCGGGACGACGAAGAGCCGCTGCCCGCCGTAGCCGAGTGCGGCATACGCGGTGGTCGTGCCGGTCGCCGTGGGCAGCACCCACCACTGGTAGCCGTACTTGCGCGAGCGGGCCTGCCCGGGCCGCGTATCCACGATCGGCGTCGTGGACTTCGCCACCCAGCCCTCGGGCAGCAGGCGGCGGCCCTCCCACACGCCGTCGTGCAGGTACAGGTAGCCGATCTTCGCGAGATCGCGCGCCGTGAGATAGAGGCCGCCTTCAGTGTCGGCCAGGCCCGTCGGCGTCGTCTTCCAGTACGTGTCGGTGATGCCGAGCGGCGCGAAGAGCTGCTCGGCGGCGTACTCGTGCGCGTGTTTCCCGGTGCCCTGCTTGATGAGCTGCGAGAGCAGTTCGGTGGCGCCGCTGTTGTAGACGAAGCGCGTGCCGGGGGCATCGGCCATCGGCTGGTCGAGCACGAACTGAATCCAGTCGGGGCTCTTCTCCATGCCGGCGCAGCTGTTGGCGGGATCGGTGTAGGCGACGGTGCTCTCGTCCCACTGGATGCCGGTGGTCATCGTGAGCACGTGCTCGAGCGTCATGGCATCGCGGCGGGCGTCGGGCGCCGGCTGACGGAATGAGGCGAAGAGCGGCATCACCTTCGTGGAGACCGGCGGCAGCTCGCCGCGGCCGATCGCGATGCCGACGAGCGCCGAGGTGACACTCTTGCTGACCGACTGCATGGTGTGCAGTCGGCCGTGCTGGTAGTAGGGATGCCAGTCGGGATCGTAGTAGTTGTAAGCGCCGCGCCGCGGGTCGCGGCCTTCGAACATTCGATCGAAGTCGTGGGTGTACTGCCGCTCGAAGACGACGCGGCCGCGCCGCGTGACGAGCAGTCCCGTCACCTGGCCGTGCGCGCCGGTGGCGAATTCACGATCGAGCGTCGCGAGCAGCGCCGCGTCGAGCCCCTCGGCCTGCGGAGTCGAGCCCACCCAGTTCTTCGTGGGCCAGACGACCGCGGGTGACGCCGGTGGCGCCGCGGTGCAGCCGGCCATCGAGAGACTGATGGCGACGAGCAGGCACTTGTGCATATGGCTCTCGCGTCCCACGCGGGGGCACCTTATCACGAGGTGCGCCGCCGGCGCAGCGGCCGCGTCGAGCGACTGCACGATCTCGAACGCGTCGTGCACCTCGCCGACCTTCCAGTTCTCCATCGGGCCGCCCGTGGGGTCGATGCCCTTGCTGTTTTCGATTCTCTGGCGCAGGCGGCGAACAGGACGGCCCCGACCAGGGCGAGCAGCCCCAGCGTGCGAATCGTTGCCGCCTGACGGCCCGTCCGCTGGTACGATTCGTCCTATGGCCTCCGGCTTCTTCGCCCTGCTCGACGATGTGGCGTCCATCGCGAAAGTGGCTGTCTCCTCGCTCGACGACGTCGCGGCGCAGGCACTGAAGGCGGGGAAGAAAACCGCCGGCATCGTCATCGACGACGCCGCGGTGACACCTCGCTACGTCGTCGGCTTCGCGGCGGAGCGAGAGCTGCCGACCATCGCGAAGATCGCGTGGGGCTCGCTCACGAACAAGCTCCTGTATCTGCTGCCCGGGGCGCTGGCGCTCAGTGTTCTGGCGCCCTGGGCGATCACGCCGCTGCTCATGGCCGGCGGCGCGTTCCTCTGCGTCGAGGGCTACGAGAAGGTGCACGGCCTGCTGCACCCGCCGCCCGCCCCGGCACCGGGGACGGCGGTGGCGATTGGCGCGGCAGACGAAGAGGCCAAAGTCGCGAGCGCGATTCGCACGGACTTCATCCTGTCGGCGGAGATCATGGCGATCACCCTGGCGGCGGTCACGACCCCGACGTTCATCAACAAGGCGCTGGTGCTGGGCCTGGTGGGCGTGCTCGTGACCGTCGCGGTCTATGGCACGGTGGCGCTCATCGTGAAGGCCGACGACGCCGGGCTCTATCTCGCCCAGTACGGTCGAGTGGCCGTCGTGCGCGCGCTCGGCCGGGGGCTCGTGCATGCGATGCCGGGGCTGTTGACGGTGTTGGCCTTCGTCGGCATGCTGGCGATGCTGTGGGTGGGCGGCGGGATCTTCCTGCACGGACTCGAGGAGTACGGGCTGGGCGCCGTCCCGCACGCGATCCACGCGTTCGCGTCGCGGACGGGCGATGCGTTCGGCGCCGCCGCCGGGGCCGTCACCTGGTTCGTCGATGCGACGGCCGCCGGTGTGCTGGGGCTGGCGATCGGGTTCGTGGTGGCGCGTGCGGCGGCGCGGTTCGTGAGATGAGGGCGGGTCCGGAAGGCCGTGCGATCAAGCCGTGCGTCGTGAGCAGCGCGCGGTTAGCGACGTAGAGCCCCTGACCATGCGTGTTCACGGTCGCTCGTTCATCGTCGAGTCTCGGCAGCCTGCCAGCGCCGGGAGCCGTGAGGCGCTTTCAGGAAGCGCGTGCCGGGCGGAGCGCCGGCAGATCAGCCGCCAAGGGCCATCCAGCCCGCGCCGCCGCTTCGACAAGCACCATGTGCGGCAGGGTCAGCGCAGCCAGGCCGACGAACACCAGCTGCATGACGGCCGCATCCAGGGTCTGACCGCCAAGCAGGACCCAGCCGGCGGCGGCCACGGCGCCCGTGCCAAGCAGCGGCCAGCGGGCCGCCCGTGCCAGCGTCGGCACGGAGGTGCCACCCACGGACATCGCCGCCCGAAGCAGGTGGCGCAGGCTGTGCATGAGGCAGAAGAACACGGTGAAGCTCACAAGTGGCGGAGACAGGGCGGCAAGCAGTGCCACCGCCGCCATGTCGAGAGCGCTGCGCCGATCGCGCCGGCTCTCGATGACGACGAGTCCCGCCGCGGCGAGCGCCAGCGGCCAGGCCAGTAGCTGCAGCAGGGCAGTAACCGGCGCCGCCGCCTCGGCCCCCGCGACGAGTCCCAGCAGGTAGGCGGTGTCCGACGCGTAGCGCACGGTGGGCAGCACGATGACCGTGGCGCCGTAGACGAGTCGCGACAAACGCAGCGTCTGCGGTGGCAGGTCGTCGGCGAAATGGATGACCGAAATGATGAGAAAACCCAGCAGGAAGAGGCTGGGGGCGACGAACCACGCCATGACCACCACCGCGGCCAGCGCCACGTACCGCAGACCGAAGACCGCCCAGTCGACAGGCCGGCGGATCCGATAGACGCGTGCGGCGAGCAGGGGATCGATGGCTCCGTGCGGCAGGCCGACGAGGCCGATGAGCCAGGCCGCGGCCAGCAGTTCAGTGCGCGCCGGCAGACGCGCGCCTGCCGCCGCGGCGGCGCACGCGGCGGCGGCGACGCACAGGAACAGCACACTCTGCCACCGAGGAATCAGGGTCATACGATCCTCCAGCCGGCGTGATGACGGGAGCCGGCGCGGCCGGCTCCCGTCCCGCGTTACCTGGCTTCGGTCTCGGTGACCGCCACCGACCAGATGATGACGCCGAATCCGATTTTGTTCACAACGTCCGCGAAGTTGTAGACGATGTTCAGCATGCCCATGCTGTCGGCCGGGTTACCACCGGTCAGGTAGCCGACGAAGTAGCCGATGGGATACACCGCCCACCCGAAGGTGACGATGAGGCGCATGGTCTTGTAGGCCGACTGCACGGAGGCCGGAGCGTCGGTGGTGCCTGCCTTCGACGCCGCACCGGCGAAGATCTCGTAGAGCACAGCGAACCAGAACGCCATGCTGACGATGAACGCCGGCCACACGCCGACGTAGCCAGCCTCGCCGACGTAGCCAGCCACCAGCATCCCCGTCGTGCTGCCGATCAGTCGCCAGAAGATGCCGGCCGACGCCTTGCCGATCGCCGCGAGAATCAGGTGGAACTCGGTAATGAGCAGCGGGACGGTGATCAGCCAATCGATGTAGCGGTAGACCGTGGGCGTCGACCCGGTGGCAATCCACACTTCACGCATGTAGAAGTAGTGTGTCGCGGCGACCAGGGTGACCAGGCCGGACACCGTGAGCGACGTCTTCCACTTGCCGGCGACCCGCTGGGTCTCGAGGAAGAAGAAGGCCGTGGCCGCGACGAGCGCCATCGAAATCAGCCAGAACGAAATACCGACGAAGTCACTCGATTCCAGAGTCTTCGCCGACTGAGCCGAGGCGAGCGACGGCGCCATGACCAGCAAGGCACACGCTGACACGAAGCGAGAGCGAATCATATCCGATCCTCCGAGTAAGACTGCCGAATGGCCGACACGATGGAGAGAAGCACGGCGGCCGCACAACGCACCGCCCACTTTGACGCTGTCGCCCCATGGATGGTTGCAGCGCGAACGCTCCGGCGCTGGGGGCACGCCGACGGCGGACCCGAGCCCACCTCCCGCCGCCGGCGTCAGGAGGTGGCGACGGCCTCAGGCTCGTCCCCTCGGTCGAACTGTCGGATTCTCAACCGGCGGAACTGTCGGATCTTCGCCAGGCTTGGAGGCGGCGGGGTAGTAGTCCCGCCGCCTCCAAGAACATCGTTTGCGATGTTTCAGGTGGAGGCCTCCACGATGGCAGTGACGGTCCGCGAGTACGAGACGGCCGACGGGAAAGCCCCCTTCAGGGGCTGGCTGGATACGCTCGACCGCGTCACTCGTGCCAGGGTGCAGGCGCGCGTCATTCGCTTCGAGACTGGCACCTGGGCGACCACAAGGCCGTCGGGGACGGCGTGCAGGAGGCCCGAGTGATGTTCGGGCACGGCTACCGCCCCTGCTTTGGCCAGGACGGCGCGACGCTGGTGCTGCTGCTCGTGGGCGGGTCGAAGGGGACCCAGGCGAAGGATATCCGGCGCGCCCAGCAATACTGGCGCGACTACCTCGGGGAGGAGTGACATGGCACGACGCAGCAGAGACTGGAACGAAGGACTGGCGCAGGACCTGCGCGACCAGGAGTTCGCCCGCGAGTTCCTGCTGGCCGCCATGGACGAGGGCGTGCCCATTCAGGTGGCGCTCGGCAAGGTGATTCGCGCGATGGGCGTGAAGGAGTTCGCGGCGAAGGTGAAGATGGCGGGGCCGAACGTGCTGCGCGCGATCAATCCCCGGCACAACCCGACGCAGGACACGATGAATCGGCTGCGGAAGCCGTTCAGGCTGAAGCTCAGCCTGGCGCGCATCGAGGAGACCAGCCGGCAACCACGAGGCCGTCCAGCCGTGGAGAAATAGTTGAGGCGGCGGGAAAACCGAGCTGTTCTAGTGAGGAACGTTCGTCGTGGTCGACGGGAGTTGTGCCCGCTAAGTCGCGCCACCGGCGCGACTTGCGTGCCTGACTTCGGCGCCGACACCACGACTGAACGTAGTGAAGGAGTGGTGGAGGCGGCGGGAGTTGAACCCGCGTCCGAGAGAACGTCCTCGCAGGACTCTACATGCGTGTCCGCTTCGTGGGTCTCGCGCCCGCCGTGTGGAAGCGGCGAAGTACCGGCAGGCGCCAGCCCCGGTAAATCTCACCCTCGCGCGCCGTGGCGCCACGCGAGAGCCAGCCTGTTTAATGGCGTCTTGGCCCCAACCACCAGGCGAGGTCAGGCAAGACGCTCACAGCGGTTTAGGCTGCGAGAGCGTACTGATTGTCCGCAGTTAACGGATGTCCCACCAGATTTGCGAGTTAGTGGAGCTCGGCATGCATCCCACGATTCTGCACCCCCGTCGAAGCCAGGTCGCCCCCACGTAGAGCACCGCGCGCTGGACCAGCATCACAGCCGCGCAACCGTCCTTCGATAGTAGCACCTTGTACCACCATGGCAGAAGGGCGGCGAACCGAGGCCGCGGCGGCGCCCGCGACGTAGCCGAGGTGGCGCGGATGCACGGCGTTTCTTGACCCTGCACGCGGCACCCCCAATAATGCGGATGGGGCGTCCTCCCGATACGTTGGTGACACTACGCCCGTCGGCATCAGGGGCACTTTCGCCGATGGACCGCGCACTCCCAGCCGCGTTGACGTTCGCAACTTCGCCCCTGTTCGAGACTGCCATGTCGCTGGAAGACCGATTTCGTCAAGCGCTCGCCGATGCCATCTCCGAGGTGAAGTCCCGCCTCGAGGCCGAATTCGACGTCACCGTCACGGACGTGAAGGCCGAGGCCGATCGCGACCGCCGCGCGGCGCTCACCTTGGCGGCCGAGGCCGGCGCGGCGGCCGTGGCCGAGGCGCGCGGCGCCCTGCAGGCCGAACTCCAGGCGGCGTTCGACGGCGAGAAGGCATCGCTTGTCGCCACGTATGAAGGCCTGCTCGCGCAGGCGGCGGATGCGGCGCGGCTCGACGCCACGCGCCTGGCCGAGGAGACCGCGGCGCTGGCCGACCGTCAGCGCCAGGAGGCGGAAGACGCGCTCGCGCGCGTGACGGCAGACGCCGAGGCCACGGTCGAAGCCATCCGCAGCGAACTGCGCGACACGCAGGCGAGTGCCGTGCGCGTGCGCGAAGAGTCGGAGGCGGCCATCGCGCGCCTGCACGCGGAAGCCGAGGCGGCGCTGGCGCGGCAGAACGAGGAGCACACCGCCGAGGTATCGCGCCTCGAGGCAGCGCAGGGCACCGTCTCGAGCGATCTGCGCGCTGCCCTCGACACCGTCGTGCGTGAACGCGACGAGGCCATCCGTCAGCGCGAGGAACTCGCCGCCGAGGCGGTCCGCATGCGCAATGAGTTCGACGAAGCCACGCTGGCGTCGCTGCGGACGGAAGCGCAGGAAGCCGCCACGCTGCACAGTCAGGCGGTGGATGCCCATCAGAGCGGCGCGCTGCGCATGCTCGAATCGGTGCGCCTCCTCGACAACGCGTCGTCGCTCAGCGAGGTGCTCGACGCGCTCACCGCAGGTGCCAGCAAGGAAGCCGGACGCGCCGCGATGCTCGTCGTGAAGGGCGACCACCTCATCGGCTGGCGTACGCTCGGGTTTGGCGCACTCGACCAGGAGCCGCGCGCCATCGAGCAGAGCACGAGTGATGTGGGCGCGCTGGCTGCGGCTGTGAACACGGGCCGTCCGGCGGTGACCGGGGCGGGCTCCGTGCTGATGGCGCCCGCCTTCAGTGACGCGCCGGCCGAGCGGCCCGGCCTTGCTGTGCCGCTCCTCGTGGCAGGCCGGTGCGTGGGCGTCCTGTATGCGGATCCTGGGACGGCATCGCCTCTGGCGGGCTGGGCATCGCCGGTTGAAGTGCTCGTTCGTCATGCCGCGCGATGCCTCGAAGGCCTCGCCGTCCAGCGCGCCACGGCCGGTAAGGCCGGCACGGCGCGGGTCGCACAGTCCGCGTGACGGTCCGGCCTGGCAGGTGTGCGCGCGCGTCGAGCCGCCATGGGCGGTTGACCGCCGGCGCGACCCTGCTGGCTCTCGGCCTTCTCCTGCTGCCGGCCACGGCTGCGACCGCGCAGGAGCCCGCGCCACCGCTGCAGCCCACCACGCACGAGCCCGTGCCGGCGCAGCCCGCCGACTTCTGGCTGGCGCCCGTGCCCGCCGCCGCGCTCACGACACCACTCAAGGACTTCGCCCGGGCTGTGGCCGTGCTCGAGGGCGGGGGTGATCCCACATCGGTGGCGGCGCTCGTCGCGAGCGCCACGCTGGACCAGTCGCCCATCGCCGACCACGTGAAGTACTACCGCGGCCTCATCGCGCTGCGGCAGGGACGCCTCGATGCGGCGGCCGCCACGTTCGGCAGCCTGCGCGCGTCGGCCACCCGGACCTGGATCGCCGAGCAGACGCTCTGGCGCCTTGCCGAAACGCAGGAGCAGCGCGGCGAGTACGCGCTGGCCGCCGAGACCCTCGCCCGCCTGCTCGCGAGCAAACCCGGTGAGCCCGATCGTGTCGCTCATCAGCTCGGTGTGGCACGGGAGCGCGCCGGCGATGCGGCGGGCGCCGTTGAGGCGCATCGACTCGCGTATTACGACTATCCGCTGTCGCCGGATGCCGCCGCGTCGGGCGACGTGCTGGAGCGGCTCGCCAGCGTCAACGTGCCGTTTCCGGCGCGGCTCGAGAAGACGCGGGCGCGGGCCGCGGCGCTCTACGCCGCGAAGCGCTGGGCGCTGGCCCGCGCCGCCTATGTCGAGGTGGCCGCGGCCACGAGCGGCGACGATCACGACGCCGCCGAGGTTCGCATCGCGGCGGCCGACGTGCAGGCGAAACAGTTCCGCGTCGCCGCCGATCGTCTGCGCCCGCTCACCGGCGCCGGTGCGCATCAGGCGGAAGCGCAACTGCACTACGCCCTCGCGCTTCGCGGCCTCGGCGACGTCGACGGCTACGTGCAGGCCGCACGCGCGCTCGCCGATGGGCATCGCCAGAGTCCGTACGCGGAAGAGGCGCTCGACGGTCTTGCCCTGTGGTACGTGCTCCGCGACGATGATGCCGCGGCCGCCGAGACCTTCGGCCTGCTCGTGCAGCGCTTTCCGGCCGGACGCTTCGCCGAACGCGCCGCCTGGAAGGCGGGGTGGTGGGCGTACCGCCAGCGCAACGACGTGGCCGCCATCGCCTACTTCGAGACCGGTGCGCGCAACTTCCCGCGGTCAGACTACCGTCCGCCCTGGCTGTACTGGAGCGGACGCGCCAAGCAGCGCCTGGGCGACACGGCTGGCGCCAGCGCGCGTTTCGTGCTCACGGCCACCGACTATCACAACAGCTACTATGGCCGCCTCGCGCTGGCGCAGCTCGGTGAGGCCGCGGCCGTGCCGACGAATGTGCGCGAAGCCGCTGGCCCCCGGCCCGCGCCGCCGCCCACCGAGCGGCAGATCGCACTGCTGCTGGCGCTCGGGCTGCATGACGTAGCCCTGGCCGAAGCACAGTTCGCGCGGCGGGTGTTCGGCGATTCGCCGGCGCTCCAGGCCACCGTGGCGCTGGCGCATCATCGCGCCGGACGGCTCAGGCCCGCCATCAACGCGATGAAGCGCGCCTATCCGCAGTATCTCGCCTCGGGCGGGCAGTCGCTGCCGCCGGATGTGCTGCGCGTCATCTTCCCGATTGACTACTGGCAGCAGCTCGAGGGCAGCGCAAGACGGCGCGGGCTCGATCCGTATGTCGTCGTGGCGCTGGCGGCGCAGGAGTCCACCTTCGATGCCGGTATCGCCTCGTCGGCCGGCGCCATCGGGCTCATGCAAATCATGCCGGCTACCGGACGCAGCGTGGCGCGTCAGCTCGGCATCAAGCCGTTCTCCACGAGCCGCCTCACCGATCCGGAAGTGAACATGGCGATCGGCACCGAGTACTTCGGTGAGCTCGTGGCGGAGTTCGGCCATCCGGCGTACGCCCTTGCGGGCTACAACGCCGGCGGCCACCGTGTGCGCCGCTGGAAGAGCGAACGTCCCGGGCTGCCCATCGACGAGTGGATCGACGACATCCCGTTCCCCGAGACGCAGAACTACGTGAAGCGGATCCTCGGTACTGCGGAAGACTACCGGCGGCTCTACGGCGGCGGTGTGCTGAAGCCGGTGCCGATGGTGGCACCGGCGCCGTCGGCCGCGCCGGCGAAGAAGGTCAGGCCGCCGTCCAGGCGGCGGCCGGCTCCGGCAACGAAGACACCACCCGCGCGCCGTCGGCCGCGCGGCTGACGCCGCGTCTCTACGGCACGTCGGTGCGCACGCGGAACACGCGCGCCGTCTCGTCTTCGAACTCCCGCGTCACCCACGGCACCTGGTCCACGGCATCGATGGCGGCCTGACCCACCGTGGCCCTGAGCGGCACCAGATGCAGCACGATGTGCGTGACACCCATGGCGAGGATGCGTTGCCTCGCCCGGTCGGCGGGAAACGTGGCCAGGTCCGCGAGGCGCGCCGTGTAGTCGGGGGTGAAGGTGCCGCTGTAACCGGCGACGATCGGTTTCCAGTGCGTGGTCTGCGCCAGCAGATACGGCGCGTTGCGGCTGAAGGCCTGCCCTTCGTAGGTCGGGTACTCGAGCAGCACGGCGCCGGGCAACGCCGCGATGCGGGTGTAGATTGCGGGCACGGCGGGCGTGGGCCGGAAGGCCATGGGCGCCCGCAGCGCCTCGCCCGTCACGAGCAGGAGCACGGCCGCGGTGATGACGTGGCGCGCGGCGCCCACGGTGCGCGCGCGGACGAGCGCGAGTCCATACGCCGCGAGGACCGCGAGCGCGGTCAGCGCCAGCACGCCCCAGCGGTCGGTGGCGCGGGTCGCCTGCAGCAGCGGGATCTGCTCGAAGAGCCACGCATAACCGGGCACGATCGGCCCGAGCGACATGAGCACGCCCGTCACGCCGATGGCGGCCATCATGCGCACGCGGCCCTGCTGCTCGCGCGGCGCGAAGCAGCCGGCGAGGCCGAGGAGCGCCACGGTGAATCCGGGGAAGAGCGCCGCCGTGTCCTGGAAAAACGGCGCGCTCCACCACGCATAGTGCAGGCGCCCCCCGGTGGCCAGGTAGTCGCGCCAGGTGGCGGCGAAGTCGGCCGTTTCGGCCACCGTGCGCGCCAAGCCGTACTGCCGGCTCACGGCGAGATACTGCAGCAGTATCGGCGCCAGCAGCACGACGCCGAGCCCGATCCCGGCGCCCGAGGCCGCGATGGTGGCGGCCGGGCGGCGTCGCCACTCGGTGACGCGTGCGAGCATCCCCGCCACGGTGGCGCCGGCCGCGAAGGCGAGCTGGTAGATCGAGGTGAGGCCCACGAGGGCGAGACCAAGGCCGAGCGCGACGCCGTCGCGCGGCCTCGCGCGCGCGGCCAGTCGATCGATCGCGTAGAGCACGAGCGGGAAACACTCCGCATGCAGCGCCTGCAGGTGGCCGAAACGTGTGAGCAGGTGCGCGTTGAAGGCGTAGGCGAGTCCGGCCACCGCGCCGGCTGCTTCATCGCCCGTCCACCCGGCGACGAGCCGCCACATCACCGCGGCGCTCAGGGCGAGCCCCAGGATGACGAGCAGATGGTAGGTGACGGTGGCGTCGAGTCCGGCCGCCCGCAGCGGAATCGCCAGCACACCGGGCACGATGAGCGGCTCCGAATAGGCGAGCGTGCGCTTCTCGGGATGAAAAATCGGGGCATCGAAGACGTGGAGAGGATCGCGGGGCAGCGCGTGCGCGACCCAGCTCACGGCCCAGGCGTTGAGCGTGGTGTCGGCGTTGTCGTGACGCGACAGGCCCGCCAGATCGCTCGCGAGCGGCCAGGTGTGGAGCACGGCGGCGGCCAGCGTCGCCGCCAGCGTGAGGAGGACGCGACGGATCATCGGCGGGGCGGACGTCAGTTCGGCCAGTCCACGATCTCGAAGAGCCACACCTCGCCGTCGTGCACGATGGGCCGCAGGTACTGGCCGTAGGTGACGAGCCGATCCTCCAGCCGCGCGCGGCTGCGGCGATCGTAGCCGTTCATGTGGAACACGACGTAGCGGGCGTTCAGCCGGCCGAGAATCGCGAACGCCTCGCGCGTGGGGAACGAGCTGAGCGGCACGACCGTGGCACGCCACTCGGCCGGGATGTGGTCCGAGTAGCCGTTGATGAGCGGCTGGAAGTGATACGTCGAGCCGAACATGTACTCGGCGTGGCGCGGGAAGTCGGAGCGCTGGTAGAAGTACGGGAACTCGGCCACGGCGCCACGCGGCAGCGTGGCCAGACGCCGGTAGGCCTCGGGCACCGGCGGCGCGTCGCGCAGCGCGGTGAGCGGCGCCGCGTTCAGGTCGAGCAGCGCGAGCGCGACGAGCGCGGCGGCCCACGTCGCGGGCCGCGACTGCCGACGAAGCCAGGGCGAGAGCACGCTGCTGCCGAGCACGACGAGCCCGAGCGTGACGACGATGCCGATACGCGCCGGTGCCCGCAGGAAGGAGAACACGGGGACGGTCTCGTAGAGCAGGCGGTACAGGCCGGCGTCAGGGCCGAACGACGCCCAGAATGCGATCAGCACGACCGCCAGGTAGAAGCCGGCGACGTCGCGCGGCATTCGCGGAGCGTCGGCCGTGCCCGTGTCGTGCCGGTGGCGCGGTCGCAGCACGTGCAGCGCGCCCCAGAGGCCAAGGGCGGTCGTGAGGATGCCGGGGAACAGCACTTCGGAGAACCCCTCGATGGCGGGCAGCCACCAGCGATGGGCCCAGGCCGATGAGGCCAGCCACGCTCCGGCATTCGCGCTGTATTGCCGCGCGTCATCGAGCGTGCGCGAGAAGCCGTCCTGCTGCACCTGCACATACGGCAGGAAGAACGGCGTCGTGAGCGCGATCGACACGGCCGCGGCCAGCCCGATGTGGGACCAGTAGCGGGCCGACCGCCACAGCCCGCGCGTGACGGCGAAGACGAAGGTGCCGAGGCCCACCATCAGCGCCGCGAAGATGCCGTAGTAGGCGCACGACAGGGCCTGCGCCCACAGCGCGAGGCCGAGTGTGGCGGCGCGTCCCGGTGTGCGCCGATCGACGAGGCGATGGAACGCCAGCATCGAGAACGGCAGGCCGAAGGTCATCATCAGCTGAATGTGCGCCGTGCGCGCGAAGACGAACGGACAGAAGGCGAAGAGGACGCCGGCGATCGCGGCGGCCGCCCGGCTCGCGGTGAGATAGCGGGCGAGGTAGTAGGCGCCGGCCACGCCCATCGTGAATGCGAAGAGCACGACGGAGTTGTGAGCCAGGTACGGGTTGCCGGTGAAGCCCCAGGCCGGAATGGCGATGACGCCGGCCCCGATGTTGGCTTCGGAGAAGGCGAGCGCCCGTTTCGCCGGGTAGAAGATGTTGGCATCGAACAACCGCGACGGACCCACGATGAGGGCGTCGGCCACCCATGCCACATTCCACATCGCGTAGAACCCGTCGGCGGTGTTGACGCGGCCGATCCGATCGATGCGGGCGACGAGCGGGAAGGTGAGCGCGGCCGTGAGGATCAGCGCACCGGTCGCGACGACCGCTGCCTCGACGAGCCCGCGCTGGCGCATGCAGGGCGTATGGTACCATGGCGCCGCCGCCCGGACGCTGCGGCAGCGCGCCGGCATGGAACACCTCGATCGCCTTCTCGAACTCACCTACCGCGCCGAACGCACCCATTTCTGGTTCCGCGGCTTTCGTCGCTTCGTCGCGCCGTGGCTCGCGCGCGCGGCCGGCGGGCGCACCAGCCTGCGTCTGCTCGACTGCGGCTGCGGTACCGGCAACAACCTGCACCTGCTCGAGCGGCACGGCCGCGCGTTCGGCTTCGACATCACCGCCATCGGACCGCGCTTCGCGCGGGCGCACGGCCTCACGCGGGTCGCGCGCGGCAGCATCGGCGACATCCCGTGTGCCGATGCGTCGTTCGACATCGTGACGTCGTTCGACGTGCTCTACGGCCTGCCCGATGACCTCGAACGCGCGGCGGCGCGCGAGATGGCGCGGGTGGTGCGTCCCGGTGGCCACGTGCTCATCACGGTGGCGGCGCTCGAGTCGCTGCGCGGCGGCCACGGATCGCTCGCAAAAGAGTTGCGCCGCTACGACACGGCCTCGCTGCGCGCGCTGCTCGAAGGCGCCGGTCTCGAGATCGTGCGCATCTCCTACACGTTCGCGTTCCTGTTCCCGCTGCTGTATTCGGTGCGCGCCATTCAGCGCTGGCAGGGGGGCGGGGAGGCGGCGCCGAGTGACACGGAGATCAGCGTGCCGGCGGCGCCCGTGAACGCGGTGCTCTCGGCGCTCGTCATCGCCGAGTCGTGGCTGCTGCGCCTGTTCGACATGCCGATCGGGAGTTCCATCATCTGCCTCGCCCGGAAGCGGCCGTGAGCACGGCGGCCGACGGCGCGCGTGCCTCGCGGCTGGTATCCCTCCTCGCCGGCCTCGCCGTCGGCGCTACGGCCTGGGCGTCACTCGGTGTGGTCGCGCTCGTCGATCCCGCGCGCATGACCCGAGTCGGCGCGTTGCCGCCGTTCACCTGGCTCGGGGCGCTGCTGCTGGCAGGTGGCGTCACTGGTGCGCTGCTCGGACCGCGCCTGTGGCGGGCGCCGCTCGTGCTGCTCGTGCTGCCGTGGCTGCCGTGGCTGCCGTGGATCGTGCCTGCCGCCTTTCTGCTGTGGGACGGCCCGCTCGAGGGCGCGGTGTGGGGCGTGGCCCTGGCCGCGGCGGCCTGGCCGCTCCTGCGCGCCGTGCCTGTGGGCGGGCTGGCCGTGTGGACGCGGTCGCCACGGTGGGCGCCGCGGCTCGCGGCGGTGCTCTTCGCGGTGCTGGCGCTGACGGCCTGGGGCGTGGCGCGTCCGCGCGTGCCGGCGGGCGATGAACCCCACTACCTCGTCATCACGCAGAGCCTGCTCGAGGACGGCGATCTGCGCATCGAGAACAACCACCGCGCCGAACACTATCTCGCCTACTACGACGCCGTGTTGAAGCCCGACTTCATGCGCCGTGGCACCGACCGGCAGATCTATTCCATTCATGCGCCCGGCGTGTCGGCCGTCGTGCTGCCGGCCTTCGCGGTGGCCGGGTATCCTGGCGCGGTCGTGACCGTGGTGGCGGTGGGCGCCCTCGGCATGGCAGCGCTCTGGACGTTCGTCTTCCAGGTGACGGCGTCGGCGGGTGCGGCGTGGATCGGCTGGGCGGCGGTGGCCACCTCGGCGCCGGTGCTGCTGCATGCCTTCACGATCTATCCCGATCCGGTCGGCGGCGCGCTCACGATCGTGGCCGTGGCGGCGCTCGCCGCCCTCGACACGCCGGCCCCGGCGATCGCCGGCCGCCGCTGGCTCGGCGCCGGCGCGGCGCTTGCGCTGCTTCCGTGGCTGCACACGCGTTTCGCGCTCATCGCCGGCGCGCTCGGGCTTGCGAACGTCCTGCGCCTGTGGCGCCACCCAGCCCGGCGCCGCGACCTGCTGCCGTTCCTGAGTGTGCCGATGGCCTCGGCTCTGGCGTGGTTCGGTTACTTCGTCGCCATCTACGGCACGCCGAATCCCGCGGCGCCCTACGGCACGCGTCCCGAGGGGGGGCTGTCGTTCATCCCGGCGGGTGTGACCGGCCTGCTCGTCGATCAGCAGTTCGGCCTGTTCACGACGGCACCGGTGCTCGTCGCGGGTGTGGCCGGACTCGTCCTGCTGGCGCGTGAACGCCGCCGCCTTACGATCGAGATTGTCGCGGTGATCGTGCCGTACCTGGCCGTGGCGGCGAGCTACCCGATGTGGTGGGGCGGCTACAGCGCACCGGCTCGTTTCCTCGTGGCGCTCGTGCCGTTGCTGGCGGTGCCTGCCGGCATGTTGTGGGCGCGCGGCTCGACGGCGGCGCGCGTCGTCATCGGCATGCTGCTCGTGCTCTCGGCCGGGCTCACGGCCGCGCTCGTCGGCGTCGATCGCGGCGCCTTTGTCCTCAGCGGACGTGATGGCTACGCGCCGCTCATCGACTGGCTCAGCCGCTCGGCCGATCTCACGCTGGCGCTGCCGAGCGTGCACCGCGATGGCATGCGGCCGGCCCTCGAGGATGCCGCGCTCTGGCTCGTGAGCGGCGTGGCCGTCGTGGCAGCCGCCCGTCTCGTCGCGCGCCGCCAGCCGCGGAGCACCGCGATCGTGGCCGTGCTGGCGGCGCCGGCCGTCGTCATGCTCGCTGCCACGCTCGCCTGGACGGGCCGCGATCGCGCGCCTGCTACGCCAAACAGCTCGCAGATGGCGTGGCTCGCGCGCTGGGTGCCCGCGCAGGCGCCCACGCTCCTGCAACTCGCGCCCAGCCGCGCGCTCACGGCGGACGACGCGCCGCGGCGCTTGAACATCGGCACGAGTCTCCGCGGGCGCCGGGGGGGCGAGGAGCCGCTGCTGCGCATTCCGGACGTGCCGGCCGGCGACTACGACGTCTTCCTCGAGCCGCGCGGCACCTCAGCCGGCTCAGTGACGGTGCGCCTCGGCCGGCAGGACGTGCCGATGGAGCAGTGGGGCCTCGACGACCGCCCGGCCGGCTACTCCGGACTGGTGCTGCGCCTGCCGGTCGCGGCCCCCTCCATCACGGTGACCGGGGATGCCGCCGCCAGAGCATCGGTGGCGCGGCTCACGCTGCGTCCGCGCACCCTCGCACGGGGCGCGGCCCTGCGCGCGCTGCGGGCGGCCCGTTACGGCGCGGTCGTGGTGTTCGCGCTCGACGACATGGCCTACATGGAGCCCGGCGCGCTGTGGGTGCGCGGCGAGCAGACGGCGGCGTTCGTCGTGCGGGCGGATGCGGGACGCGCGGCGACGCTGCGGCTCACGGCCGGTCCGGTGCCGAACGACGTGCAGCTCGCCGCCGGCGCGTGGACGCGCACGGTGGCACTCGCCGCGGGGCAGGTGGTGGACGTCGCGCTGCCGGCTGAGGCGCTGGCGCCGGCAACGCTCCTCGTGACGAGCCGTACGGGGTTCCGGCCCTCCGAGCACGGGCCGAGCGGCGACGTGCGCCGGCTGGGTGTGTTCGTGACGTGGCCGGACCAGGCGCCCGCGGGCGCCGCCGTGCCCTGAGCGCTAGAAGCGGGCCGTGCCGCCGAAGTAGAGGCCCTTGAACGTCAGCGAGCCGGTGTCGTTCTTGGCGTCGTAGAACACGTCGATGCTGCGGTAGCCAACCTGCACGCCGAAGTTCTTGTGAGGGTTGAACGTGGCATTGACGTCGAAGTCCATGTAGCGGCCCTTGTAGTCTTCCGACGCGCTGTCCGGAATCCTGAAGTAGCTGACCTCGCCGTTCAGGGCGAGGTTCTTCGCCGGGTACACGCGCGCCACGCCGCCGATCGTCGGCAGCGGCGCGATCGCCTTCGTGAATTCCTCGCCGATCGGGCTCAGCAGGCCGACGTTGACGTCGGTGTACTTCACGTCGAAGAGCACGCCGAGGAAGCCGCGGTCGCGGTAGAGGAAGTCGTACTCGTAGCCGAAGCGCCACGCCTTGAACTGCGCGGTCGTCTGCACAGGCAGGCCCGGCCGGTAGCGCAGGCCGTTGAAGATGAACTCACGCGTGATGGTGGTGGACGCGTCGTAGTTCAACGGCAGGTAGTTGATGCGGAAGCGGTGCTTCGTCGCCGGCCGCAGCACGACGCGCAGGTCCCGCAGCATCTGCTTGCTGATGCCGAGGTCGGTCACGAGATTGACGTCGGTGCCGAGGATGCCCAGGGCCTCGCTGTTCACGATGGCTTCCGGCGTCGGACTCCAGAAATTGAACGAGGCTTCGATGTTGTAGTCCTCGCCGACGACGGCGGCGCCGCGGGCGGGGAACTGGGCCTCGGCGGGTGCGGCCAGGGCGAGGAGGGCGAGAGCGGCGAGGACGGCGAGCGGCGAACGGAACGTGACCATGGAAAGCGACCCCTTGAGCTGGCGATGTACGTCGGAACGGGCCCGGCCGCGGGGAGACGCGTTGCCAAGCGCCAGTACGGGAAGTATCGACACCAGCCGGTGGCGCCAACAGAGGGCGGCCCGGTGCTGGCACGTGGGGGGCGAGCAGCCCGGCCGTACAGACGAACGCCCCGGAACCCGCCAGGGGCTCCGGGGCGTCCGAGGACCGCGTCAGGACGGCGGCTTAGCCTCGCGCCGGCACGGGCTCACCGCCGCTGGAGTAGAGGCTCGCCCAGCGGGCGAAGGCCGAGACCAGCACGATGATCGCGAGCACCATCATGATGGCCGTGCAGATGGTCAGTACCCAGCCCTGCGTGGACACGGCCGGCACGGTGCTGAGCGCCTTCGGGTAGAAGTTGTCGCGGATGTTCAGGAACCCGCCGTAGAGCGTGTTGGTGGCCAGGAACAGGAAGGGCGCAATCGTGACCCACGTGTAGCGGGCCTTGCCCTGCGCGAACAGGATGGTCGTGGCCACGGCGAGCGCGATGCAGCCGAGGAGCTGGTTGGCCACGCCGAACATCGGCCAGATGGTGTCGATCTGGCCGGTGTAGATGAAGTAGCCCCACGAACCTACGATGAGGGAGGTGGCGATGATGGCGCCCGGGATCCAGTTGGGATTGGCGAACGGGGTATAGACCTTCCCGAGCGCCTCCTGCAACAGGAAGCGCCCGACGCGTGTGCCCGAGTCGATCGTGGTCAAGATGAAGAGTGCCTCGAACATGATCGCGAAGTGGTACCAGTAGGCGAGCAGGCCCTTCATGCCCGGCAGCGACGTGAAGATCATCGCCATGCCCACGGCCAGCGACACGGCGCCGCCGGTGCGCCCGACCACACTCTCGCCGACCTGTTCTTCGATGGTCGCCAGGTCGTGCTTCATCGGCTGGCCCTCGAACACGAGCTTCTCGTAGGCGGCCGGCGGCACGTTGATGGCGAAGTAATCGGCCGGCGGCATCGAGGTGGCGGCGATGAGCGCCATGATGCCGACCACACCTTCAATCAGCATCGCGCCGTAGCCAATCGGCCGGATGTCGGTTTCCTTGTCGAGCATCTTCGACGTCGTGCCCGAACTGATGAGCGCGTGGAAGCCGGAGATGGCGCCGCAGGCGATGGTGATGAAACAGAAGGGGAAGAGGGGGCCCGGGATGATCGGGCCGCCGCCCGAGACGTACTGGGTGAGGGCCGGCATCTTGAGTTCGGGGTTCACGATCATCACGCCGGCCGCCAGCAGCACGATCGTGCCGATCTTGGTGAACGAACTCAGGTAGCCGCGCGGCGCGAGCAGCAGCCACACCGGCAGCACCGACGCGAAGAATCCGTAGACGCAGAGCGCGATGACGAGCTGCGTGCGCGACAGGTGGAAGAAGCTGCCGAGCCACGAGTCGGGGTGGTTGAGCGGCTCGCCACCGGCGACGGCCGCCAGCATGGCGATGACGCCAATGGCCGTGGCTTCGTTGATCTTGCCCTTGCGCCACACGTACATCCACAGGCCCATGAACATGCCGATGGGAATGGTGGCGGCGATGGTGAAGGTGCCCCAGGCCGAGTCGGCCAGGGCGTTCACGACGATGATGCCGAGGCCGGCCATGGCGATGACGAGCACCGCGAGAATCGCGATCGTGCCGGCCGGACCGGCGATGCCGCCGATCTCGAGTTTGACCAGATCGGCCATCGACTTGGCGCCGCGCCGGGTCGACGCCCACAGAATCATCGAATCGTGCACGGCGCCCGCGAGGCAGACGCCGGCCACCAGCCACAGCAGGCCGGGAGCCCACCCGAACTGCGCGGCGAGCATCGGGCCGACGAGCGGACCGGCGCCCGTGATGGCCGCGAAGTGATGGCCGAAGAGCACCCACTTCGACGTGGGATAGAAGTTGGCGCCGTCGTATTTCTCGTGCGCCGGCGTCTGGCGGCTGTCGTCCAGCATCCAGATGCGCGTGGCGATGAACGCGCTGTAGTAACGGTAGGCGAGGGCCAGGACGCAGAGGGCCGGCAGGAGGATATACAACGCGTGCATAGGACGGGGATGATAACAAATGCCCGGCCGAATCCACGGGAGGATTTGCGCCCGGTGACACCCGGTGACGTTCGTGCGACAGGCCGC
The DNA here is from genome assembly GCA_044347565.1 of Vicinamibacterales bacterium. GTDB lineage: Bacteria > Acidobacteriota > Vicinamibacteria > Vicinamibacterales > UBA2999 > CADEFD01. Next base: position 8,775 of record JBIKUN010000042.1, on the reverse strand, counting down.
CGCACGCGCGGTGCGCCCGGCTACCGTTTCGAGGGCGGCGCGCCGGATGGCGGTGCGGCCGGGGGCGTGACGCCCGGGGACGGAGGCGGCATGGGCGCGGGTGTCGGCGCGGGTTCCGTGGCGGCCGGCGCCGGTGCAGGCGCCGGCGGCTTGGCTCGCTCGCGGCGGCGGAACAGCTGCTCGACCGTCGCTGGCGCGCTCGCGCGCGGATCCCACCCGAGCCGCAGGATCGTCACGCGCACCGGCTGCCGGCCGAAGGCCAGCGCGTCGTTGCAACTCCACATGTAGAGGTCGAGCTCGCGGCCCTTGATCTCGGGGCCCGTGTCGAGCACCGTCCAGATGCCGCTGTAGCGGGTGTCGTCGGTGTCCACGCGCACGACGCTGCCGAGCGGCAGCAGCGTCGCGTCCGCGGCCGCCATGCCGTGGCGCACGGCGATGCCCGCCGCCGTCGTGTGGCCTTTGCAGTAGGCCGTCGCCTGGAAGCGGATGGCCGTGCCGAGGCGCGGCCGCCCGTCGCTGTCAAAGACTTCCTCGACCGAGTCGCGCGTGCGGGTCGTGAACACGGCGAGGACGAGCAGCCCTGCCACGGTGACCACGAGCAGCCGGCGCACCGCGCGTGGGATCGCCATCAGGCACTCACGAAGTGCTCGAATCCGGTGGGGAGCGCCGTGTCGACACCGTCGCGGTGCAGCACGAGCGCGGGTGTCGACGTGAGCACGCCGATGCGCGTGAGCGGCGTGGCGAAGCTCTTGCGCGCAGCGCGCAGCCGGCCGCCGGCCTTCGGCCCCACGGCGAAGAGCAGTTCGTAGTCGTCGCTGGCGTGCAGCGCTTCATGCAGCGGATCGCGTCCATGCGCCTGCTGCCACCGGGCGCCGCCCGGCTCGAGCGGCAGTGCCGCGGCGTCGAGGCGCGCGCCGGTATGCGAGGCCGCCGCCAGTTGCCGCACGGCATCGGCGAGGCCGTCGCTGAGGTCGATGGCGGCGCGGGCCGCGCCGTCGCGCGCCATCGCCCAGGCCTCGCGCAGCCGCGGTCGTGGTGTCGTGTAGCGCGCCACGCAGGCAACGTCTGACAGGTCACCCGCTTCGAGCATGGCGAGACCCGCGGCGGCGCCGCCGATGCTGCCCGTGAGCCAGAGTTCGTCGCCGGCCCGTGCCGTGTCGCGACGGAGCAGGCGGCGTGGGCGCACGTGTCCGGTGACGGTGACGTCGACCACCAGCGGGCCGCTCGTGCGCGTGATGTTGCCGCCGACGATCGTGGCGCCGGCGGCGCGCGCCGTGTCAGCGGCACCGGTGACCAGAGCCTCGAAGGCGGCGACGGGGAAGCTGTCGGGCAGGATGAGCGAGAGCAGTACCCAGTCGGGGCGGGCCGCCATCGCGGCCAGATCGCTCAGGTTCACCGCCATGGCGCGCCGGCCGATGGCCTCGGGTGTCATCAGGCGGCTCGAGACGTGGACACCATCCACGAGCGCGTCGGTCGTCTGGACGAGGAAGGCGTTGCGCGGGGCGCGCAACACGGCTGCATCGTCGCCGATGCCGATGACGACGTCTGGCCCGGGTGCCGGCAGGTGCCGGCGAAGCCACTCGATGAGGGCGTGTTCTCCGCGTTCGCCGACGGTCACAGCAAGCCTCGGTGCCCGCCGGGGATGCGGACGGGTTGGCGACGAGTAAGGTGCCCCGCGGTGCCGTGTGGGGAGGATCGCTGAACCTGCGTTAGCAGGTGGAGTCGCTGAAACGCTGCGCTTAAGGCTTCCTCACGACGGAGGCATGCACACCACGCAGCGGACGCAACTCGCTTGGAAGGAACATTGGCTCAGACGAGCCTCCAAAGATCCATCACGAGCACAGCAGGAACACGACGATCTTAGGACCGCGGACCGTTGCGGTCAAGCCGAATGCGACGGCGAAGCCGCCTTACTTGACGACGACGATGACCTGCTGGTCCGTCGTGAGCGCGCCATCGTCGGCACGCACACGCAGCACGTATTCACCGGGCGAGAGGAACGTGGCCTTGGTCGACTGGCGGCCGTCAGCCGGCAGCGCCGGCGCCGTCCAGTGCGGCGCCCACGGCGAGTTGCCGCCGGTCCGCGTGTCTTCCCACGCGGCGATCTGGTCGCTGTCGAACTTCACCTGACCGGCGCCGCGGTAGACGTGCCAGCCCATGTGCAGGCCGACGTTCTTGCCGACGGTGACGCGCGAGGGCGGCAGCACGAGGCGGCGCAGCCGCAGCAGTTCGACCTGCTTCAGCATGGCCGGATTGTTCGAGGAGAGCGTGGCCGACGAGCCTTCGTTCTCGACCGCGGCGCCGGCGCCAATCAGCCGAACCTTCGGCAAGCCGTCGTCGCGCACCATCGCGGTGAGGGTCACGGTGTCGCCGACCTTCACTTCGAGGCGGCGCGGGCCCTGCACTTCGAGCACGGGCGGCGTGTTCGACCGCACTTCCGGGCTGCTGCTGCCGGCGCCGAGGGCGCCGGTCTCCGACGCCCGCACCACGTCGTCGATCTTGTAGTCGATGCGCGTGCTGGCGTACGCCATCTCGGTCTTGCCCCTGGTCGTGAGCGACCAGATGAGCTCGTCCTTCTCGGTGAAGCCCGGCGGCACCGGCACACGGAAGATGAAGCGGTTCCGGCGGGGCAGGAAGTGGGTGGGCTGGCCCTGATCCGCCGCGCCGGTCGTGAACTTGTTGTCGGCGCCGACCGGGACGTCCAGCTCTTCCTGCCAGTTCCGGTTCATGTAGCCGAAGACGAAGAACTTGCGACCCGCCGAGTCCTCCTCCCACCCTTCGTAGGCGGGTGAGACGTTTTGCCCCTTCGCGTACGTAAGGTTCTGGGCGCCCGCATCGGCGGTCGCCAGCACACCAATCATCGCAGTGGCAAGAAGTACTCGGCGGATCATGGACAGTCCTCCAACGAAGCGAACGAAGAACCTACTGCTGTTGCTGCTGCTGTTGCGGCGTCCGCGCCGGCGCGGCCGGGGCGAGCGACGGCATCTTCTCGGGCAGCGGCAGGTTGCAGAGCGGGCAGCCGATCATCACCGAGCTGCGCGTCAGATTGAGCTTGGCCTTGCGGGCGTTCATCTCGGCCAGGAACTGTTCGTCGGTGAGCGAGACGCGGTTGCCCAGGTCGATGAACATGTTGGCGACGGAGCGGTTCCCCGAACCCTGCCAGTTGCGCGGGTCGGGCACGTTCTTGTTCGTCGGCGAGTTGTTCATGAAGCCGACGATGTGCAGCACGGTGCCCCTCGGGAGCAGCGGCGCGTGGTCGTCGTCGTAGTCGTAGCCGCGCACCCAGTTGTGGTCGTAGCCCACGCAGTTGATGGTTTCGACCGTGTAGCCCCACGACGCCTCGAGGCACATGCGGGCGCCCGGCGCGTGCAGGTGCGGTTCGAACGAGAGGATCTTGGTGTGTTCGGTGAGCACCGCGTAGGCGTTGAGCTGCTGATTCGCGTCCATCCCCTTGATGTCGATGTCAACACCGTTGCCAAGCGAGATGTTCGACGTGCGGTACTCGGGCTTGTAGCCCTTGGGCATGAACTTGAAGCCGATTTCGAGGTGGGCCTTGGTGTCGCGGCCGTTCGAGTGCAGGTGCACCGAGTCGCTCACGATCGACGAGCCGGCCTTGAGCAGGCGCGCCGACTTGGGATCGAAGAAGTCGGCCTCGCGTCCCACTTCGTGCACCGGCCAGGTCGTGGTGCCGGGCGTCTGTCCGAACAACGCGGCGAGGTCGAACGGCGCCGCCGGGTTGATCGGCTCGTCCGGCGCGTCGAGCACCTTGGTCTGCCAGATCATGTGGTGGAACACGTAGCGGCCGCCGACCGTCTCGCGGCCGGTGCCGCTCGAGTCGACGTCGTTGACTTCGCGCACTTCGAGCGCCGCCACGTAGCGGTCTTCGGTAAGGCCGGTCGGCGTGGGCGGAATCTCGCCCCACCAGTCGGGGGCGGTGCCCTTGACCATCACTTCCGAGGTCTTCACGACCAGGTCGGGCGTGCCGATCGACCACTGCGTGCTGTCGTTCCACGTGCGGGCCGGCGGCATGTCGGCGGGATTACCGCGCGGGGCACCCGAGTCGGCCCATTTGGCGATGAGCGCGATCTCCGTGTCCGACAGCGACGGGTCGTTCTTGAAGTGCTGGATGCCGATTTCCTTCTCGACGTACCAGGGTGGCATCACACCGGCGCGCGGACCGATGCCCGTGCGGGCCTTGATCGAGCGCGCCCAGGGGCGCGACTGCTCATAGGTCTGCAGCGCCATCGGCGCGACGCCGCCCGAGCGGTGGCAGTTCTCGCAGCTGCGCTGCAGGATCGGCGCGATGTGCTTGGTGAAGGTCACTTCCGCGGGCAGCGCGGCGGGCGCCTGTGCCTGCACGGTGGGCGACCAGAAGGTGGCCGAGGCGGCAAAGGTGCCGGCGGCCAAGGCGAACGACCACGAACGAAGACGTCGAGCAGTCATCCCAGCTCCTTGGGGCAGACGCCCCGTATTGTCTGATTGGTTGGATAGCATAACGGAACCATTACGTGACATCCATAGAAAATTCGACTGCCAGGGCATGCGCGGACTGGATGGGTGCGGTCGAAGAGACTTCTTTGTCTCGGGCGTGATGTATCCGTGAAATGAAGGCAAGCAATGCGCGATTGTCATCGTTTGTCGCGAGAATTTCCTTGCCTCACTTCTGTGAATAGGTGTAGCTTCCGCGGCTCATGGTTCACTTTCCATAACGCCTGCACGCGCCACGGCCCCTTGACCGCGAAATCCGTTTGGATGGAGTTGCCAGTGAGACATGTCGACGTTCAGCGAGTGATCGGTGGGGTGGTGGCGGCCGTGTGTGCCGTCCTGCTCACCGCCCCGGTGGTTCTGGCGCAACAGAACGGCGGCATCACCGGCGTCGTGCGCGACGACGGCGGCCTGGCGCTGCCTGGTGTCACGGTCGAGGCGTCGAGTCCGGCGCTCATCGAGAAGGTGCGCACGGTCACGACCGACGGCGAGGGACGCTACAACATCATCGAGCTACGTCCCGGCACCTACACCGTCACCTTCTCGCTGCCGGGCTTCTCCACGGTACGTCGTGAGGGCATCGAACTCACCGCCGGCTTCACCGCGCCGCTCAATGCCAGTCTCGCGGTGGGCGCCATCACGGAAACCATCACCGTCACCGGCGCCTCGCCCGTCGTCGACACCCAGTCGATCCGCCAGCAGGAAGTGATCGGGCAGAAGATGCTCGAGGCGCTGCCGAGCGGCAACATCGGGCCGCAGACGCTGGCCTACATGACGCCGGGCTTCGCGTCGACGACGGCCGACGTCGGCGGCTCGCGCGACACCTGGTCGGCGCAGGGCGCCTACACGTTCTTCCATGGCAAGACCGGCACGCGCGCCTCCTTCGACGGCTTCCGCAGCCAGTTCTTCATCGGCGCGGCCGACGGCGTCGGCTACGTCAGTGACCAGGGGACGGTGCAGGAACTGCAGCTCGAGACCAGCGGCATGGGTGCCGAGTCGGGGTCGGGCAGTGCGTCCATCAACGTCATCCCCAAGACCGGCAGCAACCTGTTCTCGGGCACCGTGGAGGGCTTCTTCTCCGGACCGGGCATGCAGAGTTCGAACATCGACGACAACCTGCGCAGCTTCGGTATCACGTCGAGCGCCGAAGTGCAGAGCATCTACCGGCTGGGCACGCAGCTTGGTGGCCCGATCGTGAAGGACAAGCTCTGGTTCTTCGCCGCCGTCGGCCGGTGGGGCTCCCGGGTGGATCAGCCCGGCGCCTACTACAACAAGCTGCAGGGCAAGTCGGGCATCCCGAGCGTGCCCACGATTGCCTACGAGCCCGACCTCGACCGTCCGGCCGCCAGCTTCGACTGGTTCCGCAATCACTCGCTCAGAACCACGTGGCAGGCCACCGAGAAGAACAAGCTTGCGCTCTTCCTCGACATCCAGAAGTCGTGCCGCTGCACGACCGGTCCGTTCACCGGCGCCAACGCCATCGAATCCGAGCGCGGCTGGGACTGGTGGCCGTCGGGTGTCGTGCAGGGCACGTGGCAGGCGCCGCTCACGAACAAGCTGCTCGTGGAAGCCGGGGCCTCGTGGCAGGTGGCCAACTGGGTGAACTTCGCGCAGGACGGCGTGACCCGCGACGACCGCTCGATCCTCGAGACCTCGACCAACTTCCGCTACGGCGCCACCGCCGTGCTCACGGCGCCGAAAGCCCGCACCGGCCGCAGTGCGCAGCGCGTGACGGCCTCGTATGTGACCGGCAGCCACAACTTCAAGGCCGGCGTCACACTCGAGCAGGCGTTCAACGACGAGTCGCGGTCGCGCAACAACGAGACCGATGGTCTCAACTACGACTTCCTGAACGGGCGCCCGCTGCGCATCCAGTACCAGGCCGAACCGTTCCTGCAGCAGGAACGGCAGAACGTCGAACTCGGCATCTTCCTGCAGGATTCCTGGACCATCAATCGCGTCACCCTGACGGCCGGCGTGCGTCTCGACTACGTCTCGATGGGGTTCCCGGCCGCCAAGCTCGACGCCGGGCTCTTCGTGCCGGCCCGCGAGGTGCAGGAACTGAAGGGTGTGCCGGAGTGGACGGACATCAACCCGCGCTTCGGCGCGGCGTGGGACGTCTTCGGCAACGGCCGTACGGCCGTGAAGGCCTCGCTGGGCCGCTTCAACCAGCTCTCACGCAGCGACCTGACGCGCCGGTTCCACCCGTTCAGTTCGTCGGTGAACACCGCCTTCCGCAACTGGAACGACGCCAACGGCAACTTCATCCCCGACTGCGCCCTCGCCGACTTCACCGCCAATGGTGAGTGCGGCGCCATCTCGAACGTGAACTTCGGGAAGTTCATTCCCTCGGCGACCCTCTTCGACGACTCGGTCACCAAGGACAATCGAGACTTCCTGTGGGACATCAACGTCGAGGTGGAGCATCAGATCACCGACCGCCTGTCGGTGAATGTCGGCTACAACCACAACTGGGACGGCAGTTTCACGGTGACCGAGAACACGCTGCTCGGGCCCGAGAGCTTCGACGAGTTCTGCATCACGGTGCCGAACGATCCGCGGCTCCCCAATGCGGGCCAGCAGCAGTGCGGCTACTACGACGTGAAGCCGGCGCTGTTCGGCCAGGGCCAGTTGCGGGTGACCAACTCCCGGGAGTTCGGCGACCAGCAGCGCTACTGGGACGGCTTCTGGGTCGGCATGAACGGCCGGCTGCCGAAGAACATCACGGTCGGTGGTGGTCTTGATATCGGCCGCCAGGTCGACGACCACTGCATCACCGTGGACAGGCCGAATCAGCCCGACAACATCACTGGTGCACCGTTGCGCGGTGGGGCGCTTGCGCCCGCGGCCAATTCAACCAGCCCGTTCTGCCGTGTGGTCACCGACTGGGAGAACCTGCTCGACGTGCGGTTGCGGGCCTCGGTGCCGCTGCCCTGGGACTTCAACGCCAGCTTCATCTACCGCAACACGCCTGGCGCGCCGATCGACGCCACGCTGGCCGTGACATCGGCCAACGTGCAGTTCAAGGACTCGACCCGCACGGCCCTCACGACGGCGCAGACCGTCAACCTCTATGCGCCGAACTCGGTCTTCGGGGATCGCTTCTCCCAGCTCGACGTTGCCGTCAGCAAGTCATTCACGACCGCCCTCGGTCGACTGCGCGCGGCGCTCGATCTTTACAACGCGCTGAACTCGAATTCGCAGCAGGGCGTGATCTCGGCCTACGGCACACGCTGGCTGCGTCCGGTGAACTTCCTCAATGGCCGCCTGGCTCGAGTAACGGCCAGCTTCACGTTCTAGTCTCGGAGGACCTGTGGTGAAAATCTTTCGTCTCATCGTCCTCACGGCGGGTGTCCTTTCGTGGCAGGTCACGCCGGCGCTCGCCGAATCGTTGTTGCAGTCGGGGACTCGCCTGGCACGCCAGGCGGGACAGCGGCTGCCGGTGCCGGTGTCGACGGAGGTCCGCCGCTCGGCCTCGGCAACGCAGGATGCCGCCGCCGGGAGCGGCATCAGCAAGCGGACGAAGTTGTTTGTCGCGATCGGCGCGTTCGTGGCGGCCGCGGCGGGCATCTACGCCATCGACCGCGGCGTCGAAGACAACACGCCCTCGACCAAAGGCACCCGCAAGGATTGAGGGCGGCAGCTCGTGGTCAGGCCTCCCGTGAGGCAATGAGACACGCCGGACGTCGCGTCGCCGCGCGCGCGGGCGTGTGGCTGGCAGCGTTGCTCGCGGGCGCCTGCGGTGGGGCGCCGGCGACCGCGCCGCCCCAGGGGGCGCCGGCGGATGCCGCCCCCACGGCGGCGGTTGCGGCGCCGTGGTTCAGCGAGCGGGCCGCCGCGGCCGGGCTCGATTTCACGCACACGAACGGCGGCAGCGGACGTCTGTTCTATCCGGAGATCCTGCCGCCGGGCGTCGCGCTCTTCGATGCCGACGGCGATGGCGATCTGGATGTCTTCCTGCCGCAGGGGCGGCCGCTCGTGGCGGCGGCCACTTCAGTGACCGCAGCAGGGGGCGCGCGGCTCTATCGCAACGATCTCGAGGTCGCCGCCGACGGCACGCGCGCGCTGCGCTTCACCGACATCACGGCAGGTAGTGGGCTGGACGGCCCCGGGTACGGCCTGGGCGTCGCGACCGGCGACGTGGACAATGACGGGCGCGTCGATCTCTATGTGACCGGCTTCGACGGGTCGCGGCTCTACCGCAACACCGGCAACGGCTCCTTCACCGACATCACTGCCGCCAGCGGCGCCGGTAATCTCGGTGGTTTCGCGGTATCAGCCGCCTTCGTC
>JBIKUN010000262.1:0-2521 GCA_044347565.1 Vicinamibacterales bacterium | reverse complement strand
GTGACGGGGACAGGAGCGGGCACCTGCGGCGCGCCCATGTGCCGCGCGATCGCCTGCCGCACGAGGAGCCGGACCTGTTGTTCGTCCATCGCTTATGCCTCGACGTCCACCTGATCGACGATGCCGATGATCGCGGCATCCACCGGTGCGAGCTTGCGGCCGACGATGTCGGCGGCGGCCCGGCCTTCCACCACGACGAGCACACGTTCCGACACACCCGCGCCCACGCCGTCCACCGCCAGCAGCGTGGTGCCCACGGCCACGCCTTCAGGCGTCTCGGGCTGCACGAGCAGCAGCTTCGTGCCCTCGAACTGGGGACGCTTCACGGTCGACACCGCCTGGCCGATGACGCGCGCGAGAATCATCGTTCGCCGAGCGTCCAGTGATCGAGGATGCCAACGATGCCGGCATCGGTAGGAACTTCGGTGGGGTGGAACGGAAACGACGCTTCCTTGCCGCGCACGAAGAACACGTGCTCGCCGACGCCGGCACCGACGCTGTCGACGGCGACGATCGGCCGGCCCTGCGGCTCGCGTTCGGGACCGAGCGGCTGCACGAGCAGCAGCGGCACGCCGGTGAAGGCGGGGTCCTTGCGGGTGGCGACCACATCGCCGATGACGCGTCCGATCTGCACGGCCGTTGGTCTCAGGACGGGACGTCCACGTGGTCGACGATGCCGACGACGACGGCATCCACGGGCAGGTCCTTCATGCCGGCGGCCATGCGGGCGGAACTGCCGCTCACGATGAGCACGGTTTCGCCGATGCCGGCATCGACGGTGTCGATGGCGACGAGGTGATTGCCCTCGTGCTTGCCGTTGGGATCGACCGGCCGCGCCAGCAGCAGCTTGCTGCTGACGAGGCGCGGGTCCTTGCGCGTGGCCACGACCGTGCCGACGATTCTGGCGAGCAGCATGGCGGGGCCCGGAAGAAGGGACTAGCCCTTCGTGCTGGCCTTGCCGATCGGCAGCACGTCTTCGAGGTTCGCGTGCGGACGGGGAATCACGTGCACCGACACGAGTTCACCGACCCGCCGCGCGGCGGCCGCACCGGCATCCGTGGCGGCCTTGACGGCCGCGACATCGCCGCGGACGACCGCGGTGACGTAGCCGGCGCCGATCTTCTCCCAGCCCACCAGGGTGACCTTGGCGGCCTTGACCATGGCATCGGCCGCTTCGATCATCGCGACCAGGCCCTTTGTCTCGACCATCCCGAGCGCTTCGCCCATTCCATTCCTCCGCCCGGATTTCGGGCCGGGCCGGCACGCGGCCCGTTGCTATCGCACGCCTTTGACGGCCTCGTCGATGAGGGTCGTCAACTGGCCGTATGTTAGCCGAATCTCTCCGTCCGTGCCGAGGCGTTCGGCGGGCCCCGGCGGCAGGCCGGGCGTGTCGGGCACGAGGCGGGCGGTCGACTGCGGCGCGTCCACCACCTGGCAGTCGGCGCCGCTCACCGCCGCCGGATCGACGCAGATGGGCGCCGGCGAGCTGATGCCGTACATCCCGCGCAGGTTCTGGAGCCGCGTCACCTCGTCGCGCGAGAGCAGGTTCTCGCGTCCGAGCTGCCGGGCCACGAGGCTGATCTTCGCGAAGTGTTCGATCGTCTCCATCCGGTAGTAGGCGGCGAAGAGATCCTGCGCCACGGCGAGCGCGCCGTGGTTTGCGAGCAGCAGCCCGTCGTGCGCCTTGATGTAGTCGCGGATCGCGGCCGGGAGCTCGGCGGTGGAGGGCGTGGCGTACTCGGCGATGGGGATGCCGCCGAGCGTCGTGATGACCTCGGCCAGCACGGCACGGTTGAGCGGCACACCGGCCACGGCAAAACCCGTGGCGGTGGCGGGATGTGCGTGCACCACGGCGCCGACGTCGGGCCGCTGGCGGTACACCTCGAGGTGCATCTTCAGCTCCGAGGACGCGTCGCGCGCGCCGCGCACCTTCGCGCCGTCCATGTCGGTGACCACCATCATCTCGGGCGTCATGAAGCCCTTGGACACGCTCTTGGGCGTGGTGAGCAGCCGGTCCGGCCCGAGCCGCACGCTGATGTTGCCGTCGTTCGAGGCGACGAAGCCCTGCACCCACAGACGGCGCCCCACTTCGACGATGTCGAGGCGCGTCTGCTGCTCGTCGGGGTAGGTCATGCGCGGCTAGCTGCGGCGGGTGAAGGTGTCGCGGCACTGCTCGGAGCAGAACCACACGGTGGCGCCGTTGGCGCTGGCGCTCAGCGCCTTGCCGGGCACGACGAACGTGCCGCACACGGGGTCCTTCGCCATCTTCACGGGCGCCTCGGCAGCACGGGTCCTGGGCGCGTCGCCGCGCGCGGCCCCCGTGAGCCCCCCCATGAAGCGCGCCACCGCGCGCAGCACGAGGAGCGCCATCACGAACAGCAGGATGACGCGCAGGGTCACGGCGCTACGATCCGGACGCGCCGGAGGGGCCGGCCGCCGGTCCGCCGGGATGCGCCTGCTGCAGGCCTTCGAGCGCCTTCTTCGCGGCGGTGGCTTCGGGGCTGTCGGGCGCCGTGGTGAT
>JBIKUN010000155.1:0-10011 GCA_044347565.1 Vicinamibacterales bacterium | reverse complement strand
TGACGGCGCAGGCGTTGTAGGTGGACGGCCCGCGGCAACCCATCTTGTAGAGGCAGTAGCCCTTGCGCGCGTTGTCGTCGTCCCACGACTCCACGAAGAGGCCGGCGTCGTAGTTGGGGCGGCGGTAGCAGGTGTCGTGCACGCGACGCGAGTAGAACGCCAGCGGTCGGCCCACGCGATCCAGCTTCGGGATGGTGTCGAAGGCGAGCAGGTGCACCACGGTCGCGGCCATGACCTCGCCGATCGGCGGGCAGCCGGGCACCTTGATGATGGGCTTGCCGGTGATGAGCTTGTGGATCGGCGTGGCGCCGGTGGGATTCGGCTTCGCGGCCTGGATGCAGCCGTTCGAGGCGCAGCTGCCCCAGCCGATGATGGCCTTGGCCCCCTCCGCGGCTTCCTGGCAGATGTCGAGCGCGGTGCGGCCGCCGATGCAGCAGTAGGCGCCGTCGGCGCCAGTGGGGATCGACCCCTCGACCAGCATCAGGTACTGGCCCTTGTACTTCGTCATCGTGTCGCGCAGCGCGGCGTGCGCCTGATGACCGGCCGCCGCCTGCAGCGTTTCGCTGTAGTCGAGCGAGATCTTGTCGAGGATGACGTCGGAGACGATCGGATGCGACGAGCGAATGAACGACTCGCTGCAGCAGGTGCATTCCTGGAAGTGGAACCAGACCACCGGGAGCCGGGGCTTGGTGTCGAGGGCGTGGACCACCTGGCCCACCTGGGAGGACTCGAGACCAGCCGCGGCGGCCAGCCAGGAGCAGAACTTGAGGAAGTCGCGCCGCGAGTGCCCGAGGAGGGCGGCGTGTTCCCAAATCGTGGGCGGCGTGAGCATGTGACCCCCTTGTCGACGCGTACATCCGGGGTGGCAGCCGGCGACGCTGCACAACTCCTTGAGGGGAACGGACAGCACAGGACGTGCCAGCGCGGCCGCTGTTCATCGGGGCGATTCCTTGCCAATATGTCCCGCCACGGCGGGCGCCCGGCACGCGTCGGCGAAAATCCCGGCCCGCCATGGGAAGAACTTCGCGGGCCCGGGGCAGCGGGGCGGGGCGGCGGCGCCTGGCGCGGAACGCGACTGGTCTACGGCGCGGCCCGCCATCATGCGACGCATCCAGCGCGGACGGCGCTACACGGCCGACGAGACGGCGAAGATCGTGGCGTTCCTGAAGACGCTGACGGGCGGCCAGCCGGTGTTCTCGATGCCGCTCCTGCCGCCGTCGTCAGACACGACGCCGCGCCCCGAGCCGTTCAGGCCCTGACCCCGACATGTCACGGGACGTGTCACGGGAGGGGTTGTAACGGGGTCTGTCACGGTCACAGACGGTGACAGACCCCGTTACAAGCTGAGACCGTGACAGACCCCGTTACAAGTCGGCGGCGGGGTCGGCCAGCTCGGCGAGGTCGTCCACGTCCACGAAGACCAGCGACTCGGAGTTGACGCAGTGGCGTCGGCCGGTGGGACGCGGGCCGTCGGGGAAGACGTGGCCCAGGTGGCCGTCGCAGCGCGCGCAGTTGATTTCGGTGCGCGTCATGCCGTGGCTGCGGTCGACGTGCGTGGCCACGTTCTCATCCGCGATCGGCTGGAAGAAGCTGGGCCAGCCGGTGCCCGACTCGAACTTCGCCGTGGAGGCGAAGAGCGGCAGCCCGCAGCACACGCACGCGTAGACGCCGTGCGCCTTGTTGTCGAGCAGCGTGCCGCAGAACGGACGCTCCGTGCCCTGCGAGCGGGCGACGTGGAACTGTTCGGGCGTGAGCTGGGCGCGCCACTCGGCGTCGCTCTTCTCGACGCGCGGCAGCTCGAGCGGCCCCACGAGCTGGCCCTGGCGGTTGAAGACCTTCACGGAAACGGTGGACATGGCCCCCTTATGATGCCGCCGCCTCGCGGCGCGGTTCCACTCCGACGCCCCGAGGCCAGGGTGCGGCGCCGTCGTGCTACTCTGTGCTACATGGCAGCCCTGACGTCACCCACCCCCACCCGCAAGCGGTCGGCGAAGGGGCCGGCGCGCCCCTCCACCAAAGCCGCACGTCCACGCGGCGCAGCGCCCTCCGCGGCCAAAGTGGCGGCAGAAGCGGCGCGCGCGCAGGCCGCGGCCACGGGCCGGCCCGTCACGGTGGGCGTCCGCGAGCTGCGGCAGAACCTCAGCGTGTATCTCGAGCAGGTCAAGCAGGGCGTGGCCATGCAGGTCACCGAGCACGGACGCGTCGTGGCGGTGCTCACGCCGGTGCCGGCCACGGCCAGCCGCTACGACATCCTGCTCGCGCAGGGGCTCATCACACCCGCCACGCGGTCCATCCGCGATCTGCCGCCGCCGCGGCCGATGCCGCCGGGGGCGCGTCCGCTCAGCGAGATCCTCGACGAGCTGCGCGAGGAGCGTCTCTGATGGCCACCACGTTTCTCGACGCGTCCGCCATCGTGAAGCTGGTGCTGCACGAGCCCGAGTCTCAGGCCCTCATCGACTTCCTCGACACCCGCACCGGCGTCGAGGCCAGCGAGTTGTCGATCGCCGAAGTGGGCCGCGCGGTGCGCCGCTTCGTGCCCGACTTCGACGAGATCGAGGCACTCGACGGCATCGTGCTCCACAAGGTGACGCCAGACGTACTGCGACTGGCGGCCCGTCTGGCGCCGCCGGGCATGCGCACGCTCGACGCGATCCATCTCGCGTCGGCCCTCACACCCGCGAGCGGCGACGTGCAGATGGTCACCTACGACGCCCGCCTCGCCGAGGCCGCCCGCGCCAACGGCCTGCGCGTCGTGCAGCCAGGGCGATAGACGGCCGGAGTCCATGGCACCCGCAGCACGAGTCGCGGGATACAATCCGGCGTGCCCGCTCCGCGACTGCTCACGGCCGGTGAAGCCTTCGAAGACCTGGTCTTCGTGGGCCTCGAACGGCTGCCGGGTCCGGGCGAGGAAGTGAAGACCAACACCTTCCACGCCACCATCGGCGGAGGCGCCGTCATCACCGCCGTGGGGGCCGCCCGCCTGGGCGTCGCCACCTCCATCGTGAGCGCGCTCAGCCCGGCCGCTGCCGCTCGTCTGAAGCGCGAGAAGGTGCGCGTCACGAACCTGCGCCGCGCCGACGAGCCGCACGCCATCTCGGCCGCGCTCTCGACCGCCACCGACCGCACCTTCGTGACCTTCAACGGCGTGAACGCCGTGCTCGAACCGCGTCTCCTGAAGGCGCTGGCGACGACCACGGCCACGCACGTGCATCTCGCGCTCTGCCCGCGCTCGCTTGCCGCCTGGACGAGGCTCGTCGCGCGGCTGCGCCGCCGTGGCGTGACCGTGTCGTGGGATTTCGGCTGGAACGAATCGCTGGCCGCGGACGAGGGGCTCGCGGCGCTCATGGACACGCTCGACGTCGTGTTCCTGAACGAACTCGAAGCGCCGCTCTACGCGCACGCGACGTCGCTCGACGACGCCTGCCCGCGTCTGCGCACCGCGCGCTCCAACGTCGTCGTGAAGCTCGGCGATCAGGGCAGCCGCTGGCTGCGCGCCGAGGGCGACGTCGTGATGCCGGCGCCCACGGTGGACGCCGTGGATACGACGGGCGCCGGTGACGCCTTCAACGCCGGCTTTCTTGCCGCGTGGCTGCGCGGCGCCACACCGGCGGCGTGTCTGGCCACCGGCAACAGCGTGGGGGCGGCCTCCCCGCGCAAGGCCGGCGGCCTCGACGGGCTGCCCACCACCCGCCAGCTGCCGGCGCTGCGGCGGCCCGGCCGTCGCGCGCGCCGCGCGGCGCCCCCTTCCGCGCGCCGTCGCGCTTCCCGGAGGACTTCGTGAAACTGGCCATCATCGGCGGCGCCGGCGTGCGTGTGCCGCTGCTCGTCGGCGGCTTCGCCCGCTCGACGCTCACGATCGACCGCGTCGATCTCTACGACACCGATCAGGCGCGGCTGGCGGTCGTGGCTGATCTCGCGCGGCGCATGGCCGGTGGCGTGCCGGTGCACGCGCATGCCACGCCCGAGCCGTGCATCGACGGCGCCGACTTCGTCATCACGAGCATCCGCGTGGGCGGCATCGCGCAGCGCGCGGCGGACGAGGCCACGTGCATCGCCCACGGCATCGTGGGCCAGGAAACGGTGGGCCCGGCCGGTTTCGCGATGGCGGTGCGCACGATTCCCGCGATGATCGAGTACGGCCGCCTCACCGCACGGCTCGCGCCGCAGGCGTGGCTCGTCAACTTCAGCAATCCCGTCAGCATCATCTCGCAGGCGGTGCATCAGCACACCGAGGCGCGGAGCATCGGCATCTGCGACACGCCGGCCGAGATCTTCGAAGACGCCGCGCACGCGCTCGGCCTGCCGCCGGCTGCCTGCGACTACGACTACTTCGGCCTCAACCACCTGGGCTGGCTGCGCGAGGTCACCTTCCAGGGCGAGCCGCAGATGGCGCGCCTCTGGGACGACGACGGCCGCCTCGACGCCGCCTATCGCTCGCCGCTCTTCGAGCGCGAGCGCCTGCGCGAGATGCGCCTGCTGCCCACGGAGTATCTCTACTACTACTACCGGCCCGAGGTGGCGCTCGCCAACCTGCAGAAGGCCGGCACGAGCCGCGGTCGCGTGGTGGCAGCGCTCACGGCATCGCTCTTCGAGGATCTCAGCAAGGGCGTGGCGGACCCGATCGTGCGCTATCAGCAGTACCTCGCGGCGCGCGATGCCAGCTACATGCAGCTCGAATCCGGCAGCACGACGCCGCGCCTCAAGCCCGATTGGGCGGAGCTCTCGGGCTACGACAAGATCGCGCTCATGACCATCTCGGCGATTGCCGGCAACACCGGCGCGGTCATTCCGCTGAACGTGGGCAACCGCGGCATCCTGCCGTTCCTGAAGGACGATGACATCATCGAGACGCCGTGTGTGGTGGATCGCGAGGGCCCACACGCGCGGCCCGTGGCCGCCGTGCCGGATCACGCGCGCGACCTCGTCACGCGCGTGAAGATCTACGAACGCGCCACCGTGCAGGCGGCGGTGAGCGGCACACGCGCCGATGCCGTGGAGGCACTGGCGCTCAACCCGCTCGTGCACGAACGCGCGCTCGCCGAACAGCTCGTGGACGCGCTGCTGCCGCGATGAGCACCGACGCGACGCGCGGCCACTCGACGGGCGCAGCCGGGGCGCCGGCCGGCCCTGGTCTCGATCGCGCGATCGGGATGCTGCAGGCCACGGCCACCAACATCATCAGCATGGTGGGCGTCGGGCCGTTCCTGACGATCCCGTTCATGGTCGCCGCCATGAACGGGCCGCACGTCGTCTACGCGTGGCTCGCCGGTCTCGTGCTGGCGCTGGCCGACGGCATGGTCTACGCGCAGCTCGGCGCCTCGCTGCCGGGCAGCGGCGGCGGCTACGTCTACCTGCGCGAGGCGTTCCGGCCGTTCGGGCTCGGCCGCCTGATGTCGTTCCTGTTCATCTTCCAGACGCTGCTGGTCGCTCCGCTCTCGGTGGCGAGTGGCGCGGTGGGCTTCGCCGACTACCTGCAGTTCGTGTGGACCACGATGTCGCCGCTGCAGCACCACCTCGTGGCCGCCGCGGTGTGCGTGGCGACGACGGCGCTGCTGTGGCGGCACATCAGCGGCATCGGGCGGCTGGCCGTGCTGATGCTGGCCGTGGTGCTCGGCACGGTGGGCTGGGTGATCGTGGCCGGCCTCGTGAACTTCTCCCCGGCGCAGGCGTTCGACTTCCCCCCCGAGGCCTACGCCTTCGACGGCGGTCTCTTCCGCAGCATCGGCGCCGCCGCCATCCTGGCGATGTACAGCTACGGCGGCTACAACCAGATCTGCAACCTGGGCGACGAGGTGAAGGACCCGGCCCGCACGATCCCGCGCTCGATCGTGCTCTCGACGCTGCTCGTGGCGGTGATCTACATCGTGATGACGACGGTCATCGTCGGCATGATCCCGTGGACGGAAGTGAAGGAGTCGCGCACCATCGCGTCGCTCTTCATCCAGCGGACGTTCACCGATCCCGAGTCCGGGCGCCTGGCCGGCATCGCCATGACGGCGCTCATCCTGTTCGTGTCGGCGTCGTCGCTCTACGCGCTCATCCTCGGCTACTCACGCATCCCGTACGCCGCAGCGAAAGACGGCAACTTCTTCCGCGTCTTCGCCCACGTGCATCCACGCAAGCACTTCCCCGACGTCTCGCTCGCGACGATCGGGCTCATCGCCATCCCGTTCTGCTTCTTCTCGCTCGGGCAGATCGTGAGCTGGCTCGTGCAGGTGCAGATCCTGCTGCAGTTCATCTGGCAGTGCGCGGCGGTGATGCTGCTGCGACGCTACCGGCCGGATGTGCCGCAGCCGTTCACGATGGCCCTCTACCCGTGGCCGGCAGTGCTGTCAGGGAGCCTGTGGCTCTTCATCTTCTTCACCGGGCCGCGCGACGGCATCGTGTTCTCGTTCGCGTTCCTGCTCGCCGGCGTCGCCGCCTACGCCGTGTTCCGCCGGGGACGCGCCGCCACGGCATGAGCGGCGAGACGCCGTGACCACCGTCACGCGGCGGCCGATGGCCGACGCCGAACGCCGCGCGGCGACGCCGCAATTTCCGTGGGGCGAGGTGGCCCTCGCGCCGCTGAACGGCATCCTCGCCGCCGTGCCGGCGGTGGTGCTCGCCGGACTGCCGATCTATCTGGTCCTGTGGCTGACCGGCGTCGACGAGCCCGGCCGCTGGGCCGCGTTCATCGGCGTGGGCGCGTTCGGCGCCGCCGTCACCACGGCGCTCTACACTTCGATCGGGGCGTTCCTGCGCACGCGGGCGCGGCTCGACGACGACCTGCTCGACGGCGAGGTGGACGAGCGGGTCGTCGAGGTCAACGAGGCCGTGGGCATCGTCATCGAGCCGCCGGTGATGTACCTGCGCTTCGTGGACGGCGACACCGTCACGCTGCGCGGCGACTACGTGGCGTCACTGCGCCACACCCCCGACTTCCCGTCCACGCTTGTGCGCCTGGTACAGCTGCCGCGCTCGCGGGCGGTTGTCAGCGTCACGCCGCTCGGCGAGCCGCTCGTCGCCGCCTTCGTCTCGGGCACGGACCATCGCCCGACCGAACTCGACGGCCAGGTAACGGACGCGGACTTCGAGCGCCTGCGAGGCTTCGCCAGCTGAGTTGTAACGGGGTCTGTCACGTTCCCCAGAGACATCTGGTGACCGTGACAGACCCCGTTACAAGTCGAGCGAACTACTTCCCGGCCGACGGCCGCTTGCCGAGGGCGAGCAGATTCGCGGTGATGCGATACGCACCTGGCACGCCGTACGGCAGCTGCCGGTGCAGCGCATAGGCAAAGTAGGTCCAGGTGCCCTTGCCGTGCGTGGCCGTCAGCCAGCCGCCCCGCTGCGGCGCCTGGCCCTTGTCGAAGGTCGCGATCATCGGCGTGTAGGCTTTGTCCCACGTGCTGAAGAACTTCGAGCCGCGCTGTTCCATCCAGCCGTCGAAGTCGGCCTTCGTGATGCGGTTCGGCCACGTGAACGCCTGGTGCGCCGGCGCCAGGATCTCGACGGGTGAGTCTTCCTCGGACACTTCTTCCGAGTTGCGGGGGTTGTCGGCCGGGAACGGCGCGTAGCGGTTCGGCACGAGTTCGGCGGTGTTGTAGAGCACGATCATGTTGCCGCCGGCCTTCACGTAGTCGAGCAGGCGCGTGTTGTAGGTCTTCAGATCCTCGCGCACGGCATAGGCGCGCGTGCCGGTCATGATGGCGTCGAACTGCGAGAGGTCGCTCGACGCCAGTTCGCGTTCGCCGAGCAGCGTCACCTGCGCGCCGAGCTGCGTGAGCCCCTGCGGCACCTGATCGCCGACGCCCATGACATACCCGACCTTCAGGTTCGAGAGCACGGTGACGTCGATGCCGCGCACCTCCACGGTGGACGGCCGATAGAGATACCGGACCTCGAGGTCGCGCTGATCGATGACCTCGTAGCCTTCGCGATACGACTGCCCCGCCGCCGTCGCCACCGCTTCCACGCGGTAGGGCTTCGCATCGATCGACGCCGCCGCCACGGTGAAGCGGTAGCTCGCGCGCTCGCCGGCGCGCGCGAACGTGAACGCCTGCTGCGGCGGGGTCACCGTCCAGCCCTGCGGCACGGTGAGGGTGACGGCACCGGTCGTCGCGTCCTCCGCGTTGTGCACGACGTCCACGGTGAGCTCGACGCGCTTCGTCGTGCTCGCAAGCGGAATCACGGCGGCGCCGGGCGACACGGTCACGCCGAGGCGCGGCACGCTGCGCACTTCGCGCAGCACGTCGCCGTAAGGCAGCTTCGCCTCGCGGCGCTTCACCACCTCGCGCAGCGTCACCGGCGAGCCCTCGACCACGTAGCGGGCCACGGCCACGAGCGGCGGCGCCGAGGCGGCGCGCCCGAACTGCGCCTGATCGTCGAGCGTGTAGCGGCTATCCTGCAGGCCATTGCGGCGGAAGTAGGGCTTCGTGCTGATGGGCGCGGTGGGCGCCACGGCCACCGTGAATCGGCGCGCCAGCAGATCGTGCGGCGCCACCGACTCGGCGATGCCGGTCGCACCAGACGCCGTTGCCGTCCAGCCGGTGGACGTCTCGAGTGTCACCTCGGCCGGGGCCACGGCGCGGCGGCCGCGATTGGCGAGGCGCGCGCGCACTTCGAAGGTCTGGCCGGGCACGGGCGCCGCCATCGACGGCGGCGCCGCGAAGGCGGCGCCGGGGCCGGTGGGCTCGGCCAACCCGCCGGGCTGCGCCGTGGCGGTGAGCTCGAGGCCGAGGCACGCCGTGATGGCCTCTTCCGTCTGACGTTCCTTGATACGCAGGATGAAGAGCGCGTCGTCTTCACCGGCGCTCTTGGCAATCGCCTCGCGGATGAACTGCAGGGCGGCGGCAAGTGACGGCACGGCGGCTGACGGATCGGTCATCGTGAAGTCGGCGGTGGCGCGGCCGAAGGCGCCATCCACGCGCGCGAGCTGATCGGTGACGCCCTCCGGCGAGCGCCGGCCGAGCGTGGCGAAGAGCCCCGAGTAGCTGGTGTTCAGGCCATCGAAGATCGACGATTCCTTCTCGGGCGCCGATGCGAGCCGCGTGCCCACGCGTGTGTAGTAGCCGAAGTTCGGCCCGGCGCCGGGGTTGAAGCGGCCGCTGTTCTGCGAGCGCTGGAAGCTCAGGCCGAAACGCGCGACATTGTCGAACGACTCGCCCAGATACGGGCTGTACTCGCCGCTGTCGATGCGCACCGTCCACGGCTCGTTTTCGCGCACGCCGCCCATGTAGACCTTGAACGGCTGCCACGGACGCAGCCCTTCCGCGATCTGTTCGGGATACACGGCCGGATCCCCGGCCGCCTTGAAGGCGAGCTGCGTGATGAGCCCGGCCGTCTGGTGATTGCCGTGGCCATCACGCTGGTTGCCCTGGAAACGCGACAGCAGCACCCACGGGCGGCTCATGCGGATGATGCGCACGACATCGCGCATCACCTGATCCTTGCCCCACTTCTCGAACGCTTCTTCGAGACGCTTCGAGAAGCCGTAGTCGACCACGGTCGTGAAGTACTGCTCGTCCACGCCGTAGTAGCGATCCGAGATGCGGAGTTCCTCGGTGCGGATGAGGCCGAGCCCGTCGAAGAGCTGCGAGCCGATGGCGTTGTCGCCCGACTCGCCGCGGTTGAGCGTCATGAGCGCCAGACGCGCGCCGTCCTTGCGCGCCAGCCGCGTGATGACGCCGCCGTGCTCGTCATCCGGATGCGCGGTGGTGTGCATGACACTCGCCGTCGTGCGCGCCTTGAGGATCTTCTGCCAGGCGCCCGCCGCGCCCGTGTCCTGCACAGGCATCGTCTGGCCACCCGGCAGGGCGACTACAAGGGCCAGCAGACCCGCGACCGCGGCAAACACTCGCATCGGATGACTCCCGCCTTCAGTGTGACACTAGAAGTAGAACTTGACGGCCAGCTGCATCTCGCGCGGATCGCCGAGCGTGCTCGTGATGCGGCCGAAGGTGCCGGCGTTGCCGACGTTGGCCGCCGGGAAGCCGTAGTTGACCCAGTTGAACAGGTTGAACACTTCCGCGCGCA
>JBIKUN010000154.1:0-10092 GCA_044347565.1 Vicinamibacterales bacterium | reverse complement strand
AGATCGTGGCCGTCAAGGGCCTCGGCGGCTTCCAGCTGCTCGTGGACGCCACGGACGAGGCCGCCGTGCGGCGGCTGCGCGAACGCAAGCACCGCGACGAGAAGCCGTTCGCGATCATGTGCCCAGACCTCGAGTGTGTGCAGCAGCATGCCGTGCTCGGGCGGGACGAAGCACGCCTGCTCGCCTCGCCGGAAGCGCCGATCGTGCTCGTGACCGCGCGCACGGATGGGCCGTCGCACCTGGCGCCCTCGGTGGCGCCGGGCAGCCGTCAGCTCGGCGTGATGTTGCCCTACACGCCGCTCCACGTGCTGCTCATGCGCGACCTCCGGCGCCCGATCGTGGCCACCAGCGGCAACCACGCCGAAGAGCCCATCTGCATCGACGAACGCGAGGTGGTCGAGCGTCTGGGCGGCATCGCGGACGTGTTCCTCGTGCACAACCGCCCGATCCTGCGCCACGTGGACGACTCGGTCGTGCGCGTCGTGCGCGGACGTCCGCTGATGCTGCGGCGGGCGCGTGGCTACGCGCCCTGGCCGCTCGACCTCGGCGATGACGCGCCGCCGGTCGTGGGCCTCGGCGCGCACCTCAAGAACACCGTCGCCATGACGGCCGGGTCGCATCTGGTCGTGAGCCAGCACATCGGCGACCTGGCCACATCACGTGCCCTCGACGCCTTCCGCGCCGCGCTCGACAGCCTGTCGCGCCTCTACCAGGTCACGCCGGCCGCCGCGGCCGTGGACCTGCATCCCGACTACCTCTCGACGCAGCACGGCCACACCCTCGGTGTGCCCGTCTTCGGCGTGCAGCACCACTACGCGCACCTGGCGGCGTGTATGGCCGACAACGGTCTCACCGGCACGGTCATGGGCGCGGTGTGGGATGGCAGCGGCTACGGTACCGACGGCACGGTGTGGGGCGGCGAGTTCCTGCGCACGACCGAGCGCGGCTTCGAGCGTGTGGCGTGTCTGCGCCCGTTCCGTCTGCCGGGCGGTCATGCGGCGGTGCGCGAGCCGCGACGCTCCGCTCTGGGCCTGCTGTCGGCACGCGGCGGCGAGGCGCTGGCGCGCTGGCGGGCGCTGCAGCCGGCGGCGTTCGCAGACGACGAGTGGCGCGTGCTCACGCAGATGTTGCGCCGCGGCCTGAACGCGCCGGTCACGTCGAGCATCGGGCGGCTCATCGACGCGGCCGTCGCCATCATGGGCGTGCGCCAGGTGATGCGCTTCGAGGGGCAGGCGGCGATGCAGCTCGAGGAGCTGGTGGACGCGGCCGTGCACGACGCGTATCCGTTCGCGCTCACACCGGCCGAACCGGCCTGGCAGCTCGGCTCATGGGAGGCCCCGCAGCTCGTCGTGGACTGGGCGCCGCTCGTGGACGCGCTGCTCGCGGATGTCGAAGCCGCGATCCCCGTGGGCACGATGGCCGCACGGCTGCACAACACGCTGGCCGAGATGGCCGTGGCGGCGGCGCTCGCGCTCGGCGAATCGCGGCTGCTGCTCACCGGCGGCTGCTTCCAGAACCGCTATCTCACGGACACGACGGCCGCGCGGCTCGACATCGCGGGCGTGCGCGCCTATTCGCACCAGCGGCTGCCGCCGAATGACGGCGGGATCGCCGCCGGACAGATCGTGGCGTGGCTACGCGCGCAGCCGGGCGCAGACGCCGCGACGAATGCGCCTTCGCGGGCGCTCACACTGGCGCCCGTGCACGCTCTCGTGGCGCGCCGCTAGTTCACACGCGATCAGAGGGAGACAGCATCATGTGCCTGGCGGTGCCCGGACGGATCATCAGCATCGAAGGCGACGACCCGGTGCTGCGCGCCGGCCGCGTCGACTTTGCCGGCATCGTCAAGCGCGTCAACCTGAGCTACGTGCCCGAGGCGTCGGTGGGCGACTACGTGCTCGTACACGTGGGCTTCGCCATCTCGACGGTGGATGAAGCCGAAGCGCGACAGGTGTTCGCCTATCTCAAGGAGATGGGCGACCTCGCGGAGATCGAGGAGGAGGTGCCGTCATGAGGTTCATGGACGAGTACCGCGACGGCGCCGCCGCGGCGCAGTATGCCCGCGCGCTCGCGCGCATCACCACCCGCCCGTGGACGCTCATGGAAGTGTGCGGCGGCCAGACACACGCCATCGTCAAATTCGGCGTGGACGCGCTGCTGCCGCCCGAGGTCACGCTCGTGCACGGCCCCGGCTGTCCGGTGTGCGTGACGCCGCTCGAACTCATCGAGAAGGCGATCGAGATCGCCTCAAGGCCCGACGTCATCTTCTGCTCGTTCGGCGACATGCTGCGCGTGCCCGGCACGGCCACCGACCTGCTGAGCGTGAAGGCGCGCGGCGGCGACGTGCGTGTCGTCTACTCGCCGCTCGACGCCGTGGAACTCGCCCGCGCCAATCCGTCGAAGCAGGTGGTGTTCTTCGCCGTGGGCTTCGAAACCACAGCGCCCGCCAACGCGATGGCCGTCTTCCAGGCGGCGCGGGCGGGCATCGGGAACTTCAGCGTGCTGATGTCGCACGTGCTCGTGCCGCCGGCGATGGAGGCGATTCTGTCATCGTCCGAATGCCGCGTGCAGGGCTTCCTTGCCGCCGGACACGTCTGCGCGGTGATGGGATACACCGAATACGAGCCGATCGTCGAGAAGTACCAGGTGCCGGTTGTGGTCACCGGGTTCGAGCCGCTCGACATCCTGCAGGGTGTCTACATGTGCGTGAAGCAGCTCGAGGAGGGCCGGGCGGAGGTCGAGAACCAGTACACGCGGGCGGTGAGGCGCGAGGGCAACGTGCCGGCACGTGATCTCGTGTCGCGTGTCTTCCGTGTGGTGCCGCGCAAGTGGCGCGGTGTGGGCGAGATCCCGCAGAGTGGCCTGGGCCTCGCAGATACCTATCGCGAGTTCGACGCGGAAGAACGCTTCGGGGTGGCGCACAAGACCACCGACGAGCCGGCCGAGTGCCAGAGCGGCCGCATCATGCAGGGCCTCATCAAGCCGCCCGACTGCGCGGCCTTCGGCACGCGCTGCACGCCGGAGCATCCGCTGGGCGCCACGATGGTATCGAACGAAGGCGCGTGCGCGGCCTACTACCGCTATCGGCGGCTGGGGCTCGTGGACGCGGCGGTGGGCGCGGGCCGTGGCGTGGACGGGCGCGTGATCGCGCGCGCGGAGGTGCCCGTTGGCGGCTGATTCGTTCGCCGGGGCGGTGTGCCCGATCCCGATCACCCGCTACCCCGAAGTGCAGCTCGCGCACGGGGGCGGCGGCCGGCTGACGGATCAGCTCATCGAGGACCTGTTCATCCCGGCATTCGGCAATCCCGCGCTCGGCGCGCGTCACGACGGCGCGCGGCTCGAACTGGGCGGTGCCAGGCTCGCGTTCTCGACCGACTCCTATGTGGTGCGGCCGCTGTTCTTTCCCGGCAGCGACATCGGTGCGCTCGCGGTGAATGGCACGGTGAACGACCTGGCGATGTGCGGGGCGCGGCCGAAGTATCTGTCGTGCGGCTTCATCATCGAGGAAGGGCTGCCGATGGAGACGCTCTGGCGCGTCGTGCAGTCGATGCGCCGGGCGGCTGATGTGGCCGGCGTCACCGTGGTGACGGGCGACACGAAGGTCGTCGATCGTGGCAAGGGCGACGGGCTCTACGTGAACACGGCCGGTGTCGGCCTCGTGGAGCACGCGCGGGTGATTGCGCCGATGAGCGTGCGCGACGGCGATGTGGTGATCGTGTCGGGCGATCTGGGCCGGCACGGCATGGCGGTGATGGCCGCGCGCGAGGGGCTGGAGTTCGAGTCGGCGATCGAGAGTGATTGTGCGCCGGTGGCCGAACCGGCCCTGGCGTTGCTTGCCGAGGGGCTCGCCGTGCACTGCATGCGGGATCTCACGCGCGGGGGACTCGCGAGCGCCATGGTGGAGATTGCGACCGCCTCGGGCCTGCACCTCCACCTCGACGAACGCTCGATTCCCGTGCGCGAGGACGTCCGCGGCGCCTGCGAAGTGCTCGGCTTCGACCCGTGCTACGTCGCCAACGAAGGCCGCTTCGTGGTGATCCTGCCCGCCGAGGACGCCGACCGCGCGCTCGCCGTGCTGCGCGGCTTCGACGTGTCGAGTGGCGCCGTGCGCATCGGCACCGTGGACACCACCCCGGCCGGCCTCGTCACCCTGCGCAGCAGCATCGGCGCCACGCGCGTGATGGACATGCTCAGCGGCGAGCAGCTCCCCCGGATCTGCTGACGTGTACCGGAGCGTAACGGGATGTAACGGGGTCTGTCACGGTCACCAGTTGTCTTCGGGGTCTGTCACGGTCACCAAGCCGCGTCGACCGTCTCTGACTGATGTGGTGGGGCCGTGGGCTGGTGACGGTGACAGACCCCGTTACAAACGGTGGCCGTGACAGACCCCGTTACAACTCAGGGCCGGGTGGCGAGGAGCTTCTGCAGGAGTTCCTGCGCCGCCTTCGAGCCGAGGCCACGCTTCGTGCGGCCATCTTCGCGCGGCTCGGCGAGCGCGAGTGGGGTGACGCCGTTCTTGTTCTCGGTATCGAGCTTCGCGCCGGCATCCGCGAGCAGCTGGATCACCGTGACCCAGCCGTTCGATGCGGCGGGATGGAGCGCGGTCGTGCCGTTGGCGTCGGTGGCATTGACGTTCGCGCCGGCACTCACCAGCACGGCGAGCGTGTCGTGGACGTCCGCCTCGGCGGTCGGCACCTCGGGGAAGTCGGAGTCCACGAGGTTCCAGCGCGCCAGATCCGTCGGCCGCACTTCCTTCTCGAAGGTGACGCCGCCGGCGACGACAAGCGGCGTGAGGCCGCTCTCGATCGCGACGTTCGGCTGCGCGCCTGCGGCGACGATCGCGCGCACGATCGCCGTCTCGCGATAGGCCGCGGCCACGAAGAGCGGCGTCGCACCGGTGAACGTGCGCGGCAGCGACCACTGCGAGGCGAAGCGGCGCACCGGGCTGCCCTTCGTGAGCCGGACGTTCGGGTCGGCGCCTTTCGCGAGCAGGGCGGTGGTGGTCTCGAGGTCCCCGCGCATGGCCGCCGCATGCAGCGCGGTGTAGCCGGCGCCAGCGGCATTCGCGTTGGCGCCGCGCGCGAGCAGCAGTCGCGCGACGTTGCCATGACCCGAGAACGCCGCCAGCACGAGCGGCGTGTTGCCATCAGCGGCCGCATCGTCGAGCGGAGCGCCGGCGTCCGCGAGCAGCGCCGCCGAGGCCGCATCGCCCACCTGCGCCGCGAAGTGGAGCGCGGTGAAGCCGCCCTGCTGCACCTGCGCGCCGTGCTGCATCGACGTCTTCGCTTCGCGCCCCGGACCGCGGTCGAGCATCACCGTCACCGTGCGGGCGGCGGTGCGCGCGCGGACGTCCGCGCCGGCGGCAAGCAGCGCGGCGACGACGTCGGCGTGGCGGCGCGCGACCGCCCACATGAGCGCCGTCTGCCCGCGCTCGTGTTCGCGCGCGGCCGGGGCGGCGCCCGTCGCGACGAGCGCGCGCACGATGGGCGCGCTGCCCACGCGCGCGGCCTCCATGAGCGGCGTGACGCCGACGGGCGTCGCGGGATCGGCAGCGGCGCCGGCGGTGAGCAGCCTGGTCACGAGGTCCGCGTTGCCGAGCGCGCTTGCCAGATGCAGCGGCGTCACGCCGAGGTCGTTCGCCGGGCCCGGTGTGGCGCCGGCCTCGAGCAGCAGCGACACGAGCGTGGCGTCTTCCTGGCTCACCGCCCAGTGCAAGGCGGTTGCGCCATCACCCTCGCGCGCGTTCACGTCCACCTTGTCGGCGAGGAGCGCCCGCACCTCGGCGGCGTCGCGCCGCTTCACCGCGTCCACGAGCGGCCCCGCCTGAGCCACGCCCGCGCACATCGCGATAAGTGCCACCGTGGCCACGATGGCACGCGCTGGCGACAGGTCCCTCACGAAACGCGTACGGGACCTGTCCCCGAAAACCAGGGACGCCATCAGTCGAGGCTCACGCGGCCCGTGCTGTTGCCGTGTTTGTCGACTGCGATGCCGAGCTTGTCGAGCAGCGCCAGGTGGAAGTTGGCGAGCGGCGTGCCCTTCGGATACTTGATGTGGCGGCCGCCGGTGAGGCGTCCGTTGGCGCCGCCCGCAAGCACGAGCGGCAGGTTCTCGGGCACGTGGCCGTTACCTTCGCTCATCCCCGCGCCGTAGAGAATCGCGACGTGGTCGAGCAGCGTGCCGTCGCCGTCGGGCGTGTCCTTCAGGCGCTGCATGAAGTGGGCGAAGAGCTCGGCGTGGTAGCGATTGATCTTCGCGCACTTCTCCATGCGCAGCGGATCGCGCTGGTGGTGCGAGATCGGATGATGCGCGTCCGGCACGCCGATCTCCGGATACGTGCGGCCGCTGAACTCGCGCCCGATCATGAACGTGCCCACGCGCGTCACGTCGCCCTGGAAGGCGAGCAGCTGCAGGTCGAACATCAGCTTCGCGTGATCGGCAAACGCCTCGGGCACGCCGGCCGGACGCGTGAACGACGGCATCTCCGCATTGAACGCGAGCGCCTTCTGGATGCGCTGCTCGACGTCGCGGATGCTCTCGAGATACCCGCTGATCTTCGTGCGATCGTCGGCCGCGACGGACTGCCGGAGCGACGCCACCTCCGCGAGCAGCGAGTCGAGGATCGAGCCCTT
Organism: Vicinamibacterales bacterium; assembly: GCA_044347565.1. Classification (GTDB taxonomy): domain Bacteria; phylum Acidobacteriota; class Vicinamibacteria; order Vicinamibacterales; family UBA2999; genus CADEFD01. Next base: position 3,460 of record JBIKUN010000154.1, on the reverse strand, counting down.
CTGCTGCACCCGCGCGCGACGCGTGGAGCTGTCTACCCCGGCGCCGTCACCGAAGAGGCGCACGAACGCGGCGCTCGGGTCGTGTTCCATCGGCAGTGGCTGCGTGGGCCCCGCCCACGCGATCGTGCCCGTGTAGACGCAGCTGCGGCCGAAGTCGCACGACGACCCTGAGTCCACCGACTCGAGTGCGAGCTCGAGCGACGGCAGCACCGTGTCTTTGCTCAGCACCCTCGCGGCGAGCTGATCGATCGAGACACCGGCACGCAGCGAGCGGCTCGGCGTGACGTCGGTGAGGAAGCGCGTGCTGGCATCCGCGTGGTTGTTGTACTGCGTCTCGCCGGGCGGCGGCGGCGGCACGCTGTCGAGGCCGCTGATGATCGTCAGGTCATTCCGGAACCGCTCGAGCGGCAAGAGTGACGGCGAGAACTGGAAGTCGCGTCCCACGCCGGTCGGGAACCACTGCGACGGAATCACGCCGTTCGGCGTGTAGACGGCGCCGAACCGCAGGCGCGGCTGCGCGGCGGATTGTTCGAGCGCCGTGAGCGCCGGCACCATCGCATCGAGGAACGGCAGCGGCAGGGCCGCGCCGAGTGCCTTGAGCGCGGTGCGTCGGGAGAGCGCTTTCTTCGTGATGATCATGACGCGGGAGTCCCCATCTGGAAGGGCGTGCTCTTCACGATGCCGAGGATGATGGCCGTCCAGCGGAACTCGCCGGGCGCGGCCTCTCGCACGATGCGGCGGATGGCCGGCATGTCGCGGTGGTCCACGTGACGACCGAGGGCGTAGGTCAGCATCTTGCTGACGAATGTCTCGACGTAGTCGTCCTGATGTTGCAGCAGGAAGCGGCGAAGGCCTGCCACGCCGTCGATGGGCGTGCCGTCGGCGAACACCGACGCCGCATCGATCGGCCCGCCGGAGTCGCGCGTGCGCCAGCGCCCGATCGCATCGAAGTTCTCGAGCGAGAAACCCAGCGGATCCATGCGCACGTGGCAGGTGGCGCAGGCGGGATTCTGCCGGTGCAGCTCCATCTGCGCGCGCATCGTGCGCGGCTTGCCGGCGGTGTCCGTGGCCTGCAGCTGCGGCACGTTCGGCGGTGGCGGAGGCGGCGGCATGCCGAGCAGGTTCTCGAGCACCCAGGCGCCGCGCACGACCGGCGCCGTGCGGTCCGGATACGACGTCACCATCAGCACGCTGCCCTGACCGAGTACGCCGCCGCGCGCGCCGTCGGTGAAGGTGACCTTGCGGAAGCGATCGCCGGTGATGCCGGGAAGGCCGTAGTGTTCGGCGAGCCGCGCGTTCACGAACGAATAGTCGGCGCGGATGAGATCGAGCACGCTTCTGTCGGCCTGCCGCTGATCGTCGAGGAAACGCGTGGTCTCTTCGATGAAGGCGCGACGGAGGTTCTCGTCGAACTCCGGGAAGAAGTTGGGGTCGGGCAGCCAGGCGCTGGCCTTGCGCAGCGTGAGCCACTGCGCGGCGAAGCTGGTCGTAAGCGCGCGAGCACGTGGGTCTGCCAGCATGCGGCGCACCTGCTGCTCGAGCACGGCCGGCTGGCGGAGGCGTCCGCGGACGGCGAGATCGCGCAGCGTGTCGTCGGGCACGCTGTTCCAGAGGAAGAAGGAGAGACGTGAGGCGAGGTCGAGATCGGTGACGCGGTAAGCGCCCGTGGACGTGCCGCGGGGCGCCGTGCCTGCGCGCGTGGTGGCTGCGGGCGTGGGCGCACGTTCGATGCGGAAGAGGAAGTTGAAGCTCACGAGCATCCGCTCGACGGCCTGCTGGATGCCGGCATCGAAGCCGCCGTTCGCGCGGCCGGTGTCGTAGAAGGTGAGCAGCGTCGCGACATCCGCCGGCGTCGCGGGACGGCGATACGCACGTGTCGCGAGCCGCGTCAGGATACGCGAAGCGCAGTCACGTGCCACGGCGGGCGTGGCGGTGGCCGCGGGCGAGCAGACGAAGATGGCACGCCGGCTTGATGTGTCAGAACCTGCACCACTTGTAACGGGGTCTGTCACGGTCACGGGCGTTGCAGTATTTGCGTTGTTCGTGACCGTGACAGACCCCGTTACAAATGGGCCGGTGACGGCGAGGGAGTCCACCGCGGCGAGGCCCTCGTACATCTCGTCGGCGCCGCGCGCGAAGTCGAGCGGCATGGGCTGCTGCACACCCTCGACTTCCCACGGCGTGTCGACGAACGACGCGGACACGACGTGCGAGCCCGCGGCCACGCGCGTCCGCACCTCAAGGCCGTCGTCCGCCGCGTGCATGTAGAGTTCGTACCGCGTCTCGCCCACGATCTCGCCGTTCCACGTGAGCGGCCCCGGCATGCCGGTGGCCGCACCGCCTACGGTGAAACGCTGCACGCGGACGCCGTCCACCCGCAGGTCGAGCGCCTGCGGATGTCCCATGCCGATGATGTAGTCGTAGACCTGCCGGCGCAGGCGCACCTTGAACGTGTAGTCGCCGGCCACGGGGAAGAAGTGGCGCACGGCCAGGCCGCCGCGCGAGCCGAAGGGAAGGTCGTCGCCCAGGCGGACGTCCTGCTCCAGCAGCTTCGGCAGCTTATAGAGCGCCGAGGCCGGCGCGTCTGCGAGCGTGCGATCACCCACCGCGAGGCGCGAGAGCTGCCTGGCCGCGGCGAGATACCGCTCGAGGTGCGCGGGCGAGAGCGCGAGGCTCGCCGCGATGTTGTCGAAGCCGTCGTCGGCTTCGTCCGGCAGCAGCAGCGCCGACGCATCCACGTCGAGTCCGAGCACATCGCGCACGGCGTTGGCGTATTCGGTGCGGTTCAGCCGATGCGCGCCCACACGCGCGGGCTGCGGATGCAGCGCGGCGTGGCGATCGAGCGTGTCGGCAATCGTGCGGACGACGGCGCGCGCGGTGGCCGCGTCCGGGCGTGGACGTCCCGCGGGCGGCATCTGCCCGCTGCGCACCTTGTGCAGGACCTTCTCCCAGAGCGCGGCGTCGGCGGTGACATCCGCGGGCGCGGCGGTCAGGGAAAGTCCGGCAGCGCGGGCGCGATCGTTGTGGCAGGTGATGCAGTGCTGCTCGACGAACGCGCGCGGCGTGGTGGCGTCAGGCGGCCCAGCTGCCGGCGCATGCGACGCCACGGGCGCCTGACGCGCGCTCGACACCACGCCCGACGCGGCCATCGCCGCGACGAGCATCGCCCCGATGAAGAAACTGCCACCCCGCACGTGGCGATTGTAACAGCCGTTGACCAGGGCAGACCCCATTGGGGGCAATCGCCTGCGCGCTTGTAACGGGGTCTGTCACGGTCACTGACGGTGACAGACCCGGTTACAAGCGGTGACGGTGACAGACCCCGTTACAAGTCCCCGTTACAAGTCAGGCGCGGACGACGGGGAGGGCACGGGCACGTCCGAACTGTCGAGCTCGCAGGCGTAGCCCTTCCTCTGCGCCACGTTGCCGCTGTTGGTGTAGACGAACAGCCGGCGGCCGT